>DASZWY010000161.1:0-11681 GCA_035546135.1 Opitutales bacterium
TTATTCGGCGCCCGGTTCCTCGCCCCATTTCAGCTTTCCGCGCAGGATCTCAAAATGCGAGTGCCCCGGCGGCTGCAGCAGCGCCAGCGTCCGTTTGTCCAATGACACATGCAGCGGCAGCGCCACGCCGCCTTCAAAGCACGGCTGCCCGTCGCGCGTCACCGCGGGCGCCACGTCGGTCCCGATGCCGCGTACTTCCAGCCGCGTGTTGCCGGCAAAAATCACCGAGCGGTTGCTCAACGTGTGCGGGCAAATGGGCGTCACCGCCAGCACTTGCGCGTGTGGGTGAATCAACGGCCCGCCCGCGGAAAGATTATACGCCGTCGAGCCGGTTGGCGTCGCGAAAATCAAGCCGTCCGCGTGGTATTCGTTGACAAATTTGCCATCGGAAAACACCCGCAGGGAAATCAGCCGCGACAGCCCCGGATGCTTCAGCACGATGTCGTTGAGCGCCAGCGCCACGCGCCCGTCCGCCGCCTCCGCGCGCAGCACCGTGCGCCGCGCCAGGTGGTAATCGCCGGCCAGCAGCCGCGCGAACACCGCCTGCGCGTTTCCCACCGGAATCGTGGCCAGGAACCCCAGCTTCCCCTGGTTGATGCCGAACACCGGCACTTTTGACGCCACCGCCTCGCCCACCACGCTCAGCAGCGTCCCGTCGCCGCCGAGCACGCAGCACGCGTCCTGGCCTTTCAAAAACCCCGCCGGAATCGGAAAGGCCTCCGTCAGCGTCACGGCCACCTTGCGCGCCTTCGCGATTTTCGCCAACGCCGCCGCCAGCGCGGCCGCCCCGGGTTTCGCCCGGTTGACGACCAGCGCGATCCGGCGCAATGGCGGTGAAGTGGCAGGCATCCCAAAATTCAATCCCACCCGCCCCCAAAAGGAAAGCAAGGAAAAGGGGCCAACGGGCGTCAGCGAAGGGTAGGGCGCGCCGCCGCCGGCGTGCTGCGGAGGCCCCTAGGGACCCAGCCCGGCCGCGCCCGCAACCCCCGCTTCCAAGCCGCTTCGCCTACGACTTCGGCGGCGTCAGCGGCGTTCCATCCACCTTGTAATATTGGTTCAACTCCAGCCGCAGATAGTCATACACCACGCCGCTCTGGAGGTCGCCCGCCGGCACCGTGAGCGTCATTTCGTTTTCACCGGGCTTGAGCAGCGCGGCGTCGAAGGGCAGCGTGTGCTCCTGCCATACGCCTTTGTCGGTGTTGTAACGAATCGCATTGGTGCCCAGCGGGCGGATGGTGCCGACCTCCTGGCCGTTGACCGCCACCGTCAGCCCGCCGCCATCGGCCCCGGCCAGCGCCAGCCGCAGCGCCGCGTAACCTTGTACCAGCTTGTCCATGGTGAATTTTATCGTCCACGTCGTCGCGCGGCCCCGGCCATAAACCCGCCACGGCCCGATTTGGTCGTCTTGCGGATATTCCTCCAGCGACTCCGCCTTGACCCACCCGAAGCGCTGGTTCGCCGGGTCTTTGGCTTCGGGATTCACAAAATCCAGATTCGTCGCATGCGGCACTTCTTCAAAGAACCAGTCCTTGTGGTAATCGCTTTGGCCGATGGTGTACGTTATATCCTGCGGAAAGAGCAGGGCATAGCGCAGGTTCCAGCCCCACAGCCAGTAATTGTCGCCGTCGCCTTTGAGAAATTCGCTCGCGGTCCGGTTGGGGTAGCCGATGTCCCATAATTGCGTGCCGTAGCGCACCGGCTTCCACGCCAATTTGCCGAGGTCCGCCGTCTTGCCGGCCTCCACCGTGATGTTCGCCTGCGCGAATTCGCCCAGCACGCCGTCCGCCCACGCATGCAGCGTGTACCGGCCGGGGCGAATGTCGCGGATGGTGAATTTACCGTCTTCGCCGCCGTTGTTCCAAAATTGATAATACTTCGCGTCGTGCGCGTAATCAATCGTGCGCAGGCCCCCGCCAAAACCGGGCGCTTGATAATCCGCATGCGCCAGGCCGACCATCAGATGCGGCAGCAGCTTCGACGAACCCTTGGGCGCCAGCGGATCATCGAGCACTAGCTGCCCGGTGATCGTGCCACGCTCGCTCTTGTGCGGGTAATCCACTCCCTGCACCCAGTCGTAAGGCCACTTGGCGCGCTCGGCCTTCGCCTGCTGCAGGGCGTCCTGCCACAGCGCCGTCGCATTGTCCTTCCACGCCGCCGGCACTGTCGGGTTGCCCGCGGTGGCGGCCAGGGTGTCGAGGTCGGCCGGCGTCGGCGTTGCAAATTTTCCCAGCACGTTCGCGTAAATGAAAATCGGGCCGACGACCTTGCTCCACGCCTCGCCCGCGGCAATGCTGCATGTCGCCCCGCCGCCGTAGTGCGTGCCGCGCCAGTAGTCCAAAATAATCGGCGGGGGGTTCGCGTTGTCGCCCAGGTGCGCGTCGAGTTCCTGCTTCGACGCCCCGCCGCTCAAATACTCGATGGTCGGGTTGATGAACCAGATGCCGGTGTGGCTCGCCGTGCTCGACCACCCGTAGGCCGGCGTCGTGTATTGCACCGCGCTGTAGCTGTATTTGTGCTCGACCGAATTTTTGTACACGCCCTTGTCCATGATGCGCTGCTCCTTCGCGTGGACGACCACGCCCGTGCCCCAGTCCGTCGGCGCGCATTCGAGCATGTTGCGGTCCTGGTCCACCGAAATCCAGTCGTAGCTGCGGTTGAGTCCGAGGATGAAGCGGCTTTCGCCGATGCTCGCCGCGCCATACGCCGCCGGGTGGGAAAAAATCGCGTAAGTATAGATCCCGCTCTCGCCCCGGCCGAGCGTCGTGCGGATTTCCAGGTCCATGTTCGCGGTGCCGTTGGGCGAGCCCGGCGAACCGACCGACAGCGCCACCTTCCCGCCCGTCACCCCTTTCACCGACACCTCCGCGCGCTCGCCACTGTTCTTGGCCGGGTCGATGGTCACCGCATCCCTCAAGCCGCCCACCGCCGCCGCCGCGGACGGGTCCTCCTCCCAATTGCCCGCCGCCCGCTGCGCCGCCGTCGCGGGTGTGGCCAAATAAACCAGCGATGAAATCTGGCCCGAACGCTTCGCAATCGTCGCGCGCACGATGCCGTTGTCGAGCGTCCAACTCGTGCCGTCCTCCGTCAGCTTCACCGGCGCATCCACCGTGGATTTGGCGACCTCCGGCGTCACCTCGGCCGCCCGGCCCGGGACCCAGGCAATGAAAGTGCCCGCAGCCATCGCCGCCAGCAGACCAGCCATTTTGCGGACATTCATCAGGCAACCTTTTCCAGGCGGGAATAATTCAAACGGTAGTTAGATATTCACCCAGTTAAATTCATTCTTCACCCAAACGCAAGTAGGATTGGCGCGGCGCTGCGGGTTGCATGGGGCCTGCGGTCATGCTTTTTCCCATCCCGCCAAAAACTCGCGGTTGCCGTCGCCGCCCAGAATCGGCGACTCCAGCTCGCCGAAATTTTTTGCGCCGGCCAATTCCGTTTCCGCGAAATTTTTGATGCCGGTGAAAATTCGTTGCTGAATTTCCGCGTCGCGGATGACGCCCCGGCCCGCCGAGGCCTCGGCTTTCGTCGCCTCGAATTGCGGCTTGATCAGCGCGATTAGCCTGCCGCCCTCGCGCACGCGCGCCCACGCCGCCGGCAAAATTTTCGTGAGCGAAATGAACGACACGTCGATGACGACGATGTCGTAATTTTCCCGCGGCAATTTCACCGCGCCCAGTTCGCGCGCGTTGATTTTTTCGAGATTCGTCACCCGCGCGTCCCCGCGCAATTTCGCGTGCAATTGCGCGCGGCCCACGTCCACGCACGTCACCTCCGCCGCGCCGCGTTGCAGCAGGCAATCGGTGAAGCCGCCGGTCGAGGCGCCAAGGTCGAGCGCGTGCGCGTTTTTTGCGTCCACCGAAAATTTTTCCAGGAACGCCGCCAGTTTTTCTCCACCGCGGCTGACAAAACGCGGCGGCTGGTCCACCGACAATTTTGCCTCCGTCGCCAACAGCTGGCTCGCCTTCGCCACGACGCTGTCCGGCCCGCTGCGCACCACGCCCGCCAAAATCAACGCCTGCGCCTGGCTTCGGCTCGCTGCCAAACCTTGCTCCACCAGCAATTGGTCCGCCCGCACGCGCTTGGGCGATGACGCGGCCGTTTTTCCGGAAATTTGCGTCATGGGAAGTTAAAATTGGGCGACATATATAGTTCACTGAACATAAAAACAGTGAACATATAGGGTGAAATTTTCAAAAAATCTTCAGCAAATCGCTTGACGTGGGTCAATGTGGGGGATTATGTGTAAAAGTGGAGCACATAATGGGTCCCTCCACCGCCAATGACCGCTCAAGACAAAGGCTTTTACGTCGGCACCTTTCGCCATTCTCTGGATGCGAAGAATCGCCTGACTGTGCCCGCGAAATGGCGCTTTCCGGGGGACGATGCCGAGGGCTCCTACCTGGCTTTGCCCAATCCCAATGGCAGTATCACGGTGTATCCGCCGAAGATGACCGCCGCGCTGGAGGAAAAAGTCGCCAACGTCTCGATGCTGGCGGACAAGGACGAGCTGGCCGCGCTGATCAATTTGTTTGCGACGGGCGACCGTTTTGGCTGCGACGCGCAGGGCCGCATCGGCGTGCCCGAGGCCCTCAAGCGCTATGCCGGCCTGGACAAGGAAGCGGTCCTCGTGGGCACCATCACGACTTTCCACATCTGGGCGCCCGACCGTATTGCCGCGATCACCACCGCGCCGGCAGGAAAGCCCAACTTCGACCCGGCCATCCTGCGCAAATACGGCCTGTAAGCGTCTGGCGACGCCCCGGCTCCCGCCCAAATTAATCCCGCGCTCCATCGGCCCATCCTACACGAAAATTTCCAAATCCAAACCACAAAACCATGAGCCATCCCTCCCGCCCCCCTGTCGGCCAGCCGCTCCCGCGTTCCCTGCGTGGTTTTGCCGAGCCCTGGCAATACGTCGGCTACACCATTCCTTCGCGGGCCGTTTTCGACCCTTCCCCCGGCGTTTATCGCCGCCGCCCTTCCACCAAAATCACGACCGCCGGCTGGCGCGTCCTGCTCAATGTATTGCGGATTAGATAGCCCGCCTCGCGCCCGCGCGGATCGCCCAGGCTCGGCCTCGCCGAACCCGGCCAGTCCCGGGCCGCGCGCCGCCGTGCCCGCCGGCCACACGCCGGTCCTGCTTGCCGAAGTTCTCGCCCTGCTCCACCAACACCATTCCCCCCAACCCCCGCACTACCTCGATTGCACCTTTGGCGGCGGCGGCCATTCGCGCGCCCTCCTCGAAGCCGACCCCGCCGCCCGGGTGACCGCGCTCGACCGCGACCCGGCCGCCCAGGCCCGTGCCGCCGCGCTTGCCGCCGAGTTCCCGCGCCGCTTCGCGTTTCACGATCTCGCTTTCTCGGGGATGGATGGACTGAATGAAACCGGGTACGCCGGGGTCCTGTTCGACCTCGGCGTATCTTCTTTCCAGCTCGATGAGGCCGCGCGCGGCTTTTCTTTCCGCCAGGCGGCGCCCGCCGACATGCGGCTCGACCCGCGCACCGGCCCGACCGCCGCCGAGTTTCTCGAACAAGCCACGCGCGAGCAGCTCGCCGCCGCCGTCCGCGACGCCGGCGAGGAACGCCAGTGGAAGCGCGTCGTCGAGGCCATCCTGCGCGCCCGCGGCACCGGTCGCCTCGCCCGCACCGACACGCTGGCCGAAATCGTCGCCGCGGCCGTTGGCGGCATCCCTGGCCGCATCCACCCGGCCACCCGCACTTTTCAGGGCCTGCGCATCACCCTCAACGAGGAACTGGCCGAACTCACCGCCGCGCTGCCCAAGGCCGTCGCCAAGCTCGCGCCCGGCGGCGTCCTCGCCGTCATCAGCTTCCACTCGCTCGAAGACCGCATCGTGAAGCGCTTCCTCAACCGCCTCTGCGGCCGGCCCGAGCACGAACACGATTCGACGCCCGCGCAGGACCGCGTCGCCCAGGCCGAGTTGCTGACCCGCCGCCCGCTGATGCCCGCCGCCGCCGAGGCCGCCGCTAACCCGCGCAGCCGCTCCGCCCGGCTCCGCGCCGCGCGCCTCCTCGCCCCCGTCGGTTGAGGGGAATTTTTTGAAATAAATAATATCATAAAAATATAATAAAAATTCACCCATCCTTTAACCTCCTTTTCCCACCGCCATGCATGACCCGCTGCCCAACTGGCTCCGCCTCCTCCCCCTCGGTCTCGGCGCGCTCCTCCTCGTCGGGGCGGCGGCCACCTCGCTCGAGGTCATCCACCTGCGCCAGGAACAGGCGCACCTCGCCGCTTCGACCACCAAGCTGCGCAGCGACCTGTATTTGGCCGGCCTGCGCTACCAGGAGGTCACCGCCACCATCGCCGCCGCCGAACAGCCCGACGCCCTGCGCGCCCGCATCGGCTCGGCCCTGGCTCCGGTGACCGACAAGCAGATCTACTGGGTCGGTCCTGCGCCCGCTGCGATGGAGTCCCTGCGCTTTGCCCAGGGTGCGCCCGCCCGCGCGCCTGCGTCCGCGCCTTCAACCCGCTTTGCTTCCGCTCACTCCGCCCCTGACTTCGGCTTGCCGCAATGAGTCGCGCTTTTCTCCCCCGCTATCGCCTCGGCCTGATGACCACGGTCATCCTGCTGGGTTTCGTCGCGCTCTTTTACCGGCTCTTCGACCTGCAGGTCCTCCAGCACCGCCAGCTTGAGGCCGTGGCCGAGCACAATCGCGAAAAATTTGTCGTCGAGCATGCCCGCCGCGGGATGATTGTGGACCGCAACGGCAACGTCCTCGCCACCACGCGCACCGTTTTCGAACTCGGCGTGGACCCGCAGCTCGTCGCCCCCGGCGATGAAGCCAAGCTCCCCGCGCTTTCCAAGCTCATCGGTGTGCCCGTGGCCGATTTGGAGCAGGCCTTCACTCCGCATATTCAGAACGTCGCCCAGCCGGATGGCAGCGTGAAGCCGCAGGCAGACCGCTGGGTCGTCATTTCCCCGGAGATTGAGGAGTCCGTCTATGAAAAAGTCGCCGCCCTCGGCATCAAGGCCGTCTACGGCAACCGCCAGTATGATCGCGTTTATCCCGGGGGCGACCTCGCCGCGCACGTCCTCGGCTTTGTCACCAAGAAAGACCTCGCCGATTCGCACCGCGGCACGCCCGAGGGCGGCATCGAGTCCGCGATGGACTTTTATTTGCGCGGCCAGGACGGCTGGAAGGAAACCGAACTCGACGGCCACCACCACGAGCTCGCCCAATACACGCGCGAAGTCCCGCCCACCGACGGCCTCAACGTCGAGCTGACGATTGACGAGATGATTCAATACTACGCGCAGAAGGAAGTGGACGAGCTCGTCAAACAATACCAGCCCGAGGGCGTCACCATCATCGTCAGCGACCCCGCCACCGGCGATATTCTCGCCCTCGCCAATTACCCGACTTACGACCCCAACCACTACGGCGACTTCCCGATGGCCAACCTGACCGACCGCGCCATCACCGACGTATTCGAACCCGGCTCGACCTTCAAGGTCGTCACCGCCGCCGCCGCGCTCAACGAAGGCATCGTGCGCCCCAGCGACACTTTCGACTGCTCCAAGCCCACCATTGATTATCTGGGCCGCACGCTCAAGCTGCCGCAGGACGACGAAAGCAACGGCGTGCTCACCGTCGCGGAAATCGTCTCGCGCTCCAGCAACCGCGGCGCGGCCAACATTGGCGTCAAGCTCGGGCCCGTGCTCTTGCGTAATTACGCCGCCGCCTTCGGCTTCGGCCACGTCACCGGCCTCGGCCTGCCCGGCGAATCGCGCGGCAAGCTCCACTCGCTCGACGATTTCGACCGCGACAGCCTGATGATTACCCGTATGCCGATGGGCCATTCCGTGGACGCCACCGCGATGCAGGTCCATCAGGCAATGACCATCATCGCCAACCGCGGCATGCTGATGCAGCCGCGCCTCGTGCGCCGCATCTTTGATGCCAACGGCACCGTGCTCGACTTTGCGCCGACCCCCGAACGCCGCGTCATCGCCTCCCGCACCGTCGACCAGCCCAACTACATGAACGACATTCTCCGCGCCGTGGTCAGCACCGACGGCACCGCTTTGCGCGCCAAGCTGCCCGACATCAACGTCGCCGGCAAAACCGGCACCGCCCAGAAAATCATTGACGGCAAATATTCCAACGACCACCACGTCGCCACCTTTTCCGGTTATCTTCCCGCCGAGAACCCCCGCCTCGTCATCACGGTGATTGTGGACGACGCCCGCATGCGCGGCACCGCCTTTGGCGGCCTGGTCTCCGCGCCCGCGTTTGAGCACGTCGCCGCCGAGTCGGTGCAGTATCTCGGCATCCAGCCGCCCGGCGGGCGCAATAATCTCACGGCGATGAAAGGAGACAAACTTGATTGGATTCGCTAATCTTGAAAACAGTCTCGGTGTCAGCCCGTTTCTGCTGGCCGCGCGTCTCGCGGCCGTGGCTGAGGGCGAACGCCGGGGCCGCGCCCGCATGGACCACTCTTTGAAAAATCTTCTCGCCGGCACGACTGTGCTGGCCCTGCGCGGCGACAGCGACCGGGCCGTCACCTGCCTGGTGACGGACAGCCGCCGCGTGGTTCCGGGCGCGCTGTTTTTCGCCATCGAGGGCACGCGGGTCAATGGCGCCGATTACATCGAGGAAGCGGTGGGCCGTGGCGCGGTTGCCGTCGTCTCGGCCCGTGCGCCGTCCAAATTCACCAACGTCGCCTGGGCGCAGGTGCTCGACGTGCGCGTCGCCATGGCCGAGGTCGCCCGCCGCTTTTACCGCAGCCCGGACGACGCACTCTTCCTCACCGGCGTCACCGGCACCAACGGCAAGACCACCGTCTCGATGATGACGCAGTTTTTGCTTAACGCGCCCGACGCCCCCTGCGGCCTCATCGGCACGGTACGCTATGAAATTGGCCAGCGCACCTTGCCTTCTTATAAGACCACGCCCGAGTCCGTGGACCTTTTCGCCCTGTTCGACCAGATGCGCGAGGCCGGCTGCCAATCCTGCGCGATGGAAGTCAGCTCACACGCCCTCGTGCAGTCGCGCGTCCACGGCGTGCGCTTCGACGCCGTCGCCTTCACTAACCTGACGCAGGATCACCTCGATTACCACGAGTCGCTGGAAAATTATTTCAACGCCAAAGCCCGGCTCTTCACCGGCGAGTCCGGTTATCAGGCGCACGTCGCCGTCATCAACATCGACGACCCCTATGGCCGCGTGCTCGTTGAGCGCCTGCCCGCGGGCGTCGAGACCGTGACTTATGGTTTTTCCGCCTCCGCCTCGTTGCGCGCGGTGAATGTCGTGCTCTCGCCCGGCGGCAGCCAGTGCGAAGTCGAGTGGGCTGGCGGCCGCGCGCGGCTGACGCTCAATCTTCCCGGTCGTTATAATATCCTCAATGCCCTTTGCGCGCTCGGCCTTGCCCAGGCCGCGGGCCGCGACCTTGCCTTGCTGGTGCCTCGTCTTGCGCATTTCACGGGTGTTCCCGGCCGCATGGAAAAAATCGAAGCCGGCCAGCCTTACCAGGTTTTGGTGGACTACGCCCACACTGACGACGCCCTCAGCCACGCGCTCACCATGTTGCGCGATGTCTGCGCGGGCCGCCTGCTCGTGGTGTTTGGCTGCGGCGGCAATCGTGACCGCGCCAAGCGCCCGCGCATGACCGCCGCCGTCCAGCGCTGGGCCGATTTCGCCTGGGCCACCGCCGACAACCCGCGCAAGGAGCCGCTCGCGCAAATTTTCGACGACATGCGCACCGGCGTCACCGCGCCCACCCGCATCCGTTTCGTGGACGACCGCCGCCGCGCCATCGCGCTCGCGCTCGAAGCCGCCCAGCCCGGCGATTGCGTGCTTATCGCCGGCAAGGGCCACGAGACCTACCAGGAATTTGCCGACACGGTTGTCCCCTTTGACGACCGCCAGGTTGCTCGCGAACTGCTCATGTGGCGCCACCGCGCCGCCGCGAACCCCAAGTGAAATTGCCGTCAACCCTCGCTCGCGCCATGCCGCTCTTTGACCCAGCCGATTTGGCCGCCTGGACGGGCGGCCGGTGGCACGGCGCTTCACCCGCCGTGTTGGGCCCGCTCGTCGCCGATTCGCGCAAACTGCGCCCCGGCGAAGTTTTCATCGCCTTGCAGACCAAACAGCGCGACGGCCATGATTTTCTCGAGGCCGCCCGCGCCGCCGGGGCCGCCGCCGCCATCGTCGCGCGGGTGAATGACAAAATTAGCTTGCCGCAATTGCTCGTCGCCGACCCGGCCCAAGCCTGGCGCGCCGTTGCCGCCGGCCACCGCCAGCAATTTCCCGGGCCCATCGTCGGCATCACCGGCAGTGCCGGCAAGACTTCCACCAAAGAACTGCTGCGCCTCCTGCTCGGACCCGCCGTCCACGCCACGTCGGCCAACGAAAACAATTTGCTCGGCGTCCCGCTCACCTTGTGCGGCCTCGACCCCGCGGTGCACCGCTTCGGCGTCATCGAGGCCGGCATCAGCGAGCGCGGCGAAATGGCCGAGCTGGCGAAGATGATCCAGCCCGACATCGCCATCATCACGCTCGTGGCCCCGGCGCATCTCGAAAAACTCGGCTCCATCGAGGGCGTCGCGCACGAGAAGGCGCGTCTCGCGCAGGCCGTGCGCCCCGGCGGCTGGGTCGTCATGCCGGCGTCCTGCCTCGAATATTATGTCTTTCGACGCCTCCCCGCTCAGGCGGCGGTGGTGGCGTCAGCGGACGGTCCTGCGCCTGCAGGCCCGTCCGCACGGCTTTTCCTCTACCGCGCGGAATACCGCGCCGAGGCCGGCTGGCGGCTCGAGATCTTCGAGACGGGCGGCGAATCACACGTGTGGCATCTCCCCGCGGAAATGACGCCCGGCCTCGCCGCCAATGCCGCGCTCGCCGTCGTCACCGCCCAACTGCTCGGCATCGGGGACGATGCCATCCAGGCGGCCCTGCACCTTTGGAAACCCGCCACTTTGCGCGGCGAGTTGCTCAAATCCGGCGACAAAATTTTCCTGGCCGACTGCTACAATGCCAACCCGGCTTCCATGGCCGACGCCATCGCGGGCTTCGCCTTGCGCGCTCCGGCGGAACTGCCCCGCTTATACATCCTGGGCAGCATGGCGGAACTCGGGCCGAACGCAGCGTCGCTGCACCGCACCAGTGTGGCCGGGCTGCGCCTGCGCGCCCAAGACCGCGCGCTTTTTATTGGCCCCCACGCGGAAGATTACCGCGCCAGCCTGCTCGCCAGTGGCCACTCGAATGCGCAAATCGGCGTCGTGTCCCTCGAACTGGCTGAGGCCGCGGTCATGAATTTTTCCGGCGCCGTCTTTTTAAAAGGCAGCCGCGTCTATGCGCTTGAAAAATTATTGCCGCAGAGCCTGCGGTCCGGGATGGAGGCCCACGCGCCGTGCTAAGCTGGCTCGCCGATTACGAAAAATTTTGGGGCCCCCTGCGCCTCTTTCGCTACGAGACCTTCCGCGGCCTCGGCGCGGCGGCCACGGCGCTGCTGCTCGGCTTTCTTTTCGCGCCGTGGTTGTTTAATAAACTGCGCGCGCTCAAGGCCGCCCAGGCTTTTCGCGACGAGCTCGACCTCGGCCCCATTGCCCAGCGCAACCTCGCCAAGGCCGGCACGCCCACGATGGGCGGGCTGCTGATTTACGCCGTCGTCGCCGTGAGTGTGCTGCTCTGGGCGCGGCCCAATATTTATGTCGCCGT
>DASZWY010000162.1:0-2785 GCA_035546135.1 Opitutales bacterium
CATCACCGTGGGCGAGGACGAGATGCTCCAGGTCGTCTCCGACTGGACCGGCATCCCGCTTTCCCGCATGGAGCAGAAGGAAAGCCAGAAGCTCCTCAACCTCGAAAAGGAACTCCAGGCCAACGTCATCGGCCAGGAGGAAGCCACCGAGGTCATCGCCAAGGCCCTGCGCCGTTCGCGCGCGGACCTCAAGGACCCGCGCCGCCCGATTGGCTCGTTCCTCTTCCTCGGCCCCACCGGCGTCGGCAAGACGCACCTGGCCAAGACCCTGGCCGAGCGCATCTTTGGCAACCAGGACGCCCTCCTGCAGATCGACATGTCCGAGTACATGGAAAAGTTCTCGGTCTCGCGCCTCATTGGCTCGCCCCCGGGCTACATCGGCTACGAAGAAGGCGGCCAGCTCACCGAGGCCGTGCGCCGCAAGCCCTACTCGGTCGTGCTCTTCGACGAAATCGAAAAGGCCCATCCCGACGTCGTGCAACTGCTCCTGCAGGTGCTCGAGGACGGCCGCCTGACCGATTCGCTCGGCCGCACCGTGGATTTCCGCAACACCATCCTCATCATGACCTCGAACATCGGGGCCGAGTTGTTGCAGCGCACCACCTCGATGGGCTTCACCGTGGGCGGCGGGGACGCCGACTTCGAGAAGACCAAGGAGCGCATCCATGAGGAGACCAAACGCCACTTCAAGCCCGAGTTCCTCAACCGCATCAACCAGATCGTGGTCTTCCGCGGCCTGGGCAAGGAGCACATGAAGAAGATCGTCGAGCTCGAACTCTCCAAGGTGCGGGCGCGCCTCATCAGCCAGAAGATTGAAATTGAATTGGACGACGCCGCGAAGGAGTTCCTGCTCACCAAGGGCTGGGACGAGAAATACGGCGCGCGCCCGCTGCGCCGCGCAGTCGAGAATTACCTCGAAGACCCCCTGGCCGAGGCCATCCTCCGCGGTGAAGTCCGCCGCGGCGAGCCCATCCGCATCACCTTCTCCGGCGGCGAATCTCTCAAATTCGAGCAAAACACGCCAGTGGCGTAGCGCGGTTAGTTTGCCGAAGCATTCGTAGCGGCAGGCTTTTGCTTGCGCTGCAGAACGCCCGCCCCCGCCAGCGAGCCCAAGCCGATAAGCAGCGCCATTGCGCCGGGCTCCGGCACAACCGCCATGCTCGTCGGCGCGAACGCGATGCCGCGGAAGTTTTCGTTGGCCCCCGCGGAGATGAGCGCCGCCGCCGTGCCGGAAAGAGTGCCGTCATAGCCGCTGGAATCTGTCAGGTCGAAAATGGTGTTGGCCGTCGTGCCGTAGATGGTCACGTTGCTGCCGTTAGCCAGGCCGGTCAGCCCCAAAGCGCCCGCGGAATCAATGCTGCCGATGCTCGCGCTGCCCGTCGCCACCCAGTCGCCGCTCACCAGCGAATACTTCAAAATCGCCGTGGTATTGCTCGCCTGGTTGGCGATGTAGAGGGTGTCGACGCCGGCCACGGTGTTGCTCAGATCCGCAAAGAAAAACTGCGTCAGGTTGCCGCCGCCGACACTGGTGATCAGCGGCGTGGCGCTCTGGGCGCCAGAGGCCGGCAGACCGGTTCCAATGGAGAGGATGGAGGTCCCGTTTGAGGCGTAGAGCTGGCCGTCGGCGGCGTTGATGGCCTTGTTGCCGCTGGTGGTGAGCTGGGTCGGCGTGCCGCCATTCGTGGACCAGACCCCGCCGGTGGTGCCGTTGGCGCCGACCGTCCAGACATTCGTTCCGTTGGTGTAGGCCGAGCGGATGTTGTTCTTTCCATACGCTGTCGTGCCCAGATTGGTCACGCTGAGGGTGCCGTTGTAGCTCAGCGTGCCCGCGACAGTCTGGAGCGCCGTGCGCACATTGCCGGTGAGGTTGCCCGTGCCGACGTTGGCGCTGTAGCCGGTGAAGGCGATATATTGGCCGTCGGCGGAAAGCGTGATAAAACCATCTGAAGCCGCACTGCCGCTGTCTGTGACTGCGTAGTTGCCGCTGGTGTTGTTGCCCGTCGTCGGCAGGGCGACGCTCTGGATGAGCGTGCCGTTCGGATTGTATTCGTCGAAGAAAATGGGAGTCGCGTTGCTGGTCAGCGCGGCGGAGCCGTCGCCCATGCGCTCCACGAGCAAATCGCCTGCGGTGAACGACAAGCTGCCGTTCGGCGTGACAATGTTCTGCGCCAAGGCGGCGGCAGATAACAGGGTGGAAACGAAGGCGGCGGCAATCAGCGAGCGGATTTTCATGGACGGTTGGAGCGGTGGGTTGGAAATGGGCTTTGGCTAGGGCAACTTCTACACGAACATTGTGAGAACTTCGTCACGGCCAGGTTAGAAATGCGTGAAACCCGGCGGTTGAAATTGTTTTGCCCGCGGGCGGCGTTCGTGGCATCGGACTCGTGTGCAGAAATCCCGCCCTCCCTCCGCGCCCGTCAACCCCGCTGCCATCCTCGACCCCCTCTTGGCCGAGCCGGTGCAGCGCTGGGTGCTGCCCAATGGCCTCGTCGCACTCTTTAAAGAAGACCGCGCCGCCGGGCTGGCCAGCGCGCAGGTCTGGATTCGCAGCGGCAGCACGCACGAGGGCCAGTGGCTCGGCACCGGGTTGTCACATTACCTCGAACACATGGTATTCAAAGGCACCGCCCGGCGCGGCCCGCTCCAAATCAGCGCCGAGGTCCAGGCCGCCGGCGGCAATATCAACGCCTACACGACTTTCGACCGCACCGTTTATTATATCGACGGCCCCGCCGAGTCTGCGCCGCTGTTTCTCGATGTGCTGGCCGACATGGTCTTTGCCCCG
>DASZWY010000163.1:0-9697 GCA_035546135.1 Opitutales bacterium
CCAGGTGCTCATCCTCTCCGACACTTTCGAGCAATTTGCCGCGCCATTGATGCGCCAGCTTGGCTGGCCCACGTTGCTGTGCCACGAGCTGGAGGTGGAAAAGTCCGGGCGAATTTCAGGCTACAAGCTGCGCCTGCCCGACCAAAAGCGCCGCGCCGTCGAGGCCCTGCGTGGACTTAATTATGACACCGTTGCCGCGGGCGACTCGCACAACGACCTCGCGATGCTGCAGGCCGCCAATCACGGCATCCTCTTCCGGCCCACCGACGCCTTTGCCGCGGCCAATCCCAATTTTCCCGTCACCCGCGACCATAAGGCGCTGCGCCGGGAAATCGAAAAACTGCTCGTCTAAACATGGCCCGCTCCCCCCAACCTGAAACCGGCCGCTATGCGGCGCGCGGCGTCTCCGCCACCAAGGCGGACGTGCATGCCGCGGTGGACCAGCTGGACCGCGGGCTTTTCCCGGGCGCGTTCTGCAAAATCACGCCCGACCACCTGACCGGCAACCGCGCGCTGTGCAACGTCATCCACGCCGACGGCGCGGGCACCAAGGCGCTGCTCGCCTACCTGCACTGGCGGGAAACCGGCGACGCCCGCGTCTTTCGCGGCACCGCGCAGGACAGCCTGGTGATGAACCTCGACGACCTGCTGTGCGTCGGCGCGACGGGCCGCATTGTTTTTTCGAGCACCATCAACCGCAACGCGCGGCGTTTCCCCGGCGGGCCGCTGGCCGAACTCATTGCCGGGCACGAGGACTTCATCAACCGCCTGCGCGAGCTCGGCATCGAGGCCGTCAATGGCGGTGGCGAAACGGCGGATGTGGGCGACTTGACGCCGACGCTGACCGTGGACTCCTGCGCCGCGGCGGTGCTGAAGCGCAAGGACGTCATCACCCATGAAAAACTGCGCCCCGGGCTGGCCATCGTCGGCCTCGCCTCGTTCGGCCAGGCGAAATACGAAACCGTGCCCAACAGCGGCATCGGCAGCAACGGCCTCACCAGCGCGCGCCACGATTTGCTGAGTTCTTACTACCGCAAAAAATATCCCGAGACCTTTGACGGCAGCATCAAAAAATCGCTCGTGTACTCCGGCCCATATAAACTCCGGGACTCATTACCCGGCAGCACGATGACGGTGGGCGAGGCCATCCTCAGCCCGACGCGCACCTACGCCCCAGTTATCGCCAAGCTCCTGCGCGAAGACCGCGCGGCCATTGCGGGGCTGGTGCATTGCTCCGGCGGCGGCCAGACGAAGTGCCTGCGCTTTGGCCGCGGAGTGCATTTTCTCAAGGACAATCTGTTTGCGCCGCCGCCGATTTTTCGGGCCATCCAGCAAGCCAGCGGCGCGGATGCGCGCGAGATGCACCGCGTCTTCAACATGGGCCACCGCATGGAGGTCTATTGCCGGCCCGGTGACGTGGCGTGGGTCATCGCCACGGCGAAGAGTTTCGGCATCGCCGCCCAGCGCGTGGGCGAGGTGGGAACTTCGCGCCAGGCCAACGGGTCGAACCATGTGACCATCGAGACCAGCGCCAAGACGCTCGAATACTGGCTCGGCGATTGAGCAACGGTTCGCGATTTTCCTCCGCCATGAAACTCCGGCCCATTTTATCGGCGGCACTGTTATTGAGCCTCGCGGCGGGACCTGTCTGGGCTGCCGGCGCGCCCGCGATTTTGGCGGCCTCGTCCACGGCGCCCGATTCGCAGCCGGTGAAAATCATCGACCTGCGGGGCGATGCCACCGCCCTCGGCCGGCAGCACGCCGCGGCGCTTGCGCCTTCCATCAAAATGCTCGAGGACCAGTATCTCGGCCAGGTGCTGAGCGACCCGCTCTCGCGCGCTGCCGCGGGTGTCCTCGCCATGGGCTTCGAGCCGAAATTGCGCCCCGAGCATCTGGCGGAGCTCAAAGCCCTCGCCGCAAACAGCCACTTGAGCGAATCCGACCTGATGCTGGCAAACAGCTTTCTCGACCTCATGCCCACCGTCGCCTGCTCGACGATGACGCTGCCGGCCGATGCCGCCCCCGACCACATCGCGCGGTTTGCCCGCAATCTCGATTTTGACTCCTTCAACATCGCGGACAAACATTCCGTCGTGCTGGTTTACCACCCCGTGGGCCGCTACGCATTTGCGACCATCGGCTGGCCGGGGATGATTGGCGCGGTTTCGGGCATGAACGAATTCGGGCTGACGCTCTGCAACATGGAAGTGCCGCGCGGCCCGGGCCTCGTCGTCAAGGCCATGCCTTACGCCCTGCTCTACCGCTGCCTGCTGGAACATTGCAAAACGGTGGACGAGACCGTGAAATATTTGCAGGACAACCCGCGCCAGTCGGCCAACAACCTCATGCTGATGGACGCCGCCGGCAACCGCGCCGTGGTGGAGCTGTCGCCGGAAAAAGTCGTCGTGCGCCGCGGGCAGGACGGCACCGCGCTCATCAGCACCAACCACCAGCGCGGGCAGGACGCCGACCAGCCGGGCCTGTGCGATCGCTATGACTACCTGCACGACAACGCAAAAAAGCTCTACGGCAAAATCGGTCCGACCCAGCTTATCTCGATGCTCGAGCATGTGCAGCAGGGCAACCTGACCATGCAGTCGATGATTTTCGAGCCGGCCAACCGGGTGATGTATCTCGCCACCGGCCTGCTCGCCGCCGACCGCAAATACATCAAAATTGACTTGGGCGCGCGGTTCAAGACGGCGGCGCCGTGAGCGGCCGGGAGGCCGAATTTTTGTTTTCGCGGCGGGATTTTCCGGCTAGCCTCCTCCGATGCTTTTGAAAGTCGTGAAATACGGCGACCCGGTGTTGCGGCAACGCGGCGCGGATGTCACCGCCTTCGACAAATCTCTCGCGGCCTTCGCCAGCGACATGCTCGAGACCATGATGGCCAACGAAGGCATTGGGCTGGCGTCGCAACAGGTCGGCCAGGCGCGGCGGCTGTTTGTCGCGGATTTATTGAGCCGCACCCCCGAGGCGGAAAAAATCACGCTCGACGGCAAAACCGTGCCGCCCGCGCTGCTGATGCCGTTTGTCGCCGTGAACCCGGAGGTCGAATACCTGCCGGGCGAAAAGCGGACCGTTGAAGAGGGCTGCCTGTCGTTTCCGGAAATTCGCGGCAACGTCAACCGCCCGTGGGCGGTGCGGCTGCGCTACCAGGACTTGCAGGGCAAGCCGCACGTGCTCGAGACCTCGGGCCTGTTCGCGCGCGTCATTCAGCACGAGTTCGACCATGTCGAGGGCGTGCTGTTTATCGACCGCATGGATCCGAAATACGTCGAGGAACTCGAGCCAGATCTCAAGAAGCTGAAAAAACTCGGCCGGGCGGAGGCGAAGGCCGGCAAGTAGGCGGAATCAGGCGGAACGGCTCGCCACATAAAGCCGCAGTGCCCGAACCACATCGTCGCGGCGGACATAAACCAGCGGCTTCACCAGGAAAGTGCGGTGTATTTTGCCCGCGGCATCCGTCCACTGGAACACTGTGCGCCGCAACGGGCAGGAGGGGTCGGGACAATGGGTCTCCTCATGCACTTGCACTTCGGCCTCCGTGGGAAGCGCCGCGACTTCCCGCACCCAAGCTTGAACGTGAGAAATCATTTCGATGGCATCCGGACCTTATGCGCGGCGGCGACCTGGATGTATTTTTCCGCCGATTCGCGCAACGCGGCCCGTTCCTCCGGCGTCAGCGCCCGCAATACGCGCGCCGGCGCGCCGAGCACCAGCGAGCCAGGCGGAATTTTCATCCCCTTGGTCACCAGCGAGCCCGCGCCGACGAGCGATTGCGCGCCGACCACCGCGCCGTCGAGCACTGTGGCGTGCATGCCGATGAGGCATTCGTCCTCCACCACGCAGGCGTGCACCATCGCCAGGTGGCCGATCGTGACATAGTTGCCGATAATCGCCGGAAATTCGTCCGCGAGGTGGATGACCGTGCCGTCCTGGATGTTGGTGCCTTCGCCCACTTCGATATAATTGATGTCGCCGCGCAGCACCGCCGACGGCCAGACGCTGCTGTGCGCGCCCAGGCGCACGTCGCCGACCACCGTCGCCTGCGGGGCGACGTAGGCGGTGGCATGGAGACGCGGCGGCTGCCCGAGAAATTTCTCGAGGCGCTGCGCGAGGGCGGAGTCAGGCGGGCGCATGGGTTTTGCGCAAAAGGTCGTCGGCGGCAAAATGCAGGATGTATTTCTCCTGAAAATACGAATCGTGGAAAAAGGCCTCGAGAAAGAACTTCTGGCGCGGCGCGACGCCCAGCGCGGCGATTTCGGCGGTGAGGTCGCCGCCTTTCCAAAGCAGCAGGCCATTGGCTAGCGAGTGGCGCGCGCCGGGCCGCAGGCGCCCGCGCACCCAGCCGACGAATTCCGGCAGCGCCGTCACCGCGCGTCCGAGAATGAAGTCGAACGTGCCGCGGATGTTTTCCGCGCGCTCCTGGCGGGCCTCGACGTTTTTCAGCCCGAGCTTTTGCGCCATGTCCTCGACCGCGCGGATTTTTTTGCCGATGGAGTCCACCAGCAGAAATTTGGCCTGCGGGTAGCAAATGGCCAGCGGCAGGCCGGGCAGGCCGCCGCCGGTGCCCACGTCGAGCACCCTCGCGTCAGGCTCGAGCTGAAGGAATTTCAGCGGCGCGAGGCAGGCGGCAAGGTGGCGGCGCTCCAGGTTCTCGACATCCTGGCGGGAGACGAGGTTGAGCCGGTCATTCCAGCCACGCATGAGCGCCGCCAACTCGGCCAGCTTGGGCGCGGCCTCGGCGGGGATCGGCAATTCGGCATAAGCGGACATTGCAAAAGGATGAAGGATGAAGGATGAAGGATGAATACTGAAAATGCAGCCGCAAACATGTTTTTGCCGAACTCTCCGGTCCATTTTTCAAATTTACCTCACCGCTCACCTCTTTTCAGTTGACATATCAACATATCAGTATACGTTGATGCGTTTATTTAGATGACTGAACCCGTGAACATCACCCCAACCCATCGCCTGCCGCTGACCGCGCGCGGGGAGGAACTGCTCGCGCTCCTGGAGCAGCGGATTGTCTTCCTCGACGGTGCCACGGGCACGATGCTCCAGCGCCACAAGCTCCAGGAGGCCGATTTTCGCGGCGAGCGCTTCAAGGACCACCCGATTGACCTGAAAAACAACAACGATTTGCTGGTGCTGACGCGCCCAGAGTTGGTGCGCGAGGTACACCGCCAATATTTCGCCGCCGGGGCCGACATGGTCGAGACAAACACGTTCAACGCGAACGTGATCTCGCAGGCGGACTACCAACTGGAGCCGCTGGTGCGCGAGATGAACCTCGCCGCCGCGAAACTCGCCCGTGAGGCCGCCGACGAGGCCGAGCGGGCCGCGCCGGGCCGCAAATGCTTTGTCGCGGGCGCGCTTGGACCGCTGAACCGCACGCTGTCGCTCTCGCGCGATGTCAACGACCCCGGCAAGCGCGAAGTGACGTTCGACCAGGTGCGTGACGCGTATTACGAGCAAGTCGTCGCGCTCGTCGAAGGCGGGGTGGACATTTTGCTGCCGGAAACCATTTTCGACACGCTGAACGTCAAGGCCTGCCTCTACGCGATTGATTTGTATTTCGAGCGCACGGGCCGGCGGCTGCCGGTGATGATTTCCGGCACCATCACGGACGCCTCGGGCCGCACGCTGTCCGGGCAGACCACGGAGGCGTTCTGGAATTCCATCGCCCATGCGCGCCCGCTGTCTGTCGGGTTCAATTGCGCGCTCGGCGCGGCGCTGATGCGGCCGTATATCGAGGAGCTGTCGCGGCTCGCGGATTGTTATGTAAGCTGCTACCCGAACGCGGGCCTGCCCGACCCGCTGAGCGAAACCGGCTTTCCCGAAGGCCCGGAGGACACCGCGGGCTTTCTCGAAGACTTTGCGAAAGCAGGCCTCGTCAACATCGTCGGCGGCTGTTGCGGCACGACGCCCGACCACATTCGCGCCATCCGCCGGCGGCTGGAAAAATACCCGCCGCGCCGGCCCGTGCCAAAGCTCACCGGCCTGCGTCTGAGCGGGCTTGAGCCGCTGACGCACGATGGGCCGAATGCGCCGTTCCTCGTCGTCGGCGAGCGCACCAACGTCACCGGTTCGCCCAAGTTCAAGAAACTCATCCAGGCGGGCGACTTCGACGCGGGCCTCACCATCGCGCGGCAGCAGGTGGACAGCGGCGCGAACATTCTCGATGTGAACTTCGACGAGGCGCTGCTCGACGGCGAGGCCTCGATGACGCGCTTCCTCAACCTGCTCGCCAGCGAGCCGGACATTTCGCGCGTGCCGCTGATGCTCGACAGCTCGAAGTGGAGCGTCATCGAAGCGGGCCTGAAATGCGCGCAGGGCAAATGCGTGGTCAACTCCATCTCGCTCAAGGAGGGCGAGGAAAAATTCCTGCGCCAGGCGCGCGAAATCCGCCGCTACGGCGCGGCGGCCATCGTCATGGCCTTCGACGAGCAGGGCCAGGCGGCAAGCAAATCGGAAAAGGTGCGCATCTGCGCGCGCGCGTACAAGCTGCTGACGGAGAAGCTTGATTTCCCGCCCGGCGACATCATTTTCGACCCGAACATCCTCACTGTGGCGACGGGCATCGAGGAGCACAACCGGTATGCGCTGGATTTCTTTGAGGCGATTCCGGAAATCAAGGCGGCGTGCCCGGGCGCGCGCATCTCGGGCGGGGTGAGCAACGTGTCGTTCTCGTTCCGCGGCAACAACACCGTGCGCGAGGCGATGCACAGCAGTTTCCTTTATCATGCGATTCGCGCGGGCCTCGACATGGCCATCATCAACGCCGGCATGGTCGCGGTGTATGATGAGATCGAGCCCAAGCTGAAGGAACTCGTCGAAGCTGTGCTGCTGAACCAGCGCGCGGACGCGACGGAGCGGCTGATCCTTTACGCCGAGGGGCTGAAAGCACGCGGCGAAAGCGCGGGCGGAGCGGGCGCGGAAGCCGAGGTGCTCGCCTGGCGGAGCCTGCCGGTGCGCGAGCGGCTGACGCATGCGCTCGTAAAGGGCGTGGATGCTTTTATTGAAGGCGACACCGAGGAGGCGCGGAAGGAACTGGGCCGGCCACTGCTCGTCATCGAAGGGCCGCTGATGGACGGGATGAAGGTCGTCGGCGACTTGTTCGGCGCCGGGAAAATGTTTTTGCCGCAGGTCGTGAAAAGCGCGCGCGTGATGAAGAAGGCGGTCGCCTACCTGACGCCCTTCATGGAGGCGGAACGGCTGGCGAACCCGGCGGCGCGCAAGCAGGGCGTCATCGTGCTCGCGACGGTGAAGGGCGACGTGCACGACATCGGCAAGAACATCGTGGGCGTGGTGCTCGCGTGCAATAACTACGAGGTGATCGACCTCGGGGTGATGGTGTCGTGCGAGAAAATTTTGCAGGCGGCGCGCGAGGCGCAGGCGGACATCGTCGGCCTGTCGGGCCTCATCACGCCGTCGCTTGACGAGATGACGCACAACGCCGGGGAGATGGAGCGGCTGGGCCTGAAGCTGCCGCTGCTGATCGGCGGGGCGACGACCAGCGAGGCGCACACGGCGCTGAAGATTGCGCCGCACTATTCCGCGCCGGTGGTGCACGTCATCGACGCGTCGCGCGTGGTCGGCGTGTGCGCGAAACTGCTGTCGCCGGAAAGCCGCGCGGGCTTTGCGGCGGAGACGGCGGACAAGTACGAGAAGCTGCGCGTGCGCCATGCCGAGCGACGCGGCGAGACGAAGCTGCGGACGCTGGCCGACGCGCGCGCGCGCAGGCACCGCTTCGACTGGAAAAAGGCGCCGCCGTTCCGGCCGAGCTTCACCGGCGCGCTCGTGCTCGGCCGCGAGCCGCTGGCGGATATTTTCGCGCTGATGGACTGGACGCCGTTCTTCCACTCGTGGGGCTTGCGCGGCGTGTATCCCAAAATTTTCGAGAGCGAGAAATACGGCGTCGAGGCGCGCAAGGTGCACGCGGACGCGGAGAAGCTGCTCGCGCAGATCATTGCCGAGAAGCGCTTTCATCCGCGCGCGGTGTTCGGGCTGTGGCCGGCCAACCGTGTGGGCGACGACCTGGAAATTTACGCCGATGAGTCGCGCCGGCAGGTATTGGGCCAATACCATTTCCTGCGCCAGCAGGTGGAGAAGGAAAACGACCGGCCGCAGCAATGCCTGGCGGATTTCGTCGCGCCGAAGGAAAGCGGCGTGGCGGACTGGGTGGGCGGATTCGTCTGCACGGCGGGGCACGAAGTTGAGGAATGGGCGCGGGAATACGAACAAAACCGCGACGACTACACGGGCATCCTCATCAAGGCGCTGGGCGACCGGTGCGTCGAGGCGTTCGCGGAATATTTGCACCAGAAGGTGCGCCAGGAATTTTGGGGCTACGCAGCGGATGAAAAACTCGGCGTGGAGGAATTGATCGACGAAAAGTATCGCGGGATCCGCCCGGCGATCGGCTATCCGTCCATTCCGGACCATTCGGAAAAAGGAGAGTTGTGGAAACTGCTGGACGCCGAGCGCGTGACAGGCGCGAAGCTGACGGAGAATTTCGCAATGTGGCCGGCGAGCACGGTTGCGGGATTGTATTTCGCGCATCCGCTGGCGAAGTATTTCCATGTCGGGCATATTGGCCGGGACCAACTGGAGGATTACGCGGCGCGGAAAAAGTGGAGCATCACCGAGGCGGAGAAGTGGCTGGCGCCGTGCCTGGAGGATTGAGCGCGGCGGGAGTTATTTCGGCGCGGCCGCCGCCGGAGCTTGCAGCGATGCCAATTCGTTGCGCGCTTGCGCGAGGCTGGGCTGGGCCGCGAGCGCGGCCTGCAAATGCCTGATGGCGTCGGCGCGCTGGCCGCGCTGGAGCAAAATGTTCGCGAGATTGAAATGCGCAACGGCGAGGTCGGCGCGGCCGAGGGGCGACAGCGGCGTGCAGAGGGTGGCGAGGTAGTATTGGTGCTCGGAGCCGGCGTTGTCGCCCAGGCGGGAAAGGACGATGCCATAATTGACGTGCGCCTCGATGGACTGCGCGGCGGCCTGCGGCACGAGGCTGAGGGCGATGGCGAATTCATGCGCGGACTCGGCATTGTGGCCGGTTTGGGCGATGAGGTTGGCGAGGGCGAGGTGCGTGCCGTAGGACGAGCCGTTCAGCGCGAGCGAGCGGCGCAGCGCGGCCTCGGCCGCGGGGCGCTGCTGGTGCTCCATTAGCGTGAGGCCGAGATTGTATTGGACCAGCCAGGAATCGGGATCACACTGCACGGCATACGACCAGAGTTCGACGGAGCCGCGGAAATTGGCGGCGTAGGCGCGACTTTGTCCGGCGAGGGCGAGAAGAAACGCGGCAACGGCGACGGTGGCGGCGGTTTTGGCGCGAGGATGGACCTGGAGCAGCGCCTCGGCGCCGGCAAGGGCGAGGCCAATGAGGCCGATGACCGGCAGGTAGACGAAATGGTCGGCAACCCAGGAAATGCGCAGATATGACATCGGGAAAAAGCCCAGCACCGGCGCGAGGTTGAGAACAAAGAAGCCGAGGCCGAAGAGCGCGGCGCGGCTCCAGGAAGCACGGCGCCACGCGAGCGAAACAAAAATGGCGGCGAGCAAAAGCCAGGGCAAAAATTGCGCAAAAGAAGGATTTTGAAAACTCCACAGCGGGTAAATGGGCCGCAGGCCGAAGGGCCAGAGGCTTTTGCCGAAGTAGAACAGCAGCGCGTGGCCGGCGCCGGCGCCGCGC
>DASZWY010000164.1:0-1539 GCA_035546135.1 Opitutales bacterium
GCGACGATAAAGCGCGACACGAAGGAGACGAAAATCTCCCTTTCGCTGGCGCTGGACGGTTCCGGCAAATCCGCCGTGGACACGGGCATCCCGTTCCTCGACCACATGCTCGACCTGTTTGCGCGGCATGGGCTGTTCGACCTCGAGGTGAAGGCCGATGGCGACCTGGCGGTGGATTATCACCACACGGTCGAGGATGTCGGCATCGTGCTCGGGCAGGCGGTCAAGGAGGCCATCGGCGACAAGCGCGGGCTGCGCCGTTACGGCTTTTTCATCGCGCCAATGGACGAGTGCCTGGCGCGCGTGGCGATTGACCTCAGCAATCGGCCGGTGCTGGTGTACAAGGTCGCGGCGGACAACCTGATGATTCGCGATTTCAACCTCGGATTGGTGAAGGAGTTTTTCCAAGGCTTCACGAATGCCGCGGGCGCAAACCTGCACATCGCGCTGGAATACGGCGAAGAGCCGCACCACATTGCCGAGTGCATCTTCAAGGCCTTTACGAAGGCGCTGGACATGGCCACGCAGGTGGATCCTCGCGCGAGCAGCATGCTGCCCAGCACCAAGGGCCTGCTGACGTAAGCGGGCTACTTCGCGTATTGTTTTATCAACGCGGTGATGGCGCGGTTGCCGGCCAAAAGTGCCAGGAATTGCCACACAGATAACAAGAAATACTTGCGATTGGTTGCCGTCAAACCCAGACCCGCGGGCAGCCCCGCGCGCGACCCGGTTTCGTTGCAGCGCGGCATTGACCCCCGGCGGGGATTTTGCGGGAATGTTCCTTTGCGAAAAACGATGAATCCTCCCGACACTGCCGCCGCGCCCGCGCTGGACCTCGCCGTGATTGATTACGGCATGGGGAACCTGCGGAGCGTGCTGCGCGCGTTCGAGCGCGTGGGGGGAAAGCCCCGGCTGGTCACGACGCCGGCAGAAGCGGCGACGGCGGACGCGCTGGTTTTCCCGGGTCAGGGGGCCATCATGGACTGCATGCGGCTGCTGAAGGAAACGAAGCTGGATAACGCCATCCGCGAATGGATCGCCGCGGACCGCCCGTTCTTCGGCGTGTGCCTGGGGTTGCAGGCGCTGTTCGAGCACTCGGAGGAAGGCGATACCCCCGGACTGGGCGTATTCCCCGGCCAGGTGGTGCGCTTCAAGCTGCCGGAGTCGTATAAAATCCCGCACATGGGGTGGAACAATGTCCGCTGGGCCAAGCCCGCTGGCGGGCAGGCAGTAGATACCATGATGGAGGGTATCAGCGCCGATGGGGACCAATTCTACTTCGTGCACAGCTATTATGCGCAGCCCGCGAACCGCGCCCTGGTCTGGGGCGAGACCGACTACGGCGGCTGGTTTGTGAGCGCCATTCGCCGGGGAAATTGCTTTGCGACGCAATTCCATCCGGAAAAGAGCCAGGCCAAGGGGTTGCAGCTTTACCGGAATTTCCTGGGTTGGGCGGCAGCCCGGCGCCGGGGTGGCCGGGCTTTGTAAAAAAACCGCGGATTTCGCGGTTGCGGGGTTGACCGGGGCATGGCGGGTGCT
>DASZWY010000165.1:0-11237 GCA_035546135.1 Opitutales bacterium
GTAGGCCTGACAGGGTTGATCGCCGCCGTGCGCCGGTTTAACCCGACCCAGACCAAGACTTTCGAGGCCTACGCGGCCATGCGCATCCGCGGCGCGATTCTGGACGAGCTGCGCCGGATGGACTGGATGCCGCGTTCGGCCCGCCATCGCGCGCGCCAGTTGCGCGATACCGTGAACGACTTGGAGCAGAACCTCGGCCGCGCGCCCACCGCCGACGAGACTCGCGAGCGCCTGGGCCTGAACCGCGTGGATTTTGACAAACTGCAGCTGCGCGTGCAGCCGGTGCGCTTCCTGCCGCTGGACAAGCCGATGGAGCGCGACAACGGCAGCGGGGCGCTGATGAGCCTGCACGAATGCCTCGCCGACGAAAACACCCCGCCGACGCATTCGCACCTCGAGCAGGAGGAGACCTTGCACGCCCTGGCCCGCACCATGAAGCTGCTGCCGGAGCGCCACCGCCAAGTCGTCATGCTGTACTATTTCCACAACCGCCGCCTCTCGGAGATTGCCGAGGCGTTCAAGGTGACGGAGGCGCGGATTTGCCAGATTCACGGCCAAGCGCTGCAATTGCTGCGCCAGCGCTGGGTGGATCGGAATTAACCGAGCATACGGAAGTCAGGAACCAGAAAACAGGAGCCGCTCGCCGGGACTCCAATATCGGCGCCAGCGTGCTTCCCGGCCTTTTGCCTGGTGGCCCGGTCTTCGGCATTCCGGCTTCTGACTACTGGCTCCTGCTTTCCTCCTCCCCGTCCTTGACGTTGGGCGTGCAGGCGCGATAGATTGCCGGGTTTCCCACGCCCGGCCATGAGCGCACCCGACTTCGAACATCCCTCGCCGCCCTTCGACACCGTCGAGGAGGCCATTGCCGATATTGCCGCGGGCAAGGTCATTGTCGTGACGGACGACGAAGGCCGGGAAAATGAAGGCGACCTCATCATGGCGGCGTCGAAGGCGACGCCCGAGACGGTGAATATGATGATTCGCTACGGCAGCGGCATCGTCTGCGTGCCGACGACCGAGCCGCAATTGAAGCGCCTTGGCCTGGGGCCGATGGTGGCGGAGAACCGCGAATCGCACCGCACGGATTTCATGGTGAGCGTGGACGCCGCCGACGGCATCACCACGGGCGTGAGCGCCTACGACCGGGCCAAGACCATTGGCATCCTCGCCGACCCGTATGCCACCCCGGACAAATTGGTGCAGCCGGGCCATGTCTTTCCTTTGCGGGCGCGGCCGGGCGGCGTGCTCCAGCGCGCGGGCCATACGGAGGCGGCGGTGGACCTGGCCATTCTCGCCGGGCTGCACCCGAGCGGCGTGCTCTGCGAAATCGTCAACGAGGACGGCTCGCTGGCGCGGCTGCCGCAACTGGTGGAATTCAAAAAGAAATTCGGCCTGCGGCTCATCTCCATCGCGCAATTGATTCACTACCGGCACCGGCGCGAGAAACTGGTGAAGCGCGTCGCGGAGCTGCCGTTCGACTCGGAATTTGGCCGCTTTGACCTGCATATTTACAAAACCCCCCTCGACCATCGCACCCACTACGCGCTGACGCGCGGGGCACTTGACGGCGCGCCGACGCTGGTGCGGGTGCAGAGCGAAAATCTACTGGGCGATGTGTTTCGCGCGCGACAATTCGGCGGCTTCCACGCCCTGGCCAAGGCCATCGAGCGCATTGCGAAGGAAAACCGCGGCGCGCTGGTGTATATTGAGCAGCCGGCAGGCGGTCTGCGGCTGGAGCCGCAGGACGGCGCGCCGAACAAACTCGTGCCCGCCCCCTCGCACATGGATTTTCGCGACTATGGCGTCGGCGCGCAAATCCTCGCCGACCTGGGCCTGCGGCAAATCCGCCTGCTGACCGGCTCGCCCCAGCGCCGCGTGGTGGGCCTGGACGGCTATGGTTTGGAAATTGTCGAAACCGTGGCGCTGTGATGCAATCGGCGAACCCCTCCACCCTCTTATCCATGAGCGACAACCCACCCGACGCGGCACAAATTGACGGCGCCGATTTTTTCATCGGCATCGTGGCCGCGCGCTATAACAGCGCGCAGGTGGACGCCCTGCTGGAGCGCGTGGTCAAGGTGCTCAAGCAGCACGGCGTGCGCGAGCGCAACATTGAGGTGCTGCGGGTGCCCGGCTCGAACGAAATTCCCTACGCCGCGCACATGCTGGCCGCGACCGGCGAGCTGGACTGCCTGATTGCGCTGGGCGTGGTCGTCGCGGGGGAAACTTCGCACCACGAGGTCATCAGCTACGGCACCGCCTATTCGCTGCATTCCATCGGCATGCAGTCGGAGGTGCCGGTCATCAACGGCATTCTGACGGTCAACTCGCTCAAGCAGGCGGAGGAGCGCATCGGGGGCGACCGCGACCGCGGGGCCGAGTTTGCGCGCGCGGCGCTGCAAATGGCCTGGCACAAAATCAAGCTCGTCGAGCGCCTCGACGCCATCGAGGAACAGAAGGAAGAACTCGAGGATGAGGACGACGACGATGAGGACGAGGGCTTCGACCCGAAACAGCTTTTCAAAAACAACTAAATGAGCACCAAACCGACCGCCGGCGAGACGCCGCCCCCGCCCGCCACCGCGAAGTCGAGCCGCCGCCGCGATTGCCGCGCCGCGGCGATGCAGTTCCTCTATATGTGGGACGTCAATCCCGGCGTCGAGCAGGGCATCGGGCTGCAGGATTTTTTCAGCACCCAGGAGCACCCGCGCGACTATTACGCCTTCGCCGAGGAATTGATCAACGGCACGCTGTCGCACCAGGCGGAGATTGACGAATTAATCAAGAAGCATGCGCACAACTGGGCCTTCAACCGCATTGCCCGCGTGGATCTCGCCATCCTGCGGCTGGGCATTTACGAGCTGCTCCACCGCCGGGACATCCCGCCGGTGGTGACCATCAACGAGGCCATCGAGCTGGGCAAATCCTATTCGAACCCGGATTCGCGCCGCTTCCTCAACGGGATGCTTGACCGGGTGAAGGACTCGCTCGACCGCCCCTCCCGCACGGCGGCGGAGTAAGCGCCCGAGGTCATGCGCGCGCTGCTGAAAAAATTCACCGACGGGCTGAAGCGGACGACGCCGACGTTTTATGCGGCGTTCGGCAAAGTGGGGGGGCTGTTCACACGCACGCTCGACGCCAAAAGCATCGAGCAATTGGAGGAAGCCCTGTATGGCGCGGATTTGGGCGTGGAAACCGCGGGGGAAATTCTGGCGGAAATCAAAACGGCGTGGAAAAAGGACCCGGAATTGCGCGGGCAGGAAGCGGCGAAAATCGGCGCGGCCGTGCTCAAGCGCGTGCTCGCGGGCGCGGAGAACCCGCCGGTCATCTCCGCCAAAGCCGGCCACCCGGAGGTGATTTGCCTCGTGGGGGTGAACGGCTCGGGCAAGACCACCACCGCCGCCAAACTGGCGTCCTATTATCAGAAACAAGGACGCAAGGTCGTGCTCGGCGCGTGTGACACCTTTCGCGCGGCGGCCAACGAGCAGTTGAAGTCATGGGCGGCGCGGCTCGAGATCGAAATCGTGGCCAGCCAGCACGGCGCGGATGCCGCCGCGGTCGCCTATGACGCCTGGCAGGCCGCGGCCAAGCGCGGCCAGGACCTCGTGGTGCTCGACACGGCGGGCCGCCTGCACACCAAGCACAATTTGATGGAGGAGTTGAAAAAAATCCGCCGCGTGCTGCAAAAACACGACCCCGCCGCGCCGCGCCACCGCTGGCTGGTGCTCGACGGCTCGCTGGGCTCCAATTCACTCGAACAGGCACGAGTGTTCCATCAGGCGTTCGATTTGACGGGGCTGGTCATCACCAAGCTTGACGGCACGAGTCGCGGGGGCGCGCTGGTGGGTATTCACCGTGAATTGAAGCTGCCCATCCACTTTGTCGGCCTCGGCGAGCAGCCGGACGACCTGCAGCCGTTTTCGGTCGAGAATTTTTCCGACGCGCTGTTCGGCGTGGAGGGGTAATTTTACGGCGCGGTGGGCTTCAGCCATTCCTTAAACCAGGCAAGCGCGTCCTGATAAGCTGCGGGAGTGACGGCGTGGGCGGTGTTGGGTTCGGCGATGTAGACGAGGCGGTCGTCGTCGTGGGCGGCATGGTAGAGCGGCCGGGCGGCGTTAAGGCACTCGTCTACGCCCGGACGGGCGGTGCGGAGGTCGCGCTCGCCGTTGATGGCGAGGAGCGGACGCGGGGCGATCAGCGTTATCATCGAAGGGCCGTCGAACTGGCCGTAGATGCCCGGGGCGACGCGGTCGTAGAACTTGCGCACGAAGTCGGCATCAATCCCGGCCACGGGCACGCCCGAGTCTTGCGCCGCGCCATTGAGGGCGTTGGGGAAAGTCTCCGTGCGGTGCGACCAGAGGTTGTGGTCGAGCGAATAGCGGAAGCTCTCGAGGGCGATAAAGGGCACGGCGGCGGCGATGCGCGGGTCGGCGGCCGCGGCGAGGTAGGTCTCGATGCCACCCTTGGAAACTCCCATCAGGCCGATGCGCGCGGGGTCCACGTCATCGCGCGTCTGCAGATAATCAATGAGGCGCATGACGTCCCAGACGGTGTCGTAGAACAGCGGATGGCCCCGGCCGGTGCGCCAGGCGGCAAGAATGGCGGCCTGGTAGTCCTCGCTCTTGGCGCCGGGACGGGCGCGCTCGCCGTGAAACGGTCCGTCGATGGCGATGGCCAAAAAGCCGGCCTGCGCATAAAGCTCCATCTGCGTGCGCATATCTTCCTTTTTGCCGCCGGTGCCATGCAGCATGATGACCACCGGCAGGCGGCCGGAAACAGTGATCGGCTTGGCCAAGAGGCCTGGCACGCGCTCGGCGGCATCGCTGGCGTAAGTGAAATGGGCATGGGCCACGCCGTTGGTGATGCCGGTATCCTTGATTTGCACGGCAGGCGCCACCTTTGGTCGGTCAATCAGCTTGAGGAAAGCCGCACGGGTGTCCGCGGCGGCCGGAGAAGCGGCGCCCGGCGCGGCAATGTTTGAGCAGGCCGTGAGGGCGAACGACCAGACAACGCTATGGAGAAAAACACTTCGCGGGCGCATGCAGCGGGAATTTCCTCACCGCGCCAAGTCAGTTTGCGTCAGCACCGTGATTTGGTTGCGCTTGAGCACCTCGGAGGCGAGGTCGGGGTCTTCGAGGCGCAAGACCAGGCCGGTCTTGTTATGGGGGCGCATGAGGAAGGGGTAAATGTAGTGGATGTTGATTTCGGCCTGCACGAGCGCGGCGGTGACGTTTTGCAGGCGGGCCTCAGTGTCGATTTCAATCGCGAGGACCTCGGCGAGGCTGTGGGAAAAGCCGTGGCCGGTGAGCAAGGGGGCGGCGACTTCCGGATAATCCACCACGAGGCGGATGATGGTGCTGTCGGTGGTGTCGACCAGGCAGAGGGCCAGGACATGCACGTCCTTGCCGGCGAGCAAATTGACGACGTCGTGCAAGCGGCCGACCTTGTTCTCGGCAAAAACGGAGAACTGCTTGACCACGCCGCCGTGGCTGCTTTTGCGTGTGATGGTTGCGGCCATGAGTGCGGCCAGAAGCCTGGTGACCGGCAAGCCTAACTCATGAGTGCGGCTTTGGCACGCCCCAATTTTTGGCAGCGCATGGCGGGCATTTCCCGATTGCTTCGGCGGGCAGGTTTCCGCCATAAACAAGCTTCGCTTTCCGACATGCCTTACACGCCCGATTCCAACCGCTACGAGAAAATTCCCTACGCCCGCTGCGGACGCAGCGGGCTGCAATTGCCGAAACTTTCCCTCGGCCTGTGGCACAATTTTGGCGACACCGATAATGCGAACGAGGCGCGCGAGTTGGTGCTCGGGGCGTTTGACCGGGGCATCACGCATTTCGACCTGGCCAACAATTACGGACCGCCGCCGGGGTCGGCCGAAACCAATTTCGGGAAAATCCTGAAGCAAAATTTAACGGCCCATCGGGACGAGCTGGTGGTCTCGACCAAGGCGGGTTACGTGATGTGGGCGGGGCCGTATGGGGACTGGGGCTCGCGCAAATACCTGCTGGCGAGCCTGGACCAGAGCCTGAAGCGGCTGCAGCTCGACTACGTGGACATTTTTTATTCGCACCGGCCCGACCCGCACACGCCGCTGGAGGAGACGATGGGCGCCCTGGCGCACGCGGTGCGCACCGGCAAGGCGCTGTATGTCGGCCTGTCAAACTATGGCCCGGAACAGACGGCAGTGGCGGCAAAAATTTTGCGCGAACTGGGCACGCCGTGCCTCATTCACCAGCCACGCTACAACCTGATTGACCGCAAGCCGGAACAAGGGCTGCTGCCGGTGCTGGAGCGCGAAGGCATCGGCTGCATCCCATTCAGCCCGCTGGCCCAGGGCATCCTGACGGACCGGTATTTGCAGGGACTGCCGGAGGGCTCGCGCGCCACGCGCAACGCGTTCCTCAAGCGCGACATGGTGGAGCGGCACCGGCCGATGGTGCAAAAGTTGCAGCAGGTGGCGCAGGCCCGCGGGCAGACCCTGGCGCAGATGGCGCTGGCGTGGGTGCTGCGTCAGCCGGCGGTGACCAGCGTGCTGCCCGGGGCCAGCTCGCTCCGGCAGATGGAGAGCAATCTGGCCGCGTTGCAAAACACGCAATTTACCGCCGAGGAACTCGCGACGATTGACACGGCCGTCGCCGGCGCCGATGCGGCGAAGGCCGGGCCGCCGATTTAATATTTTTCCATCACCTCGGCCTGGATGACGCCCATTTCCTTGACCGTGACCTGCATGTGGTAGCGCTGGCCCGCGCGCACGTCGCCCGCGACCTGGTCGGGCACAAACACCAGCAGCCGGTCGCCGCCGTTGACCGGCTTGACCGCCAGCAGCCGGCCAAAACCCTCGTTCCATTCCAATTGCGAATCAATCTGCGCGTCCAGCCCGTAGTGGTTGCCGCGCAGGTCGGCGGAGGAACGGTTGTACGCGGCCGCGTCGAACGGCTCAACCGCGTGGTGCAGCCGGTTGCGCACGACCATGAAGATAACCGCCGTCACAATGACGGCCAGGGGGATGATGAACGCAATCAGGACCGGATTGACCTTGCCTGGCGGACGACGGGACATTGGGGGTAACGGCGGGGGGAAACAGCCGACGCTCGGGATGATGAGGCGGCCTCCTTCCTCCTGCAACCGGAAAAATCTGCCCGACACCCGGATTGCCGCGCCGGAAATATCGTTTACAGAGGGGTGGCCATGTTATAGGAAAAACAATGACGCGCATTGTTCCCCCAATGATTGTTTTCCCCCGAAAATCCCGACAGTGGCGTCTGCTCGAAATTCGGCCATTCGGACTGGCGCTGGCCCTGAGCATGGGGATGGCGACCGCTCAAGCCGCCACGGAGAAAGCTGTCCCAGCCCCGGTGCCGGCTCCCGCCCGTGTAGCCATCACTTCACCGCGGCCGGCGCCCTTGCCGCCCGCACAGATCAAGGCGTTGGTCAACATCGAGGGCGACATCGGGCGCGGCACCGGTTTTGTCGCCAAGATGCACGGCCGGTTTTTCATCGTGACGAACGAGCATGTCCTGTCGGGTGAAAAAAAGCTCACCATCACCGGAATGGATGGCACAAAATACCCGGCCGATGGCGCCTTGTATGGCGCGAAGGACTATGACGTGGCGATTTTGCAAATTCCGGACAATCTGGCCAAATATTACCTGGAGATTGACCAGGATCCGCAAACCGACACGAAAGCGGGCGAAGCGGTCACGGTGGCGGGCAATGCGGATGGGATTGGCGTGCCGGCGCAGGCCCATGGGACATTGGTCGGCATCGGGCCGGACAAAGTCGAAGTCACCGCCCAGTTTGTCCACGGCAACAGCGGCAGCCCCATCATTTACCGCCCCACCGGCCAGGTCATCGGGATAGCTACGGAGGTGGAAACGGTGAATTCACTTACGATAGCCGGTGGCGCGCTCTACGAATCCACCAGCCACTGGCTGGGCTACCGGCTCGACAACATCCCGCAGGATTCAGGATGGGTGAAGCTCGACTGGAAAAGGCTGGCCGAGGAAGGTGTCAAAGTCCTGCAATTGGACGAAGCGGAAGAATTTCTCATCTGCCTGTTGAGTGGAAAACTCTTGATTCCCCGCAGTCCGGAGCTGGTGGCGGCGGTGGGCGCCTACCGCACCAAAATGGGCCAAGCCAATGAGCAACAAAGCCTGAAGTTTGCCGAAAGCGCTTTTTTGGATTTAATCAATCAAACCTACGACCTCGCCAGTGGCGAGGCCAAGCAACTGGCCGGCCAAAAATTATATCCGTATCATCTTAACCGCATCCAAGAGATTCGCGACGATCTGCAGCATTTGAAGAAATATGTGGATGACGCCAACAAAGATCCCGCGGCTTATGTGCGGGCCTTGAACAATCGAACGGATTCCAACTAAAGCGGAATCCGCCGAGGACGGTCGTGAGGAAGTTGCGAGCAGGAATAAAGCGGGCGCGGGATCTGCACCTTGGGGATTTCCTGGCCAAAGAAAAAGGCCGCCCGGGTGGGCGGCCTTTCGTCTTCGCGCTGCGGGGAAGCTTAGTAGCTGACCGAGGCGGAGATGGAGACGAGGTTGATATTATAAGTGGAGTTCGCCGCGTCAGAACTGTTCATGAAGTAGGAGTAAGCGGCCGAGAGGGTCAGGTAAGCGTAGGGCTGCCAGTTGACCGTAACGCCGGTGGTCTTGGTATCGTCGTGGCGGTTTTGCTGCAGGTATTGCGAATAAGTGTAGGTGATCAGATTGGCCTGCACGTTGATGTTATTGGAATACTTGTAGGTGGCGCCGATGCCGCCCGAGGTGGACTGAATGTTCTGGCCGACGGTGCCGGTGCTGAAGTTACGGCTGCCGGTGAAGTTGAAGCTCAGGATGTCCGAATAGGCATAATTCATGTCGAGGCTGTAGCTGCCGGTGACCGTGTCATCGGAGCTGGTGCCAGAAACCGGGTCGCTGTCAACGTGGTTCTGAACGATACCGACGTTGGCGTCGCCCGTGAGCTTGTTCCATTCCGCCAAGCGCACGTTGAAGGTGAAATTGTTGTTATAGCGGCTGCGACCGGCCGCACCGCCGGCGGCAGGCGCCTTGGGGTCGGTCTGGCTATAAGTATAGCCCAAGCCAAAGCTTACCTTGTCGGTGTACACGTAGTAACCCGAGATCGGCAGAGTATACGTGTCCGTGTCTTGGAAAGCGCGGCCAACGCTGTAAAGGTAATGCGTGTTAGTGTAGCCGAAACCGCCATCGAAGTTGAACTTGTCCGAATAATCCCAGTGAACATTGCCGGAGGCGCTAATCACATCGCTGCGGATGATGGACGTGAGACCGGCGGAGGTGGAACTGGGGGTATTGTTGTAATTTTGGACGTAGGAAAGGGCTCCCGTCAGCTTGAGCGCCCCTTGGTTGCGTTGCACCGTGAGGCCGACATTCGAAAGCTCCTCGTTCAACGAAGGGTGTTCGAGATAGCGCAGAAAAGTCTCCGTGTAACTGAGGGTCACGGTGGTGTCTTGAATACCGCCATATTTGAGGATGAACCCCGGGGCAAAGGTGGCAATATAATCGTCAAACTTGGTGTTGACGCCACCAACGTTGCCCGCGGAGGACAGGACGTTGGAATTGTAGGTTTCTTTGACCGCGCCATTGAAGACGAAATCCAAGCCATCGAGAGGCGCAGGCAGCGGAGTTGCGGAAAGGCTGGGAGCAAGGCCTGCGGAAGCCAGCAAAAGGGCCGCCGTGAGAATGGTTTTAGAATAAGATTTCATTGGTTTAGGTTCAGTTGGAAGGAGGGGGGTAGGCGTGGCTCGGTGTAAACAATAACAACCGTAGGCACTGGTCAACCATCTTTTTACAAGGCTGGCAAGAGGTTTTTTAAGGAAAATAACCATCCTAAACTGCAGGGAAAACGCCAGGGTATCGACCGTATAGGCCAGGATGGCGCAAGCGAGGCTTTTTTTGGGGGGTATTTTGGCCATCAAGGGTTGCCAAAGACACCGGTTGGACTCATGCTGCAAGATTGCGCCAAGGGAACTTTCCCCAGCCCGCCCGGGGTCTCCAAGCTACCCAGGCATTTCTCCCGCCATGACGGACCAAAATTCATCCTTTGACAAACACGCGGAGATCGTGACCCCCATCTGGTGGGGGTTGGCGGCCATGCACCGCAAGCCGCCCGGCCCGCGCAAGCTGCGCATCCGCTGGCTGCGGTTGGTCGGCGCGGTGACCGGGTTGGGCGCGATCTGCTGGTTGATGATCGCCGTGGGACTGTATTTCTGGTTCAAGTTCGGCCGGGGCTTCGATGACGAAAAATTCGACGACGTCCTGATGCTGCCGTTTCACTGGCCGCCATTCCACTCGCCGGAGCATGACCGCAGAATGGGCGACTATTTCAAGAAGATGGCCGACTGGCATTTGAAAAATAACCACCTGGAGGAGGCATTCAAGGACTACCGCCTCGCGGTGCTGAAGACGCCGGACAATCTCGAGGCGCGCGCGCGGCTGGCCGATTTCACCTACATCACGGACAAAAACCTTGACCATTATTTCACGTTGCTGGAGGACGGCCTGCCCTTCGCCCTGGCCAATGATCCGGACAACTACATTGACAATTACCTCATCAATCTGAAACAGGCTCCGATGCCCAACCGGACCGATCGGCTGGAAAAAATCTGCCGGGAATACCTCGCCCAAACCCTGACGAATGAAAAGGTGCGCGACCTCTTTGCACTCAACCTGGCCGACGTGCTGATTGACAAAGGGGACTTTGACAAGGCCGAGGACGTCATCAGCCAATACAAGCTCGAGACCACATTGGACGGCATCATGCTGCAGAGCCGGCTACTGTGGGAACAAGGCCAGTTGCACGGGGCCATTGACTACGTCGAGCAGAAGCTGCCCCGCTTCAAATATAACGACTACCTGCTGGGACTGCTTTCGCGCTTTTATCTCGATGTGGGCGACCTCGACAAATCGAGCCTCTATACGCGGATGCGCGTGAACGCCAACCCCGGCAATGTGATGCCGCGCATCGAGCTGCTGAACATTTATGCCAAGACCGGCGACCAGGCCAAGGTGGACAGCGAGGTCAATGCCATCATCACGCAGTTCCATGACAATGCCGCGGCAATGCTGCGGCTGGCCAATTTTGCCACCGACCAGGGTGACGCCAAGCTGGCCATGCGCCTTTACCAGCTCGCGCAGGATGAGGACCGAAAGCTGCGCGTGGCCGGGCAAAAATCGGATTTCCGGCTGTCGGATTTTGCGATT
>DASZWY010000166.1:0-29285 GCA_035546135.1 Opitutales bacterium
GATTCCGCCTCGAGGCGGCGCTGGCGGATGGCGTGGCGCAACCAGGCAAAACGCGGGTGGCGAAACTCCGCCAGCTCGAACATCTCGTCAAAAGCGCGGCCCAGTTCACCGGCGAGCGTGCCCTGGAATTCCAGCCCCAAATCCCGCCAGCCGGCTGCCACTCCGTCGCCGGCATATTCGCCGCCAATGTTGAGCCCGCCGACGAAGGCCCGCGCATCATCGCAAATCATGAGCTTGCGGTGGTCGCGCAAGGCCGAGCGGCCTTCCCCCGGCAGATTGAAATAACGGAACTCCACGCCGGCGGCGATGAGGGCGTGCCCAAAATCCGGCTTGAGATACATGGAGCCGAAGGCGTCGGCCAGCACCCGCACGCGCACCCCCCGCCGCGCGGCTGCAGTGAGCGCATCCCGGAATTTTTCGCCCTGGGCATCGGGCTGGATGATATACATCTCGAGCCGGATGTTTTCCTTCGCGTGCGCGATGGCGGCGAGCATCTCGGCCAACGCGTGCGCGCCGGTTTTGAGCCAGTGGAAATGGCTGGCCGTTGCGGGTGCGGCGGGGTGCTTGCCGTGGCCAGCCCGAGGGGGATGCGGCAGGCTCATGGGTGGTGGTGCGGTTTCAAGCCTCGCCAAGTTTGGTGGGCGTGACGATTTCCAAAACGAAAGTGGAGCCCTGGCCGGGCGTGCTGCGCGCGAGGGTGAGCCCGCCGCCCATCAACTTGGCCAACTGATACGAGATGGCGAGCCCGAGGCCCGTGCCGCCGAAACGGCGGGCGATGCCCGCATGCGCCTGCGCGTAGATGTTGAAAAGGTTGGCGGCGTGCTCGGGCGCGATGCCGAGGCCGGTGTCCGTGATGGAGAAACGCCAGCGCAGGCGGTCCACGCCTCCCAGCGGCGGCTCCGGTTGCGCGGAGACTTCGAGCGCAACGCTGCCCGCCTCGGTGAATTTGACGGCGTTGGACAACAGATTGATGAGGATTTGCTTGAGCCGCCGCACGTCGGCGATGATGACCCCGGGGGTGCCGGGCCGCATTGTCACGGTGAGCTCGATGGCCTTCGCCTTGGCCGTGGCGGAAAAGAGCTGGCGCATTTCATTGAGCAACGGCGCCAAATCCATGAACTTTTGCTCGAGCTCGAGATGCCCCGCCTCAATTTTCGAGTATTCCAGAATATCGTTGATGAGCTGCAGCATGTCGTCGCCGGTTTGCCGCATGAGCATGACCATTTTCCGCTGCTCCGCGGTCAGCGGGTCGTTTTCCAGCAATTCCGAGAGGCTGATGAGGCCGCTCAGCGGCGTGCGCACCTCATGGGTCATGACGGCCAGGTAGCGGCTCTTGGCGGCGTCGGCCGCCTCGGCGGCGTCCTTGGCGCGGCGCAGCTCCACCTGCAGGGCGCGTTCGCGCGCGATGCCGAGGCGCAGGCTGCGGTTGAGGCGGTAGAGCGGCAAAATCCACAACAGCGCCGCCATCGCAATGGCGGAGACGATGCCGAGCATCCAATACAGCCTGGTGTAATCGGGCTTGGGGTTGGGGTCGTAGAGAAAGCCGTCGAGGGAAAAATCCAGCGGCAGCATCTTGAATTCGGCGTACGTGTCGGCCATGTGCTGCCAGCGGCCGGGGTTGATGTGGCCGACCTCGATGAGTTCCGGATGCATCAATTCGGCGATCTGGCCCGCTTCATACTCCAGATATTCGCGGGTGTTGTTCTGGGTGTTGTATTGTTTGAGGATGAGGTTGATGATCTCCTCCGGGTGGTCCATTGCGTATTTCCAGCCCTTGAGGCTGGCCTCGCGAAAGGCGCGCACGCGCTCGGGGTGGTCGCGGATTTGCGCCTCGGTCGTGAACAGGCAGTCCCCGTAAAAGTCGATGCCGCCGGCGCGGGGAATGAAGGTGTAAAAGTCAAACCCGCGCTGCTTGAGCTTGAACGGCTCATCGGTGCTGTAGGCCGACATGGCGTCCACCTTGCCCGAGATGAAGTCCTCCATGTTGAAGGTGTGCGGGATGACGTTGAGTTTCGACGGATCCACGCCCTCGTGCTTGAAGTAGGCGAAAATCTCCGCCGACTCCGAGGGGATCATCATGATTTTTTTGTCGTAGAGCGCCTGCAGGTCCTTCGCGCCGCTGGCGGCGCGGGCGACGAGGATGAGCGGCGAGTGCTGGAAGATGTCCGCCAGCACCACCACCTTTTTTCCCCTGTAGCGAAAGAGCAGCAAATCGGAATTGCCGACGCCGAAGTCCGCCTTGCCATCGAGCACCGCCTGGGTGGGGTCGAAACTGGGGCTGCCTTCGACGAGTTTCACGTCCAGTCCGGCCTCGCGGTAATAGCCTTGCTGAATGGCGGCATAATAGCCCGCAAACTGAAACTGGTTGCGCCACTTGAGCTGGAGGGTGACCCGCTCCCGCGGGCGCGAATCTGCTCCCAGCACCGGGTGGGTGAACCACAAAAAACAAGCGACCACCACCAGGCACCGGAGGCCAATCCGGCGAACGTGCAGGAGGGATGGGTTCGTCATGCCTTCACCAGCGAAGCTCCCTGGGGGGAGTGGGTTAATGCCCCCGAGAGTGTCCGCTGGGTGGGGGGAAGTCAACCCGGGCATGGGAAAATTCCATCCCCGAATGATTTCACTTGGTATAGGTACTGTTCGAGTTGGTGGTGGCTTGAGTCAGCGTCATCGTTTCGGCGCCGGAGGGAGAACCATTGGGCATGCCGCCGGGGGCATTGGCCGCCGGGGCGTTGGCCGGCACAACGGGCGCGGCGGTGACGGGCGGCGGGGGATTCGGATCTTCCTGGCACGCGGTCAGCGCCAGGGCAATGAGAACAAGGGCAAGGCGTTTCATGGGTGTTCCTTGGTTAAGTTAATCCACCAAGTTCTCCCAGCCGGCGAATTTTTCAACCACGCGTGGAGGATTTTACAGCGCATTTACCACCGCGGCGGGGCCAAGCCCCCAGCGAAGTGAAAGCGACCGCCCAAAAAATTGCCGAAAAAATCTCAACCACCGCGCGAAATGGTGCTCCCGCTGGGACTTGAACCCAGATCACCGGCTTCGGAGGCCAGTGTTCTATCCATTGAACTACGGGAACAGGAAACGGGCTGCGCCAAAAGAACGACGATGCCAGCGCCCGTCGGATGGGTCAATGCCAAAGGCCCGGGTCGGCGGGCGTTACTGCTGCTGCGCTTTTTCCGCCTTGGCCCAATCGGCCTGCAGGCCGCTCCACCATGCTTTGAGTTGCACCGGGTCGGAACCGTATTTGGCAATATCCACGTTGTAATATTTGAAGGCAATCGTCTGCAGGCATTTCACCGCCGGTTCACGCACCGCCGGTGGCCCGCTTTCGATGGCCTTGAGCAAGGGTGGCACCGAAAAAGTGTTCCAATTGACGATGTCCTGAACGACATCGTCGTGCTGCGCCTTCGACAGCGCGGCGTCGCCCAATTGCTGAATTTTTGTCGTGAGTTCGCGTTCGGCCTGGGAGGGAAAGAGGTGCCAATGCAAGCTCTGGTCGAGCGCGAGCACATAGATCGCCGCGACGTAGAGAAAGAAAAGCGCCAGCGCCACGTTGCCGAGGCGACGGCGGGTCGGCGTCGGCGGCGCGTGGTCCGTGGGGACGGCGGGGTCCAGGGCCGGCAGGTCAGTTGGCATATTTGACGGAGCACCCGTAGGGCTTGGTGTCGCTGAGCGTGACCGGTTTGCCGGCGAGCACTTCCTCCAGCGCATTCTTGAAATAGGGCTTCGCCTTGGGAATATCTGCGGCGGGGCGGTCGCCATCGTTGATGCCGCCTTGGTAAACGACGAGACCGTCCTTGTTGATGATAAACATATGCGGCGTGGTCTTGGCGTCGTAGCGGTGGCCGACCTTGCCGTCCGGGTCGAGCAGCACTGCGAGCGGCGCAGCCTTGAACTTTGCGATGTCTTCGGTGGCGCCTTTGGCGTCCACGTAGCCCTGCTGGCCCTTGGCAGAGGAAATGACCGAAAGCCAGATAACGCCCCGGTCTTTGGCAAAACGCTGCAAGGTCTGCATGTTGCCCTTTTCATCGCCGACATAGTGCTGTGAATCAATCGGGCACAAATGGTTCAGCCATTCGAGAACCACGACCTTGCCCTTGAAGTCGGAAAGCTTGTAGGTCTTGCCGTCGTTGCCCGGCAGGGAAAAATCGGGTGCCGGGGCGCCGGTTTTGACCCCGGGCGTGGCGGGCGTCGTCGCGGCGAGCGCGCACAGCGCGGTTCCGGCAGCAAGCAAGAGGAGGCGAAGATGGGTATTCATGGCGGGGCGGGCTAAAGCAACCCATCAAACACAACCCCGGAAAATTGTCAAAGGTTCCACAAAACTCGAAACTGGCAAGTTGACGGGCAGTCTGCCACACTCCCACCCTTTGCCATGAGCCAACCCAACCATTTCTGGGAGCGCATCCGCACCGAAGCCGAGGTCGCCGCCCGGCGCGAACCGGCGCTGGCCCCGTTGCTGCTGGACGTTTTCCAAAACCGGCCATCGCTGGAGGAGGCGCTGAGCGTGCGGCTGACGCGCAAGCTGGCCTATCATGCGACGCCGGAGAGTGCGTTGCAGACTGTGTTCATGGAGGCGTTTACAACCAACCCGAACATCATCTTGCAGGTGCAGTCGGACATTCTGGCCATCAAGGAGCGCGACCCGGCCTGCCGCGATTTGCTCACGCCGATTTTGTATTTCAAGGGCTTCCATGCGCTGACGTGCTACCGTTTCGCCCATCATCTCTGGACAAAGGGCCGCGTGGACCTCGCGCTCTACCTGCAGAGCCTCATCTCCGAAGTATTCGCGGTGGACATCCATCCCGCGGCGCGCATTGGCGCGGGCATTTTGCTTGATCACGCCACGGGCTTTGTCGCGGGTGAAACCTCGGTGATTGAGGACAATGTTTCCATCCTGCACGGCGTCACCCTCGGCGGCACTGGCAAGGAATGCGGTGACCGGCACCCGAAGATTCGCTCCGGTGTGCTGATTGGCGCGGGCGCAAAAATTCTTGGCAATATCGTCATCGGCCAGGGCGCAAAAGTCGGGGCCAACAGCGTGGTGCTGCACGATGTGCCGCCGCATGCGACGGTCGCGGGTGTGCCCGCACGCATCGTAGGCCGCGCTGCCGAGGCCGAGCCGGCGCGCGCCATGTCGCACAACTTGGACAACTTGGAAGAGTTCATCAACCCGGGCGATGGAATTTAAGTTCAAAATATACTTAAGTCATTATAGCTAAATGACTTAATTATTATCGCTACCTTTCGACGTTCGGGTGGTTGATAGAGGGGTCAAAAACTGCCCCGGCAGATATAGCTTTGCCTGAACGGGCTGATTCTGACTCATTCCACGGCTCCATCCATGACTGATACCCCTTCCTCTCCGGGCGCATCGCGCGCGGAACGCTGGCTGCCCACCCTGTTGCTGCTGTTTGTCGGCAGTGGCTGCGCGGCCCTGATTTACGAAATCGTCTGGTATCAGATGCTCCAACTGGTCATCGGCTTGACGACCATTTCCCTGGGGCTGTTGCTGGGCAGCTTCATGGGCGGCATGTGCGTGGGCAGCCTGGCGCTGTCGCGCTTGGTGAAGCGCAGCCGGCATCCCTTGCGCGTTTACGCGTGCCTCGAGCTGGGCATCGGCGCCATCGGATTGCTCGAGCTGTGGCTGGTGCCGGCGGTCGGCGATTTTTATTCCAACCACGCGGGTGGGCACGACTACGGCAACATCATCCTGCGCGGTGTCGTCGCCGCGGTTTGCCTGGTGCCGCCGACCTTGCTGATGGGCGCGACCTTGCCGGCGATTGCGCGCTTTGTGGAAATGACGCCGCGCGGGATTTCGTGGCTGGGCTTTTTTTACGGCGGGAACATTGTCGGCGCCGTCTTTGGCTGCCTCTTTGCCGGTTTTTATCTGCTGCGCGTGCACGACATGGCCTACGCCACCAGCGTGGCCGCGGCCATCAATGCCGCCGTCGCCTTGCTGGCCCTGGCCATCGCCGGGGCGTGTCCGATCGAAGCCCAGGAGGAAAAACCGTCGGAGAAGCCGCAACGGGTGGCTGGCGCCTGGGGCGTTTATATCAGCATCGGATTGTCCGGGCTGACCGCATTGGGTGCCGAAGTGATTTGGACCCGGCTACTGTCCCTGCTGCTGGGTGGCACCGTTTACACGTTTTCGATCATCCTCGCGGTGTTCCTGTTCGGCTTGGGCATTGGGAGCGGCCTCGGCTCGTTTGCCGCGCGCGGAAAATTTTCACCGCGGGTGGCGCTCGGCCTCTGCCAGATGCTGCTCCTCGCCGGCGTGGCGTGGACGGCCTATAATATTTCCAGCTCCCTCCCCTACTGGCCGCTCAACACCGACCTCGTCGGCGACATGGACAACGGGGCGTGGTACGTCTTCCAGCTTGATTTGGCCGTGACCATGTGGGTGGTGCTTCCGGCGGCGGTGCTCTGGGGCGCAAGCTTCCCGCTGGCCTTGTCCGCGGTCGCCGCACCGGGCCAAGACCCGGGCAAGCTGGTCGGCGGCGTTTATGCGGCCAATACCGTGGGAGCGATTATCGGCGCGATTTTCTTCAGCATCATTTCCGTGCCCGTGTATGGCACGCAGACCTCGCAGCGCATCCTGATTGCGCTGGCCGCCCTTTCAACCTTCCTGGCCCTCGGGCCGGTTTTGCTGGGCGGCGCCCGCCCCCAAAAGTTCGCCGGTGGCAGCCTGTCGCCGAGCTTGGGCGTGGCGGTGGCCTTGGTGCTTACCCTCATCGGCGCGCCCTTGCTGGCACAGTCCATCCAGCCCGGCTACTGGGGCGCGATAGCCTACGGGCGCAAGGTCGCGACTTACCACGGGCTCAACGGCCTGCTCGAACCGGACCTCACCCTCGAACAAAACGTCCCGCAGGACAACCGGGGCCGGATTTACTGCCTCTACACTGGCGAAGGCCTCAATGGCACGGTGGCCGTGACCAAATCCGACGCCGGCGTGCGCAGTTTCCACTCCGCCGGCAAAGTGCAGGCCTCCAACGACCCGCATGACATGCGCCTCCAGCGGATGCTGGGCCACATTTCCGCGCTCACCACCACCAAGGAGCCGGAAAGCGTGCTGGTGGTGGCTTGCGGCGCGGGGGTGACGGCGGGTTCGTTCCTGATGCACCCAAGCGTGAAGAAAATCACCATCTGCGACATCGAACCGCTGGTGCCGAAATATGTCACGCCGATGTTTTCACGCGAAAATTACGGCATCACCGACGACATTATCAACCACAATCCGGCCATCGTGCACACGCCGACGGGCGACAAAATCGTCCAGGTCATTTTTGACGACGGCCGGCATTTCATCCGCACGACAAAGGAAAAATTCGACGTCATCACCTCGGACCCGATTGACCCCTGGGTGAAGGGCTGCGCGGCGCTGAACACCGTCGAGTATTACCAGATGTGCAAGGACCACCTCAACCCCGGCGGGGTGATGAGCCTGTGGATTCCCTTCTACGAGAGCAACGACCGCACCGCCAAGAGCGTGCTGGGCACTTTCTTCAAAGTCTTTCCGAACGGAATTTTGTGGAGCAACGACTACACGGGCGATGGCTACGACGCCGTGCTTTTTGGCCAGGCCGAGCCGACCAAGATTGACCTCGACGCCATGCAGGCGCGTCTCAACAGCCCGCGTTATGCCGCGGTGCGGGACTCGCTGGCCGACGCGGGCTTCCCCACCATGGCGGACTTGTTCGGCACTTACGCCGGGCGCGCCAAGGATCTCGGCGAATGGATGAAGGACGCGGAAATCAACGAGGACCGCAATCTCCGCCTGCAATATATCGCCGGGCTGGCCTTGCATACCTATCATGGCGAGGAAATCCTCCACGGCATCCTGAGTTATTACAAATATCCCGACGACATGTTCACCGGCTCGGCGGACTTGAAGGTGGCGGTGCGCCAGGCCATTGAAATTCCGCGCCGGTTGACCAGCGCCAACGGCCAAATCCCGCCCACGGCGACCAATCCCTAGGGAGAAGCGTCCGGGTTTTGCCGGCCAATTTCCACGATCAGGTTTTGACGGCGGTGCCAATGCTTGCAGTCATTGGGTCTCTAATTATACAAGCCATTGTAAATTATATACTTAAGGCAAATAATTTACAAAAAAGCGGGCCGGAAATGATGGAATAGGAATTGCTTTTGTCATGAAGGGATGGTAAAGCGTACTTCATCTATACTTGAGCTTTTTCGGGCGAGACGCCCAGCGATGAAAACGACCGTCAGCAAACTCACGCGCCGCCAATTTCTCGGCTTTTCCGCCGGGGCCGCCGCCCTGCTCACCGGGGATGCCGTCTTGATTGAGCCTTCTTCAATCAAGACCCGCTTTGTCAAATTGGCGGATGGCGATTCGACCCACCGCATCGTCCACTTCAGCGACGTGCACCACAAGGGTGACCGCGCCTATCTCGCTGAGGCGGTGGCGCAAATCAACCAGCTCTCGCCCGACTTGGTGTGCTTCACCGGCGACTTGGTGGAAGAGGCCCGGCATTTGCCGGAGGCCCTGGAGGAGCTCAAGAAAATCAAGGCGCCGCTTTTCGGCGTTCCGGGCAACCACGATTACACTTCCGGCGCGGACTTTCGCGTCATCAACGATGCTTTCGTGACGACCGGCGGCCGCTGGCTGCTCAATGAAAACGTCGCCCTCGACGGCGGCCAGATTAACCTCATCGGCGCAGTTTGCGACCAGCCGAAGTTTGTCCAGCCGCTGCCCGGGGCGAAAAACGTCGTGCTGATGCACTACCCGGTGTTCGTTTCCAACCTCGATGGCCGGACTTTTGACTTGATGCTCGCCGGGCACTCGCACGGCGGCCAGGTGCGGCTCCCGCTTTACGGCGCCATCATCCTGCCCGAAGGCGTGGGCAAATACGACCTGGGCCTGTTTCAGACCGATTCCGGCCCGCTGTATGTGAACCCCGGCCTCGGCTGGCTGCATCTTGACGTGCGCTTCAATTGTCGTCCCGAGCTGACCGTGTTCGAGGTCTAAGGCCGGCTGCTAATGTTTGGCAGGGGCAAAGTTTTGGCGAACGGCTTCAGCGGAAATTCCAGTAACGCGCACACGCTTGTTTCGCGAGGTTTGGCCGGCTTCGATGACCACGGCGTTGCGCGGGAGGCCGAGTGCTTTGGCCAGCACCGCGATCACCGCTTCATTGGCCCGGCCATTTTCCGGCGCGGCCCGCACTTTTACCTTGAGCGCATCCCCATGCCAGCCCGCCACGGCGTCCTGCGCGGACTTGGGCGCCACCCGCAAGGTGATCACGGCGGATTCCATGAGTCCCCTATTCCCGCAATTTGCCTGCGGCCTTTTCGGCCAAGAAGCTCTGGTAGGTTTCACGCAGGCCGTCGCGTAAGTTATATTTGGGCGACCAGCCGCTGGCGCGCAGCCGGGATACATCGAGGAGCTTGCGCGGGGTGCCGTCCGGCTTGGAAGTGTCTTGCACGATGCGACCGGTGAACCCGACCGTTTCGGCGACCAGGTCCGCGGCCTGGCGGATGGTGACATCCTGCCCGGTGCCGACGTTGATCCAGTCCGGTGGATTATCGAGCGAGCAGATGTGCAGGAGGGCGTCGGCGCAGTCGTCCACGTGCAGGAATTCACGCTTGGGCGTGCCGGTGCCCCAGAGCACGACCTCCGCCGCGCCGGATTCGCGCGCCTCGTGGAAACGGCGCAACAGCGCGGGAAGGACGTGGGAATTCTGCGGATGGTAGCTGTCGCCCGGCCCGTAAAGGTTCGTCGGCATGGCGGAGTGAAACAGCACGCCATATTGCTTGCGGTAATACTGGCAGAGCTTGAGGCCGGCGATTTTGGCGAGGGCGTAGGGCTCGTTGGTCGGCTCGAGCGGGCTGGTGAGCAGGCAATCCTCCGTCATCGGCTGCGGGGCCAGACGCGGGTAGATGCAGGAACTGCCGAGAAAGAGCAGGCGCTTGGCGTGCGATTGATACGCGCCCTCGATGAGGTTGAGCGCAATGGCGAGGTTGTCGCGAATGAAGTCCGCCGGGTAGGTGTTGTTGGCGTGAATGCCCCCGACGCGTGCCGCGGCGACGATAACCAAGTCCGGCTGATGCTCCGCCAGGTATTTTCGGGTCGCGGCCGGGTCGGCCAGGTCGAGCTCGGCGCGGGCGGGCGTGAGGATGCGGCGGGCCGGATGGTCGCGGCGCTGCAGTGCGCGCACCAGCGCGGCGCCGACCATGCCGTGGTGGCCGGCCACATGAATTTTCCACTCGGGCGATAATTTCATGGAGGGGGAAGGGCTTGGTGAACAAGCCGTATGAGCTTGATTGGCTTTCAGAAAAGAGTGAACCTCAATTTATAACCCCAAGGCATTTATGAAAACCGAACATGCGGTTGGCGCAGCGATAGTTTTGGCAGTGTTGGTTTTTCTCTTCTGGCCGACGCCGGTTTCGCCGGAGCATCCGGCGGCGGCCAATCCGGCGGCGGCGCCAGCCACGCTCACCGGCAAGGTTTCCACGTCATCCGCCGGTGCCACCACGCAGGTGGCTGCGCCCAAAGCGGCCGCGGTTGCTGCGCATAACGCCCTGCCGACCAAGCCCGGCGAAACCGTCACCACCGCCTCGGGGCTGCAGTACCAAACCCTCGTCGAGGGCACCGGACCGGAAGCCCGGCCCGGGCAGACCGTCACCGTGCATTACAGGGGCACCTTGAACGACGGCACCGTGTTTGACTCCACCGACGGCAAGCAGCCCTTTTCGTTTCCGCTGGGCGCCGGTATGGTTATCAAAGGCTGGGACGAGGGCGTCGCCGGGATGAAGGTTGGCGAAAAGCGCAAGCTCGTTATCCCGCCGGACATCGCTTACGGCTCGCGCGGCATTGGCCCCATCCCGCCCAACTCGACGCTGACTTTCGAAGTCGAATTGCTCGACGCGAAATAATCCCTCGGCCCCTACCCCATGAACGGGGTATACTCGGGAACAATCTGCGTGAGGAATTTTTTGGCCTCGTCGCGCGCGCCGGGCACAAGTTGCGCCATGAGCTGACGCATCCATTCGTCCACCTGGGCGGGGGAGGCCGGTGCGCAGACAAAGCGGAAAATGCGCGGGTGCGCGGTGTCCTGAAACTGCTCGCCCTGGTGCTGGAATTCCTCAAAAAGCTTTTCGCCCGGACGCAGCCCGGTGAATTTTATCTCAATGTCCACATTGGGGCGGAAGCCGCTGAGTTCAATGAGTTGCTTGGCGACGTCCACAATTTTGATGGGCTGCCCCATGTCGAGGACGAAGATTTCGCCCCCCGCCGCCTGGGTCGCGGCTTGCAGCACCAGGCCGACGGACTCGGGGATGGTCATGAAGTAGCGCATCACTTCGGGGTGCGTGACGGTGACCGGGCCACCCTCGGCAATCTGGCGCTTGAAGGTGGGAATCACGCTGCCGGACGAGCCCAGGACGTTGCCAAAACGCACCGCGCAGAATTTGGTGACATTGCCGGGTGCCTGTTGCTGGGCCTGGAGCGCGATTTCGGCGAGCCGTTTCGAGCAGCCCATCACGCTGGTGGGGTTGACGGCCTTGTCCGTTGAAATGAGAACAAATTTGCCAACCCGAAATTCCGACGCCAGTTGCGCCAGGCGGTAGGTGCCGATGGTATTGTTTTTGAGCGCCTCCACCGGCTGGTGCTCCATCATCGGCACATGTTTGTGCGCGGCGGCGTGAAAAACCACTGCGGGCTGGTAGGTGCGCAAGATCCAAGCCATGCGCGCTTCGTCCAGCACGGTCGCAACATAAGGGGTGATCAGCGGGCCGTGCCCCAGCCCGATCAACTCCTGCTCCGCTTGAAATAATTGGACCTCGGAATGGTCGACTAGGATGAGTTGCCGCGGGGCGCGGTTGGCGATTTGCCGGCACAGTTCCGCGCCAATGCTGCCGCCCGCGCCAGTTACCAGCACCACGCGGCCGGTGATCATTTCCCCAATTTGCGCCGAATCAAGGCTCACCGGCTCGCGGCCCAGCAAGTCCTCCAATTCAACCGGGCGCACTTGCGAGGCCTGCACCCGGCCGGAGGCCAATTCCCACATCGCCGGCATCACCTCGGTTTCGACTCCCAGCGCCTTGGCGTTGCCGACGACTTCCAGCATGCGCCGGTGGGCGGTCGCGGGCAGCGCGATGATAATTTGGTCAAACTCGTATGCCTCCCGGGCGACTTTCATTTGGTCCGGCGAGCCGACGACGGGAATGCCATGAATCTCATGGCCGTGTTTGGCTTCATTGTCATCGAAGAACGCCACCGGCCGCAACCCGAGGCCGCGCTTGCTCAGCAAGTCAGCCGCCACCGCCGAGCCCACCTCACCCGCGCCGACAATGGCCACGCGGCGCAGGGTCGAGACCCCCGTCTGGGATTTCCCCCCGGACTGGCCTTCCCGGTAGGCACGCAAGGCCATGCGAAACGAACTCAATAGTATGGTCGCCAGCAGAAAATTGACGACGATGACCGCGCGGTCCGGCACTACCAGCGCTTTTTGATAAAAATTGTACACATACCAAAGAATCACCAGTGCGGCGGACGTCAGTCCAAAGGCCCAGACAATCCGCATCAGATCCGGCAGGCGGAAATAGGACAGGAAGCCGCGAAACTGGCCGCAGATAAACAACAGCAAAATTTCCAGCGGCACGACCCAGGTCAACTGGAACCAACGTTGTTTGGCATAGGGCACGCCGTCGCCCACCGTGAAATTAAAGTCAAAGCGCAACTCGTAGGATAGCCACAGGCTGAACCCGAGCAGCAGGGTGTAGCATGCCAGCACGATGATATGCCGCTTAAAATGTCGTTGCGAAGCGGGAGAAGGCATAAAATACAAAAGGACAGGCTATCCATTCCCGGCCCGGGAGGCAAGGTTTCGCTGGCGCCGGCGGCGGCGCTTAATGCGGGCGCGAAAAGCCGGATTGCACGATATCAGCCACCCGGGCGCGGTCGGCCTCCGCCAAAGTGGAGCCGGACGGCAGGCACAGGCCGCGGTCGAATAATTCTTCGGCGACGGCCCCGCCAAAGTGGACCGTCCCGGCGTAAAGCGGCTGCAAATGCATCGGCTTCCATACCGGGCGCGCCTCGATGTTTTCTTTTTCCAAGGCAACGCGAACTTGTTCACGGTCGGTGCCGGCCACGGCTGGGTTGATGGTCAGGCAGGTAAGCCAGCGATTGGCCCGGCCCCAGGTGGCCTCGGGCATGAACTCGACTCCCGGCAAGCGGCCCAGTGCTTTCTGGTAAAAATCGAAATTGGCGCGGCGGCGCGCGACTTTGTCCGCCAGGTGCCGCAGTTGGCCGCGGCCGATGGCGGCCAGGATATTGCTCAAGCGGTAATTGTAACCCATCTGCGAATGTTCATAGTGCGGCGCGGGGTCGCGGGCCTGGGTGGCGAGAAAACGCGTTTGCTTGGCGAGCGCCTCATCGTTCGTCACCAGCATCCCGCCACCGGAAGTCGTGATGATTTTGTTGCCGTTAAAGGAATAGACCCCGGCGAAACCACGCGTGCCCAAAGGCTTGCCCCGGTAAGTCGCACCCAAGGCTTCCGCGGCGTCCTCAATCAGGATGATGCCATGCTCGGCGCACAAGGCAACGATCGGGTCGAGGTCGGCGCTTTGGCCGTAAAGATGGGCCAGCACCAGCGCCTTGGGCTTTTTACCCGCCAGGCGGCGGGCACGGAGCGCGTCCGCCAGCAGGTTCGGGTCAAGGTTCCACGACGCGCGCTCGCAATCAATAAACACCGGGGTGGCGTTTTGATAAAGAATCGGGTTGGCCGTCGCCACGAAGGTCAGGGTCGAGCAAAAGACCTCGTCACCGGCCTCCACTCCCGCCAGCCGCAACGCCAGATGCAGCGCCGCCGTGCCGGAACTCAGCGCCACGGCGTGGCCGGCGCCGACGGCTTGGGCGAATTCCCGCTCAAAGGCATCCACATGCGGCCCCAGCGGGGCGACCCAGTTGGAGGCAAACGCCTCGGCCACCAGCGCCTGTTCGTCAGGGCCGATATCAGGGGGGGAAAGATACACGCGCGAAGGCATAAAAGAAGGGAAGCCGGCCAGTTTAACCGCCGAATGGCCGCGGGCAATGGGAAAGCACGGAGCCCGCTTGTGTTTTGCGTGTCATTAGCCTAGCATGGCCTTGATGAAAACCCCTCGTTGGATGTGCGTCCTGTTGGGCTTTGGCGCTCTCGTCGTCGTGGCGTTGCTGGGGCTGAATCTGTACATGTCGCTCAAGCCCGCACCCAAGCCGGCCATCGACCAGCCACTCGTCAACCTTTTGCCCCCCGCGCCCTTGGGCTGGAATGCCAAGGACGAGCCGATTGCCAGCACGCCGGAGGAACAGGAGCAGGTCGAGGGCGTGCTGCATTTTGACGACGCCGTTTACCGCGTCTACGACAACGGCCAGGCCCAAATCGGCGTCTATATCGCCCATTGGCTGCCGGGCAAATTCAGCCCCGCCAAGGTTGGCTCCCATTCACCGGACACCTGCTGGGTTCACAACGGCTGGGATATGCTCGAGCGCAGCCAGAACGTCGTGCGGCCGCTGGCCGGCGGGGAACTCAAACCGGTCGAAACCGGCGTCTTCGAAAAGGACCACGAAAAAGTCCACGTCATGTTCTGGCACCTCGTCGGCGGTGTGCCGATGCAATACGATCTTGTCGGCTGGCAGAACGGCCTGGCCGGCCGCATCGAGCGATTACCGGCGCTGCTCGCGGACTTTAAGCGCTTTGGCCTCGATCAACGCAAGGAGCAACTCGTCATCCGCCTGTCTTCGGGCGAGTCCTTCGAGCAACTTTGGACCGAACCGGGCTTTGTCCAATTCATGGACCAGCTCAGCCGGAATTTTGCCCTCTACTCGCAACGTCCCGCTGCTGACGGCGCCAAACAAGCCTCAGTGGGCGTCGACGAGGCGGATAAAATGGGGCGACTCTGAAACCCCTGCCAGTTCCAGCACAAAGGGCTGGCTTCCGTCGGACAAAGTTTTCAACGGGGAAAAGCCCAATCCGGGCAACAGCTTGGCGACGAGGCCGTTTTTCGCAGTGGGACGATACACGCCTTTCAGGCGTTTTGCCCCCAACTGGCGGACCGACTTGATCAGGGAATTGAACATGAGCCCTTCCAATCCGCGGGCGATGACGCGGCAGCTCATTATCCAACTGTCAATTTCCCATTCACCGGCCTCGCCGGGCGCGATAATCCACAAGCCGACGAGACCGTGCTCCCCAAACCGGTCGCGCAAGCGAAACCAGCGCGCCACCACGCCGGGTTGCGCCAGCAGCGTGGTAATTTCCGCGCGGCTGTGGCGGCGGGTGGTCAGGTTCCACTGATTGGTGCGGGCCAGCAATTGCTCGACGCGGTCGAGGGTGGCGTCGGAAACTTCGCCGGATTCGGCGGTCATCTCGAGACTGCGCAAAAAATCGTCGAGGCTCGCCGTGCCCGCGCGCAATTCCTCGCGGCGCTCCTCCGCCTGATAAGCGGCGGCGCGGTTGCGGTCCTCCTCCGAAACCGCCAGCGTGTCAAAAAACCGGCGTTGCCGGAGCACGGCGACGTAACCGGCGGGATCCAGCGGCAATTCCGGCACGGCGACTTCGGGCAAAGCCTGGCGGATGCGCGCCCGCTCGGCGGGGTTGTCGTCCACAAACACCAAGCTGTCGAGTCCGAGTTTCAACTTGCCCGCCAGTGCGCGCAGGTTGGCCGCCTTGTCCTCCCAATTGACCATCCAGCCGGTGAAATCCTCGCGTTTGAGCGGCAAATTGCGGCGGGCAAAAACCTCGCGCACGTCAGCTTCATTGTTTTTCGAGCAGACCGCCAGGAGAACGCCGCGCTGGCGCAATTCGGTGAGATATTGCTGGTAAGCCCAATGGGCGCGCCCTGCGGGCGAATCGCCGCCGACCTGCACTCCTTCTACTCCGTCTTCGCCCACCACCCCGCCCCAGAGCACGTTGTCCAAATCGGTTACCAGCACTTTGCGCGCTTTGCCCCAGCGCGCCCGCAGCAGCGCCAGCCAGGCTTCAACCACCGCCACGCAACCCGCCGGCGAAGGATGCTGGCGCACGGCCTCCCACAGCCGTTCATCCTGCCAGGCGGCGCCGATTTCGTCCTGGAGCGCGACCAAATCCAGCCAAAGCAAATTGGCCGGCAAGGCGGAGCGCAGCCGCTGGTTCACTTCCATTAATGCGGCGCGCAAGCCCGAATCGCCCTCGGGCAGGTCATAGCCCGGCCAGATGACGAGGCCGAGGCCTTCACTGGCACGGCGGGCGAGGGACAGTTCCTCGCCGGCGAGATGCGCCGCATCAACTTTTTTCATGGTCGCGGCGCGCCAGCCGCGTACCACCAGGGTTATTTCCGGTAGGAAATTCCGCAGCGCCGATGAGGGCTCCAGAATTTCCTGCCGCCATGCGCCAAACGGCGCCTCATAAAAAACCGGCCACCAACCGTCCCGAAACGCCAGCGTACGGATAACTGGCCGCAAAAAGGCCAGCGTGTCCGCGCCGATGAGCGCCACCCGGTGGACGGCCCAGCCCGACGGAGACGCGCCGGCAGCGGTGTTTTCCAGGAATTTTGCCGCAATCGTGGCCGAGGAATATTCCGCCGGGGCCTCGAGGCCGGTTCGCAATTCCCGCCAGGCTGCCGGCAAGTCGCCATCCGCGCGCTTGGCCCGGGCCCGCGCCAGGGCTTCCGCAAAGTAATTCTTCCCGGGGTCGCTCATGGCAGCAAGTCGAGCAATTCACCCACGCGGCGCAGGTGGGCCACCGTGTCCATGGGCACGCGGATGCCGAAGTCGGCCTCGGTCGCGAGGACAATTTGCACCGTGGCCACCGAGTCCCACTCCGGGCAATCGCTGGTTGAAAATTCCTCGCTGAGACGCAAGGCCGGCTGGTCCAGCACGTCGCGAAAGATTTCCTGCAACCGTTCGAGTTTTTCCGCCCGGGTCATGACTTTTTTTCCAAATCCGTCAGCGTGACATCCGTCGCGGCGTCAACCGGGGCCAGCCCGCCGGAGCCAACGCGCACCAGCGCCACGCCCCAGGACAAGCCCACGCCAAACGACGCCAGCAAAATCATGGCGCCAGGCTTGACGCGGCCCTGCCGCACGGCTTCAGACAGCACCGCGGGCGTCGCCGCGCCGCTCAGGTTGCCGATGTTTTCGAGGTAGAGAAACTGTTTTTCCACCGGCACGCCGAGCTTTTTGTAAATCTGCTCAATCATAAACCGGTTGGCCTGGTGCAGAATGACCAGGTCGAGGTCGGCAACGGTGATTTTAAATTTGGCCAGCGCTGCGGTGATGACTTCGGGCACCTGGTGGATGGCGAAGTGAAAAATCGCCTGGCCGTTCATCTGGAAATGTTCGGCGGTGCGCACGCAGCCCGTTTCATCGGCGATTTCGCGGCGGGTATGCTCATCGCGCGGCTGGCGCGCGCCGGAAGCGGGCATGCACAGGTAGCGCCAGCCCGAGCTGTCCGTGCCAAAATGGAAACCGCGCAGGCCTTCCTCCCCGGTAGCGGCATCGAGCAGCGTGGCCACCGCGCCATCGCCGTGGAGCGTGACCAGGGTGCGGTCTTGCGGGTGGATGATGCCCGAGAGCGCATCGGTGTTCAGCACGAGCGCACGGGTGGCTACGCCGGTGGCAAACCAGCCCTGGGCAAGTGCCAGGGCGTAGGGATAGGCCGCGCAGCCTTGGTTCAGGTCGTACGTCGCGCAATTTCGGGCGAGGCCCAGGCGCTCGTGCAGCACATAGCTGGTGCCGGGAATCTGATAATCACCCGTCTGGGTGGTGACCACCAGCAGGTCAATGCTCTCGCGCGGGATTTCGCGGGCCTTAAGCAACCGATCGGCGGTGACGAAAGCAAGGTCGGCGGCGGTCATCCCGGGCTCGACAATGCGGCGTTCGCGGATGCCGGACAATTTCGCGATGGACTGCACCTGCTTCGCTCCAAAGCGGGCCTCAAGCTCGACCTCGGTCAGGCGGCGGGCCGGTACTCCATGATGGATGGCGGAAATGGCGGCGCAGGGCGGCATGGGCGGTCAGCGGCGGCCAAGGGCGAGAATATCGCCAAAGGTGCGCAAATTCGCGGCGTCTTGCGTGGGCATCTTGACTCCGACTTCCTCAAGCGCGACCATCAGCATGAGCAATTGCACGGAATCGAAGCCGGGCAGCGTGTGCAGCACGGTGTCGGGTTGCAGCGCATTTTCAGGCACGTTGAGTTCGCGTGCCACCACCTGGCGGATCTGGTCGTCGGAAGTCATCCGGCTTAAGCGTTGACTGGCGCCGACGGGGACGGCGGCAGGTCGTCCGCCGTGGATTCGTTTTCAAACGTCGGCATTTGGTGGACGGTCATCGCCGGCACGCCCAGGACGAGGGAATTGGGCGGGGCGTCGCGCACGACGAAGGAATTGGCCGCCACGGTGCAATTCTCCCCCACCCGCTTGCCGGGGTGCACGACGGAGTTCGAACCGAGAAACGCGAGTTTTTCGACCACGCTGTGGCCGTTGACGCGCACGCCGGGGCAGGCCTGCGTGAAATCACCCATCACACAGTGGTGGCCGATGCTGGAGGCGACATTGATGAGCGCAAACTGGCCGATTTCCGCCAGCGGGCCGATGTAAACGCGCGGACCGATATAAGCGCCCGCGCCGATGTTGGCCCGGGGCGAAATCACCGTCACCGGGTCAATGATGGTGGCAGGCTGGAAGCCCTCGCTGAGCATTACTTTGGCCAGGCGCATCCGCTGTTGATTATTGCCCACCGCGCAGTGAAAATACAGCGGCCGTCCGGCGTGGGAGAACAAAAATTCCTGCACCGTGCCCAGCACCGGGACGCCCTCGATGGTGCGGCCCCGCAGGCTCAGCCGGTCGTCAACAAAGCCCAGCACGTTCCAGCCGCCATCGTGGGCTTCGAGCGACATGCGCGCCGCGACCCACAAAACCTCCTGCCCATGGCCGCCGGCGCCGACAATTACCAGGGGGCGCGGGGCGTTGTTCGTTGTTGGAGCGTGCAAAATCACAAAGATTGCGGGCAAGCACGGGACTCGTGCGCCGCAAAGCAAATAATCTCAATTCTCCTGCGCCAAATCAAGCTTAAAGGGGCGTAGCCCTGTCCCAAGTTGCGTAACCATTCACCGTTTAGGCACAACGGCGCTCGATGGCTGGCGGCGGCGGCAGCATTTTGCGGTACGCGGGGAAAAATCCTTCCGGCGGATCCGCCATGGCCCGATTGAGGCGTTCCCATTGGCGGCAAAGCCGGTCGTAGGCCGGCTGGTCCACCACCATGCGCCAGGTGCAAAACGTCGCCCGCTGGGGCGAAAACCCGCTCTTGAATTGAAACAGGGAATCCTTGCGCGCGCCCACGCCGCCACCTAGGTGGAATTTTTCGTAACCCGCGTCGCGGGCCTGCAATCGCACGCGGTGCAGGAGCAACTTGAGCGCGTTTGCGCCCTCGTCGCCGATGTCATTGCCCGAAAGGTGGTATTGCACGAGGCCCTGGCAAAAGGTGAAGAAACCACTGGAAACGATCCGCCCGGCCGGGCTGCGGACATGGGCAAGGAGAAAGCGTTCGCCAAGTAATTTTTGCAGGGATTGCAAATACTCCTTCGAGAAGAAATAGTCCGGCGCGGCGTTCACCCGCCGCATCGTGTCGTAATAAATTTCAAAAAAAGCGTCCATGTCGCGTCCGGCGGGGTCAAATTCGACCTGGTAGCCTTCGCGTTCCAAAGCATGGATATAAGAACGGTAGCGCCCGCGCGTCTCCCCCCACAGGGCTTCGGGCGATTGGCGCAAGTTGCACCAGACCGTTTCGCCGTGGGTGACGAGCCGTCCATGGGTGCGAAATGACGCTTGCGGCACCGGCAGCAACGGATGGAAGCGCATGAGCATGGCGCAAATATTGCGCTGGCGCAGGTGTTCGGCCAGGCGCTCCAGCACGCGCGCCAACAGTTCGCCGTTTTCACGTTCGCCGCCGCGCAACTCCACCAGCGGGCTCGTGTAACCGTAGGGCGCCAGCGCATCCTGCGTGGGCAGGCCGGACGGCTGCATGGCCAGCGGCGCCGACGATTCCACAAAGGGAATCATCATCGTGCCCAGGTTATCATGGTAAACATAGGCCCGGGCCCGGCCGCCGCGCCGCTCCGCCTCCAGCGTGACATAAGCCGGCAGATGGTAGAAATCATGCCGGGGGAATTTCCGCAGGAACTCGCTCCAGCGCGGGTCTCCGGCATCAATGACGTCGTCCAAGGGCATGGGGTACGCGGGTGCGGGGCAATGCACCGGCGGCAAAGGGGGATTTTGGTCTTATCGGACGATATTCGGAAAACTTTCGGATTATTTTTGTGACAAGGGAGTGTCGCCAGTGGTTCCCTCCGCCGGGCTGCCCATAAACTCCTGGTGGACGCCCGTGGCCGGCTCGATGACGCCTTCGCGAGCCACCACTTTCCAGACCGTTTGAAAGAGAATCTTGAGGTCCAGCCCCAGGCTCAGGTTGTCCACATACCAGACATCGAGGCGAAACTTGTCCTCCCAACTGATGTCGTTGCGGCCTTTGACCTGAGCCAGGCCGGTGATGCCGGGCAAAACGTCATGCCGGCGCGCCTGCTCGGGACTGTAACGGGGCAGATACTGAATGAGCAAAGGACGCGGGCCAACGAGGCTCATGTCGCCGCGCAGGACATTGAACAGCTCCGGAATTTCATCGAGCGAGGAGCGCCGCAGCCAGCGGCCAAAGGGAGTTTGGCGCGCCGGGTCGGGCAGCAGGCCACCCCGGGCGTCGCGCGCATCGGTCATCGTGCGAAACTTGATGATGGCGAATATTCCGCCCAAATACCCCGGGCGTTTTTGCCGGAAAAATATCGGTGCACCGAGTTTCCAACGCACCAGCAACGCCACGACCAGAAAAAGCGGCCCCCAGAGCGGCGCGGCCAAAATCACCGCGGCCAGGTCGAAGAGCCGCTTGCCAAACTTTCGGTAAAGCTTCATGTGGGCAGCCGGAGGCGCAAAGGGAAGATGGCGGCTCAGGCGAATTTTTGCAAACCGGCCGGCGCGCGATGCGCCTGGACGGCCTCCAGCCAATCCACCAGCCGGTCGGCCATGATGGTGCGGTCAAATTTCGTTTCCGCGAGACGCCGGGCGTTCCGGCCAAACTCCGTGCGCAGGTCCGGCACATCGGCCAATTTGCAGAGCGCGTCGGCCAGCGCGGCCGGTTGCTCGGGCGGCACGGCCAGGCCGCAGCGGTTCGCGGTGATTAATTCCGCCAGCCAGCCGGGATAATTGTTGATGACCGGCAGGCCGGCGGCGAGGTAATCAAAAAATTTGTTTGGCGAAGTGCCGTAATAAAACGCCGGCACGTTGGCCAAAATCATCAGGCCGGCGTCGGCGCTGCGGATGACTTCGTTGAGCCGGGGCTTGGGCATCAGTCCGTAAAAGCGGCAATTGTCGAGCCCCTCCTGCTGCGCCCGCTTGACCAGGTGTGGTTTCATTTTGCCATCGCCGATGAAGGCCAGCACGATGTCGCGGCGACCGCGTTTTTTGAGCTCGGCGGCCGCATCGAGGACGGCGTCCAAGCCGTTGGCCAGGCCGTGCGCGCCGGTGAAAACCGCGACAAAGTCCTGCGGACCCACCCCCTCCAGCCGCAGGTCGGCGCGGCGGCCTGGAGTGAAGATGTCGAGGTCGGCGGCGTTGGGGATGACCGTGATGGGCAGGCGGGCGCGGCTGCGCCGGGCAATGCCTTCCCCAATGCCCGGGGAAAGCCCGACGCAGGCCGACGCGGTGCGATAACTGAGCCATTCGAGCGCACTGAGCCCGGCCAGGACGAAGGGGTTTTTCACCACGCCCATCGCCTTGGGCAGTTCCGGCCAAAGGTCGCGCACTTCAAAGACAAACGGCTTGCCGCGAAAAATGCGCGCGAAAATGCCGGGAATGCCCGCGGTGAGCGGCGTGCTCGAGGCGAACAGCAAATCATAATCCAGCTTGAACGCGAGGCCGACGCCTTGCGCGGCGAATTTGAGGAACACCGCCGCGCGTTGCGGCAGGCTTTGATAATTGGAATACGCGAGATTGAACTGGATGATCTCGACGCCATCAATGACCCCCCGGCGATAAGGGCCCGCGAACGGCGCGGCCAACTCGAGTGGCTTGGTTTCCTCGTGCACGCACACCATCGTCACCCGATGCCCGCGGGCGATGAGCCGCCGCGCAAATTCATAAGAGCGCGAACCGCCCATGCCGCGCGGCGTGACAAAATACTGGTGGAAATACAAGACGTGCATCGTCAGGCAACGAGCTGAAACCGGGTGCTCACCGTCAATTGTTTATCCACGTCGAAAAGCAACTCGAGGGACACCGCCGGCTCGACCGCCAGATAGTGCCGCGACCACCAGCCCCGGGCGGAAGCCGGGTCGGCGCGGACCAGGCTGGCCGAAACCGCCGGCACGGGACTTTTCCATGAGACGGCATAAACTCCGCCCTCGATGTTCACTGAGACGGCGCCAGCGGCCTCATCGAGTTGCCAAGGGAGGTCCGCCAGCAGCCAGTGGAGGCGCACTTGCCCGGGATTTTGCAGGATGACGCTGTCGGTGATGAAGAAAACTCCCGCTTGAGGCGTGGATATTTCCCGTTCGATTTGCGCGCTTTTTTTGTAGCCGTCGTGGCTCGCGCAAAAAGATCGGCCATCGGGGGAAATTTCCGCGGCGCCCTCGGGCCAGGGGAGATAAAGAAACCGGCTGGCTTTTTCGAGCGGTTCACGGTCCGCCAGCATGGCGACATTGTGCATCGCCGCCTGGCCGAAAGCGTTGCCCAGCGGCGGTGGCGCATTGTTCGAGTAGGAGCCGGCATCATGCGCCATCGCCCGGCCGCGCCACCAGACATCGGCATGGAGCATGTCGGCCTGGCCCGGACGATGGCGGAAATGCGTGGGACAACGCAGAAACAAGCGGGCCTCGCCGGAAGTCCACTGGCAGCAGCCCGCGTTGGGCACGTGCCAGCGCTCCGGCATCGCTTCCTTGCACAACGGCAGGTAGTCGGGACTCTGGCCAGTCAGCCAAAAGGCGGCTTCATCCCATGGGCCCGGGGGATAAACGCGCCGGTTGTTGAGCAACACTTCCCCGGCCTGCACCGTACCGCGAAAATCATCAAACGCGCCCTCCTCGAGCGGCAGAACTCTCGCGCCATCGTTTGCCCCGTAGAGCGGCGCGCCGCCGGATTGCGGATCCACCATGGCGGACAAGAATGCCAAAGCTTTTCGCGCCTGGTTTTCCAGCCAGTCCGGCGGTGTTTCACCGGCCCGGCGACAGAGCGAAATCATCCAATACAAATCGTGCAGTAAAACCCGGTGATAGACCAGCGAGTGCTGGGAAAAACCGCCGTCGGCATATACCAAATCAGCGAGTTGCTCGCGCAAGTGCCGCCAGCCTCGTTCGCGCCAGACGCGGGTCTCCTCCGTCGGGGCCAGCAAAAAGCTCGCCGTCAGCAACCCGCTACACTCGCTCACTCCGTGGTTGTTGGACTGGCTGAGCGCGTAGTCGAGATTGGCGGCGATTCGCCGGCCGGTCGCCAATACGAAGCGCGACCATAATTGCCGGCGGGCGGGCGTGGCCGTAGGCAGGCGCCCGAACTCGGCGAGGGCAAAAGTGGCGCCGAACAGGCGAAAGGCGGATTCCTGGCCGCATTTCCAGTTTACCCCGGCATTGGGTGGATTCTGCGCGCACCAATCCTCCAAAAGTTTCCAAAACAACTCGGCCATTCGTGCTTCGCGGGTGCGGGCATGAGCGCGGGCCAGTGTGAATGCCCAGGCCAAGCGGCTCGGCTCCCAAATTGCCTTGATGTCGCCGAAGTCAAAATCGCCCAGCTCGGACCAATGGCGTCCGCGTGGCGCCGTCTGGCCGGTAAAGGCATTTTTATGCCAGTCTGGCGGCATGCCCAAATGTTTGAGATGGTGGGAAAAGAAAACGAATTCACCCAGCGCCACGCCATCGGCTTCGGTCACGCACCGGTTCCCCCACCCCCGGCCAGCCGCGGGAAACTCCGGCGCACACAGCCATTCCGGCAAAAACGCGTCAACCTCGACTTGCTCCCAAGCCCGCAACGGCGCGCGGCGCTTCATCACGCCGAGGCGCAGTCGCAAGGCGTAGCGGAGGCGGAAGGCCACCCACCCCGGCCCAAGAAACCGTAAAATCAACCCCGCTTTGCGGAAAAAATTCATTTCCAGAATCCACGCGTGTCCACCACTGCTTTGCCTTCGAGCTTTTTCCGGTCAATGTCGCCAAACACCCGGTGGCTGACCAGCAAGACCACCACGTTGGACCGCGCCAGGGCGGTGGACGCGTCCACCAATTTTACTTTGCCACCCGCAGCGAGCGGGTTGGGCAGCATTTTAATGTGGGGCTCCACGGCGAGAATTTCACCGAGGTCGTCATGGGCCAGGTGTTCGACAATCTCCACCGCCGGACTTTCCCGCAAGTCGTCCACGTCCGCCTTGAAGGCGAGTCCGAAGCAAGCGATGACCGGCTGGGGAAATTGCGCCGCCGCCTGGCGAATCCATTCCCGCACGCGCTCGGGTTTGGAGTCGTTGACTTCGCGGGCGGTGCGAATCAGCCGGGCCTCATCGGGCGCGGCGTCCACAATGAACCAGGGGTCCACCGCGATGCAGTGCCCGCCGACCCCGGGGCCGGGCTGGAGAATTTTCACGCGCGGGTGCCGGTTCGCGAGGCGAATCAGTTCCCAGACGTTGATGTCCAGTTTCTCGCAAACCAGCGAAAGCTCGTTGGCGAAGGCGATATTCACATCGCGGAAGGAATTTTCCGTGAGCTTGGCCAGTTCAGCGGTGCGCGCGTCGGTGAGAAAAATTTCGCCCGTGCAGAAAGCGCGGTAGAGGTCGCGGGCGGCAGTCGCGGCCTCCGGTGTCAACCCGCCCGCAATCCGGTCGTTGGCGACCAACTCCTTCAGCATCTGGCCGGGCAGGATGCGCTCGGGGCAATGGGCAAAGCGCAGCGAAGCGCCCAGGGACATGGCCTCAGGCTTTCGCAAGCGCTGCAATTCCTCCCGCAACCAGTCCCGGACTTTCTCCGTCGTGCCAACCGGGCTGGTGGACTCGAGAATTATCAGCGCCCCGGCAGGAACAACGGGGGCGATGGACCGCGTGGCTTGCTCGACAAAAGCAAGGTCCGGTGTTTTACGCTGGTCGGCCTCTTTGCGAAACGGCGTGGGCACGGCAATGATATAAGTCGCCGCGGGCGAGGGTTGGCGGGCGGCGCGGAGATTGCCGCTCTGCACTGCTGCGCGGACGAGCACATCCAAATCCGGTTCCTCAATGTGAATCTTCCCGGCGTTGATGGTTTCGACCACCTGCGGTACCACGTCCACCCCGAGGACCTTTTTGCCGCGGGTGGCGAAAATTGAGGCGGTGGGCAGGCCAATATAGCCGAGGCCCAGGACGCAAATGTCGTCGTTCATGATAAAATCAGGCGAGGGATTGTTCCAAAATTTCACGGATACGGCGGCTGGCCTGGCCGTCGCCATAGGGATTTTGCAGGCGCGCGCGTGTGTTATATTCCGTGGAATTCTCCAGCAACAACGCCGCTTCCCGCAAAATGCGCGCCGGGTCGGTGCCCACGAGGCGGCAGGTGCCCGCCTCAACGCCTTCGGGCCGCTCGGTGGTCTCGCGCATGACGAGAACCGGCTTGCCGAGGCTCGGCGCTTCCTCCTGCACGCCGCCGGAATCGCTCAGCACAAAGTGGCAGCGGTCCATCAACCAGATAAAATCTTCGTAGTCCACCGGCGGGATAAGCGCGACCCGCGGGTTGTGGCCCAGCAGGCGGCGCACGGGTTCCTGCACGTTCGGGTTGAGATGCACCGGATACAGCAACCCGATATCGGCATAACGGGCGGCCAGCTCGGCAATGGACTGGCAGATGTCTTCAAAGCCTTTGCCGAAGGACTCGCGTCGGTGGCCGGTGATGAGCACGAAGCGCCCAGCGCCGCTGAAGTATTGTTTCGCAAAGTCCCCCGGCACTTTGCACCGGGCGGCGATTTCCGCCGGGGTGCGCGCCGCGCGCCGCAATTTCTCGCGCACCCACAGGAGCGCGTCCACCACGGTGTTGCCGGTGACATGAATGCGCTGGGGCGGAATGCGCTCGGCGCGCAGGTTGCCGGCGCTCCATTCCGTCGGGGCAAAGCACCATTGCGAAATCGGGTCGGCAAGACGGCGGTTCATCTCCTCCGGCCAGGGCGCCTCGAAATTATAGGTGCGCAACCCCGCCTCGACATGGCCGAGCGGCACGCGCTCGTAAAATGCCGCGAGCGCCGCGCCGAGCACCGTGGTCGTGTCGCCTTGGGCGAGAATCGCGGCGGGTTTCATTTCCCGCAGCGCGGCGCTGACGCTGGTGACCACCCGGGCGGTCAAATCGGGCAACGTCTGCCCCGGTTGCATCAAATGCAAATCGCGGTCGGGCCGCAGCCCAAATACCCCGAACGCCTGGTCGAGCATTTCACGATGCTGGCCGGAGGAAAGCAGCACGGGTTCGAGGGTGGCGCTTTCCCGCAGGGCAAAGCAAACCGGAGCGAGCTTGATGACTTCCGGACGCGTCCCGGCCACAATGGCGATTTTTTTCTTGGGCATGGATTATGGATTCAATTTGCCGCCGGCGCGACGCCGTTCGCCAGTTGAATGGCCGCGCGGCTGACCTCCAAAATTTCCGCGGGAAGAATGGGCGAAGATTTCCCACTGCGGACAGCCTCGAGAAAGGCCGCCACTTCGGCGGTGTGGCCTTTTTCGGGTTCGCTGGTTTTTAAGGAGGCATCCCAGCCCCAGCCGGTGAGTTTGCGGAAATTATCGAGTTGGAGTACCCGACCGGCGGAAAAAATCTCCAGGCGCTCCTTGGGGAAGCCGGGATGCCCGTTCGCCAGGTAATGCACCGTGCCGAGCGAGCCATCCGCAAAACGCAGGTGCAGGCTCGCGACATCGCCGAGGCGGCCATCCGCGCCGCCGAGATAATCCGCCTGGGCCGAAACCATCGGCGCACCGGCGAAAAATCGCAACAAATCCACAAAGTGGCAGGCCTCGCCGACGATGCGGCCGCCGCCATCCGCGCGGTCCTGCGTCCAATGGATGGCGGGAATGGCGCCGGCATTGACGGTATAAACCATCGCGCGTTGGGCCGGGGTGGCCTCGAGCAAGGCTTTGATTTTCACCGCATAGGGTGAGAAGCGCCGATTGAAGCCCACCATCAAGAGCGAGCGTGCGGAAACAAGGGCCGATTCGATTTCGGCCAGTTCGTCCTCGGTGAGACACAACGGCTTTTCGACGAAGACATGCTTGCCGACGGCCAGCGCGGCCAGCACTTGGCGGGCGTGCGCACCATGCCGCGTGGCAATGAAAACGACGTTGATCTCCGGGTCGGCCAAAACCGTGGCCGGGTCGGTGGAGGAATTTTCAAAACCAAATTTTTTCGCGGCGCGGACGGCGGAGACCCCGGCCCCGGAAACGATGGTTTTGCAACGAAGCGGGCCGGCTTGCGCCAGCGCCGGCAGCAGGACGCGGGCCGCGAAATTGCCCGCGCCCAGCACGCCGATAACCGGCGTCGCTGCCTTGGCGGTCGCCGCCGGAAGGTGTTTGATCTGTCGCGCGTCGGGGATTTGCCAACTGGCCGGCGGGGCTTCGTATTCGAGCAGGATGCCCATGGCCGAGCCCGCTGCCACCGTTTCGTAGGCGGTCAGCGCCGCCGGGAACGGGAAACGGTGGGAAATCAACGGCTCGACCTGCACCGTGCCCGCGGCCATCTGCCCGAGGACCGCCTCAAAGTTGCGCTGTTCGGTCCAGCGCACAAACGGCAACGGATAGTCATGGCCTTTGTCTTCGTATTCCGGGTCATGGCGGCCCGGACCGTAGGAGCAGGAAACCTGAAAGGACAATTCCTTCTCGTAAAAATCCGCGCGGTTCAGTTCGAGGCCGGTCACACCCACCAGCACGATTCGGCCACGTTTGCGGCAGGCCTGGGCCGCCTCGGCCACCGGCGCGCTGCTTTTCGTGGAAGCCGTGATGAGAACGCCATCCAAACCGCGACCGTTGGAAAATGCCCGGGCCGCCGCCAACACCTCGCCGCCCTTTGACAAATCCACCGTTTCCGCGCCGAATTGCCGGGCCAGCGCGCATTTGGCGGAATCGAAATCCACGCCCAAAACACGGGCGCCATGGGCGCGCAGCAATTGCACCGCCAGCAAACCAATCAGCCCCAGGCCCGTGACCAGGAAGTTTTCGCCGAGCGTGGGTTGCAGCAGGCGGATGCCTTGGAGGGCAATGGCGCCGGTGACGGCAAATGGCGCTTGAGCGTCGGAAACACCCTCGGGAATCTTCGCGCATAAATTCGCCGGAATGGCCACCACTTCGGCATGGGGGCCGTTGGAAAGCACCCGGTCGCCCACGCACCAGCCGGTCACGCCCGCGCCAACTTCGAGCACCACGCCCGCGTTGCAATACCCCAGCGCAATCGGCTCATCGAGTTTTGAGCGCACGGCGGCGACGGTGGGCCAAAGTCCCTCGGTTTTGATTTTGGCCAGAACCTGTTTCACCCGCTCCGGTTGTTGAAGGGCCTTTTGCAGCAGGTTGGCGCGGCCGAATTCGAGCAACATCCGCTCAGTGCCAAGCGACACAAGACTGGCGCGCGTCGCGATGCGGAGGGCGCCGGCAGGCGTGCCGGGCGCAGGCGCTTCGACCAGCATGGTCTCGCCGCTGCCAAGGTGTTGGAGGATTTGTTTCATCAGCGGAGGAAAACGGGGATGATTGTGGATTACTTCGGGCGTTACAATCCGGTTGTCTGTCAGCCGGCGGGGGGCTGGTGGGCCGCCCGCAACCGGTCTTCAACCGATTCCCAGATGAATTGCGTGGCGAGCGCGGAGTCGGGCCGGTAAGCGGCCTTAAAAAGGCGCAACGACTGCGCGACGGCGCGAAAGTCCGCCGGCTCATAGGCATCGAGCACCACCCCCAGGCCGTGCTCTCGCACAAAACGGGAAACCTTGACCTCCGGGTTGATGACGACCGCGACGCCGGCCTGAATGGCATCGTAAATTTTGTTCGGGCTGGCGTAAATGTTGTTCACGTTCGTCGGCGGGTAATGGCACAGGATGAAGTCACAGCCCGTGGCCTGCGCGATGATCTGCGTTTGCGGGATGGTGCCGAGCCATTCGACGCGGGGATGGCGGGCCAGCGCCTTCGACTCCTCGTCATATTGCCAGCCAGCCATGACGACCCGCACCTCTTCGGCGGCTTCCAGCAGCTTGCGCGCAAAGGCGGTGCCGCGGGGTTCGGATAGCGAGCCCACATAAAGAATCCGCAGGTG
>DASZWY010000167.1:0-11109 GCA_035546135.1 Opitutales bacterium
GCCAGGCCGTCCTTGTGCTAACGCCAAAAATGCGCTATACTCCTTCACTTAAAGACCATCATGCAAATTCGCGCCTACCTGAAACCCACCTGTGGCTGGAGCCGCGGCGTCCGCGCCGTCTTCAAAAAATACGGCCTCGCCTACGAGGACCTCGACATCATCAACGACCGCGCGATTTACGCGGAGATGGTGCAAAAATCCGGCCAGCCCCTTTCGCCCTGCGTCGAGATTGACGGCGTCATGCTCGCCGACATCTCCGGCGAAGAGGTCGAGCAGTATATGCTCGCCAACGGCCTCGTGCAGCCGACCGACGTGGCCGCCGACGCGCCGACGAATGCGTCCTGCACCGACGCCGAGCACGCCGCCCAAGCCGCGGCGGCCGCCAGCCCGTCCAAGGCCATCCGGTTTTTTTAAACGCGGGCCATTGCCCCGCTTAGCCTGACGCGTTCGCGCCGACGCCCGTTGCGGCGAGGTCTGCGGCTTTGTATTTGCGCAGCTTGCGGCGCATCCAGTCCAGCGCGCCGTGCACGGCGCGAGCCTTGACGGTCAGCCGGTCGCCGTGGATGTGCAGCCGCCGCGACCAAGCGCCGCAGGGCGACGAATAGCCGAGAAAGACCGTGCCGACCGGCAAATCCTTGGAGCCGCCGCCCGGCCCGGCCAGGCCAGTGACGCTCATCGCGTAATCCGAGCCAAACCGCTCAACCGCGCCGGTGACCATCGCCACCGCCGTCTCGGCGCTAACCGCCCCGTGTTGCTCGAGAATGCTCTCGGGCACGTCGAGCATCTGCACCTTGGCGTCGTCCGCGTAGGAAACCACCCCGCCGAGGAAAATCGTCGAGGCGCCGGGAATGTCGGTCAAAACATTGGCGAGCAAACCGCCGGTGCAGGACTCCGCGACCGCCAGCGTCGCCGAGCGCGCGCGCAATTCATCGAGCACGACTTTTGCCAGCGAGTCATGGCCGAAGCAGACGAAATCCTCGCCGAGCACTGCGCGCATTTCCTCGCCAATGGCCTGGAGTTGCTGCGGGCCATAGTCGCGCGCGCCGGGCGCGATGCGCACGTCCACCTGGCCCTGATGCGCGCAGAAGGCGAGGCCGAGGCCGGGATATTTGTCCACGACGGGGCGGATGCGCTGCTCGACCTGGATTTCGGGCACGCTCGCCGTGCGCAGTTGCAAATACGCCTCGTCCGGCGTGAGCACGCCCGCGGCTTGCAGGCGCGGCAACGCTTCGTTTTCAAACATCGGGCGCAGCTCGTTCGTCGGCCCCGGCAGCATGAGGAGAATCTTGCCGGCCTTTTCCAAATAGATGCCCGGCGCGGTGCCAAAACGGTTGCGCAGCAATTGCGCGCCCTGCGGGCGGTAGCATTGGCGGCGGTCGAGGTCCGTCAGCCGGCGGCCGCTGCGCAGAAAGCGGGCGGCAATCGCGGCCTCGGCCTCCGGGTCAAATTCGAGCGGCACGCCCAAGACGCGGGACACCGCTTCGCGGGTGTTGTCATCGGAGGTTGGCCCGAGGCCGCCGGTGGTCACCACCACGTCCGCGGTGGTCCACGCGTCGCGGATGGCGGTTTCCAGTTCGGCGGGGTCGTCGCGGACGACGAGGTTGCGGCGCAGCGGCAGGCCGTGCCGGGCAAACTCGCCGCCGAGGTAATCCAAATGCGCGTTCAGTCGCAGGCCGAGCAGCAGCTCGTCACCCAAGGTAAGCAAATCGAGTTTTTTCACAGAGAGTTAGGGACAAGCGCCGGCGAACTCGCCACCAGCCTTGAGTATACAGCAATTCCGGGGAAAAGCCAGCCCCCGCACGCGAAAATCAGAGGGCGCCAATTGCCTTGTTTGCGGCAAAAAAACCCGCCATGATTCCATCCCTCCCCCAATTTCCCCTCACCCCAGCTTCCCCGCCCCATGAAATCCCTCCTTGGCCATTGGTTATCTTTCATTCTGCTCGGCGCCGCCGCCCTGCGCGCGTCGGAAGGCCCTGCCACACCGGCGGCTTCGGCGGCCCCCGCAGACTCCGCACCCGCGGCTTCGTCCGCCACGCCGGCGAAAGCGCCCGAGGGGATTCCGTCCATATTTACGTGTGGTGACTCGACCGTCAGAAACAACGGCCAGGCGCTGGGGTGGGGCACCGCCATCGAGGCGTTCATTGACCCCGCGAAGGCCACGGTGAAAAACGTCGCCCACGGCGGCACCTCCAGCCTCACCTATTTCAACGGCGACTGGCCGGCCGTGCTCCCGCAAATCAAGCCCGGCGACTACGTGCTGATTGTTTTCGGCATCAACGACGGCGGCCTCGCGACCCCGCCCGGGCTTGACGACGATTTGCACACGCGCACCGATCCGCGCACCAAGCAGGAATCCCAGGCGCACACCTACGGCTGGTATATGTCCACCATGGCCTCCGACGCCCTCGCCAAAGGCGCCCATGTCGTGCTGCTCACCGTCACCGCGCGCAACATCTGGACCAATCCCAAGGCGACCTTCAAGGACGCCGACATCGTTGCGCAGGCGGACGACTATGACCCCGCCGAGGACAAAATTGACCACAAAAACTGGGGCAAATATCCCGAATGGACCAAGGCCGTCGGCGCGAAGCTGCACGTGCCCGTCGTGGATTTGACCAACATCGAGACCCTCGCGCTCGAAAAAATGGGACGCGAAGCCGCGAAGGCCAATTACCTCGACCACAACCACACCACGCCCGCCGGCGCGGAAGTCGTCGCGAAAGCCGTGGTCTCTGGGCTCCGGGCGCTCAAGAACAGCCCGTTTAACGCGTTGCTCAGCGCCAAGGGCAAGATGGTCGAGCCGGCCGACCCCAAATACGTCGCAAACAACCTGGCGGATGACCATCCGCCCGTGATTGCCAAGCCCGGGGACGCGAAGCCCGCCGCCGCCAAACCCGACGCCACCGCCGCCAAGTAACTGGCGCCGGCGTTAGAGCTTCTCCACAATCGCGTCCGCCAAGCCGTATTCGATGGCTTCCCTGGCGTTGAGATAAAAGTCGCGGTCGGAGTCGCGGCGGATTTTCTCCAGCGGCTGGCCCGAGGCGGCCGCGAGGATTTTATTCAGCTCCTCGCGGATTTTTTCCATCTCCTGCGCCTGGATGTTGATGTCCACCGCCGGCGCCACGATGCGGCCCATGATGAGCGGCTGGTGGATCAGCACGCGGGCGTGCGGGAACAGTAGCCGCCGGCCCTTGGACGCCGCGCAGAGCAGAATCGAGCCCATGCTCGCCGCCATGCCGGTCACGATGACCGTGATGGGCGAGCTGATGAGCTTCATGGTGTCAAACAGCGCCATGCCCGCGGTGATGGAGCCGCCGGGGGAATTCAGGTAGAAGGTGATGTCCTTGCCCGGGGCGTCGGCCTCGAGATAAAGCAGCTTCTCGGAAACGTCGCGGCAGGAGCGGTCGTTGACCTCGCCCCAGAGGGTCACCTTGCGCTGTTCGAGGAATTTGCGCTGGAGCATCGCGCCGATGGGCGAGCCCTTCGGTTCGGCGTCCGGCGCGGGCACGGCGGGCGGCGTTGCGGGTTCGTCCTCGTCCTCATCGTCGAAGCGGACGGGCGGTATTTCGCGGGCAGTCATGATGCCGCAAGCGTGTAGCGAGCCGCCCCACTTTGGCAAGGTCAAAGGCGCTGCGGGGCATCCCATTTCCCCCCGGCGTATGCCCGCTTTCGCGAATTTTTCCGGACATTTTTCAGGTTTCCGGCGCCCACGGCATTTATTTTGGGCCGGTGCTCTTTCGGGCACAGTTTTCTCCGCCCATCCACTTTTTTCAAACTTTTTGCCGAAATCGGCATTCTTATGGGGAGCCTGGTCACATTATGAAGCACTCAAGCAAGTCGTGATGGGTGCCATTTAATTTGCCATTGGATTGCTAAAATCTATTTTGCCCCCATGTCCACCGGTGCCACCCCCCGCCGCGGAATTACCGCTTTCTGGCAAATCGCCGTGCTCGGCGCGGCGTTCGCCGCCGGCTGGTATGGGGCGGAATCTGCTTCCACCCCGGCAACTTCGACCGTGGGAAAGGCCACCGCCATCCCGGCGGCCAAGCCCCCCGGCCCGCCCACCGCCGCCGAACTCGCCAAAACCAAGGCGGCTTTGCTGCGTGCGATTCACCTACGCGGCTGGTTCGAGAGGCAGCGCGCAATAACCGATTTGATCGAGGGCCTCAGCCCCGACGAAACCAAGGCCTTGCTCGCCGATTTTGCCACCAAGCCAAGCAGCGACAACACCATCGCGATGTCGCTTTTGGTCCATCACTGGGCGGAATCCGACCCGTCAGCCGCACTGACGTGGATGCAAACCCTCAAGAACCCGCAATTGAAAAGCCAGCTGACCTCGCAGATTTTTGACGCGTATGCCGCCAGCGACCCGGCCGCCGCGCTCACTGCCCTGACCAATTTGCATGCCAGCTTCAATCATGGCATGTCGGAAGCGGTGGTGGTGGATACTTATGCCATGCAGGATCCGCGGGCCGCGCTCGCCGCGTTGAAAAACCTCCCTCCCAACAGCAACACCCAGGCTTACGCTTTCGCGGTGTATGAAATTTGGGCCGAGCAAGACCCCGTGGCGGCTTCCGCCGAAGTGCTGAAGGAGCCGGATGGGTTTGGCCGCTCGATGTCGATGCGCTATGTTGCCAGCACTTGGGCCAATCATGACCCCGGCGCCGCCATGGCCTGGGCCAACGGCCTGGCCAATCCCGGTGAAAAAAATTCCGCCCTCCAGGGCGTCGTCCAATCCCTTGGCGAAACGGACCCCCAGGCCGCCGCCGCCGCCATGGCGAATTTGCCGAAGGACCAGATGCATGATTTTCTTTTTCAAACCTACGTCGCCAATAACTGGGCGCAGCAAGACCCCGCCGGGCTGCTGGCCTATGCGGACAAAAATTACACCGGCGCCGATTACAACACCGCGGTGAAGTCCGCCCTGTCGCAAATGGGCGCCACCGACCCCGCCAGCGCCGTCGCCTACCTGGCGAAGCTCAACGACGCCAACATCACCAATGACGCCATCCCCGCGCTCGCCGCGAGCTGGGCGAAACAAGACCCCCAAGCCGCGATGGCGTGGGCGCAATCGCTGCCGGCGGACAACCTGGCCGTGCGCAATTCGGCCATTGCCAAAGCCCTGGGCGGCCTGACCAGCACCGACCCCGCCGCCGCCGCCGCGTATGTGCAAACGCTTTCGGGCGACCCTTCCTTTGGCAACCTTGCCATCCAGACGGTGAATAGCTGGGGCGCCGTGGATCCGCAGGCGGCATTCCAGTGGGCCCAAAATTTGCCGGCGGGCGACGCGCAGAACAACGCGGTATCCGCCGCCGTTTCGCAACTGGCGAAAGTGGACCCGGCCTCCGCCTGGGCCGCCGCACAGCAATTGCCCGATGCCAGCCGCGACAAGGCGATGGGCCAAGTCATCACCTCCTGGTCGGCGGCGCAACCCGCGCAAGCCGCCGCGGCGTTGCCCAACTTGCCCGGCGGCGCCACCGCCAATTCCGCCACCAACGCCGTGGCCAAAAACTGGCTCGCGCAAGACCCCGCCGCCGCCACCCAGTGGATTACCTCGCTGCCGCAAGGCGATGCGCGCGACGGGGCGGTCGTACAACTTGTCACCGCCGTCGGCAAGACCGACCCCGCGGCCGCGTTCAACTACGCCACCACCATCGCCAAACCCGCGACCCGCAACACCCAGGTGATCAACGCGGCCAGGCAATGGGCCGCCGCCAACCCGGCCGCCGCGGCCGCCGCCGCGCAGAACGCGCTGGATGCCCTCACCGGCCTGACCCGCGCGCAGCGCACGCAATTGCAGGACATCGCCAACCCAAGCGCGAATCCGTGAGTGAAAAGTTGGCCGCGGCCCTTTTTAAATTTCTTCATCCATGACCTCCCGCGCCGGTTTTACCGTCAAGGCCCTCGCTTTTCAGATGCTGGCCATCGCCGTGATGTTTGGCGCGGGCTGGTATGGCGCGCGCGCGACCTCCAGCGGCCAAGCCGCGCCCGCCCCGATTAAGCCGGACACTCCCGTCCGGCATGGGCCGCCTTCCGCGGCCGAACTGGCCACGGCCCGGGCAGGCCTCGAGGCCACCCTGCACGCCAAAAGCATGGGCAAAAGTCGCGATGCGATGCTTGCTTACATCGCCACGCTCGACCTCGGCACCATCCAAGCGCTGGCGAAAGACATCGGCGGCAAGGGCCTGAACGCCGGGGACTACCGCGCGCTCACCGCGCTGTTGAACCGCTGGGGCGAGCTGGACCCGAAATCCGCGCTGGACTGGCTGCAAACCTCGGCCAACGCCCGCGTGAAATCCATGGGCTTGGAGCAGGTATTCGACGCCTACTCAGCGCGCAATCCCGCCGCCGCGCTCGCGGCGCTGGCCAATATTCCCAATGACGCCGGCCGCGGCTATGCGATGAATGCGGTCATAAGCAATTATGCCAAGGAGGATCCCGCCGGCGCTTTTGCCGCGCTGCACGCGTTGCCGCCCGGCCAGCAATCGGCCGATTTTTATTCCACCATCTTTTCGAGCTGGGCCGGCAAGGACCCCGCCGCCGCCTCGGCCGCCGCGCTCAATCTGCCCGCCAGCGCCACGCGCACGCAAGCCCTGCAGGGCCTCGCCGCCGTCTGGGCCGCGCAGGATTCCGCCGCGGCGATGGCGTGGGCGAAAACACTTCCCGCCGGCCCCACGCAGAACGGCGCCGTGAATTCCGTGATTCAAGCCACCGCCCAGCAAGACCCCGCCGCCGCCGCCGCGCTCGCGTCAGACCTTCCCACCGGCCCCTCGCGCGACACCTTGCTCAAAACGGTCACCGCCATCTGGGCGCAGGAAGACCCCGCCAGCCTGCTCGATTGGGCCGATAAAAATCTTTCCGGCGCGACCCAAGCCACAGCCGCCGAAAACGCCCTGGAAGCCCTCGGCAAAAGTGACCCCGCCACCGCCGCCGCTTATCTTGCGCATGCCGACCCGGCCATTGCGAACAACGCCATTCCCGCGCTGGCGTTTCAGTGGGCCCAACTGGACCCCAAGGCCGCCCTGGCTTGGGCGCAGTCCTTGCCTACCGACAACTTGGCCTTGCGCACCACCGCCATCACCGAGACCTTGGGCATGGCCACCATGAACAATCCCGCGGAAGTCGCCACCCGCATTCAGGGTCTCGTCGGTGACCCGTCCTTTGGCGCCATCGTCCAGCAGGTGGCCAGCGCATGGGCGAACGGCAACCCGCAAGCAGCCATGGCCTGGGCGCAAACCCTGCCCGCGGGCGACACGCAAAATTCCGCGATGAAATCCATTATTATTCAACAAGCGCGAAGCGACCCGCAGACGGCCTGGAACAATCTTCAACAACTGGCCGACAGCAGCCGCGGCAGCACGATGGTGAGCGTCATCACGCAATGGGCCACCCAACAACCGGCCCAAGCCGCCGCCGCGCTGGCCGATATGCCGCGGGGCACCAGCCTCAACGACGCCACCGCCGCCGTCGCCAAAAGCTGGCTGGCCCAGGATCCCAATGCCGCGTCGCAATGGGTCAACACGCTGCCCGCCGGCCTGCCGCGCGACAACGCCGTCGCGCAAATCGTGGACAGCGTGGGCAAGAATGACCCCGCGGCCGCCATGAACTGGGCGCTCTCGATAAACAATCAGGCGGGGCGCAACAACCACGTCGTCAGTCTCGCGCGGCAATGGTCGGCCAGCAATCCCACCGCCGCCGCCCAGGCGGTGCAAGGGCTCATGGGCAATCTGACCGGCCTGACCGCGGCCCAGCAAACTGCCCTGCAAAACATCATCCAGCAAGGGGCGCCGGCGCCCTAGGGCGCAAAATCAATACCGGCGCGGCCAGCCAAAGTAGCTCAGGAGCCACGCTTCCTTCCACACGCGGTAGCGGCCCTCCCAGGTGAGGATGCCGTGCTCCTCGTGTTCGCTGCGCGGGAAGAGGATGCCGGAATCCGTGTTCGTGCGCTCGAGGATTTGCTGCTGGTAATTGAGGTCGTTCACCGGGTCGTCCACAAACGGCACCAGCAATTCGGGCCGCGCGGCGAGCCGGCGCAGGTGGATGCACATCAGCGCCTCCGGCGAGCGCACCCATGGATGGCGCTCCACTTCCCAATCCGCCGGATAAAACCCGCCGAAGGGCAGGTAAATATTGTCGGTGACGAGCCGCACGCCCGTCTGCGTGATGGACGTGTACACCGTGCACATCGTCACGTTGCCCGTGGACTGCGGGATGAACATCACCTGCAGGCGGATGCGCGCGTCCGCGTCGTTGAACACCGAGACGCGCAACGCCAGGCTCTCGGACAGGTCGGCCTTGAGCGATTGCACGAGGATGAATTTTTCCTCGCGCAGCCAGTCGCGCAGGGCGATGAAGCGGCTCTGGTTGGGCCAGGCGTCGCCATCGCGGTTGACCTTGAAGCGCGGAAACAGCGGCAGGGTGCTGTGGCTCAGCGCGGTGATGTTGAGCCACGAATACATCGTCTCCAGCACCGGCCAGAGCAAAAAGCCCGTGGCAAACCAGAGCCACGCGGGCCGGTCGCTCTCAAAATAATCGCCCGCAAAGACAAACACGCAGGAGAACAACAGCCACCGCACCCAGTGGCCCGCAATCGCGACCACGGGCGAAGCCAGCGTATATTGCGCATACGCCAGGCCGATGGACAGCGCCACCAGCAACCACAACGCGATGAGATACTCAGACATGGCCCGGGTCATCGAGCTTGGCGGCTCCCGGGGCCGATTCCAAGCCTATTTCCTAACGATGAAACGGCCGTTTAATTCAGCCGCAACGGCATGATGACACAGAGGAAGCTGTCAAGCGTCTTGAAAATGCCGGGACTGAGCTCGTCCTTGAACTCGAAGAAAACCTCGTCGTGCGCCAGCGCGCGCAACGGGTCGAGCAGGAACTGCGGGTTGAAGGCGATTTGCACCTCGGCGCCGGCGTAGGCAATGGCCATCGTTTCATGCGATTCGCCAAACTCCGGGCTTTGCGCGGAAATTTCGAGGAGGTTTTTCGTCGCCTTGAGCCGCACCGAATTGTTCTTGTCGCTCGTCACGATGGCCGCGCGTTGCACGCACTCGGCCAGCAGCTCGCGCTCGACCTTCACCCGGTGCTCGGTCTCCTTGGGGATGACCTGGCGGTAATTCGGGTAATTGCCCTCGACGATTTTCGACACGAGGTAAATGCTTTCGACCAGGCCGTTGCCGGAGGCCGCCTCGCCGATTTCGATTTCAAACGCCGCCTGGCGGTCGTTGAACGTGATTTGCGCGCCGGCGCCCTGGCCGAGCAAACGCGTGAGCTCCGCGACCGTCTTGGCCGGCAGAATGAGGCTGCCCGCGTTCGATTCGGTGACCTCGACATCGTGGCTGACCAGCGCGAGGCGGCGGCCGTCGGTGGCCACCAGCGTCAGTTTGCCGTCGGCAAAATTGAAGTAAACGCCGTTGAGGATGTAGCGGTTTTCATCCGTGGACTGCGCGTAGGCGACGCTCTTGAGCATCCGCGAAACATCGGCCTGGGGGAGCTTGAACTTGTGCTTGTCGGCGAACGACGGCAGTTGCGGGAACTCCTCCTTGCCAATGCCCATCACGCGAAACAGCGAACCGCCGGAGGAAATCTTCGCCTGATGGCCCGGGGTGCTTTCGACGGAAACTTCGAGGTTGGGCAGGGCCTTGACGATTTCAAACAGCTTGCGGACCGGCAGCGTCAGCGCGCCGGCCTGCGCGACCTCGGCCTTGATGCGGCAGCGGATGCCGAGGTCAAGGTTGGTGGTGGTCAGCGCGATGGCGCCATTTTCGGCCTGCACCAGCACGTTGCTCAAAATGGGCATCGTGGCGCGGGTGCCGACGACGTTGAGCACCTGCTGCAAGCCGGTGGCGAAATGATCGCGGTTGATCTTGAACTTCATGTGGCGGAAGTAAGCCGGATGGGGTGGGTTCTGGCAACCTTGAATCGCGGGATTAACAAGGGATTAAGAATAGGGAGATTAAATCAATAAATTATCTTACTCTTATTATAGCCTGTCAGTATCGTGACAACTGCAAAAGACGCCTGACACCAAGATTTTGCGCGCCGGTAACGCGTGAAGAACTGGACCCGCAGCCCGGGGTCTTTGGGAAAATCGCAGTTATGTGGGGGTTGTGCGCAAGTTCTTCACGAAAATCAAAAGGCCTCGTCTTCGCCGGGTTCGTCGGGTTCGGGCGGCAGGGGTGGTTCGTTCGGCGCGCGCCGCATCCGGGCCCAGGTCCGGCGGGCATCGCGGAACAGCCCGTAGAAAATGTAGCCGAGAAAAAATACGGCGGGTGAGTAGAAACGCAGCCGGTAGGCGATGGCGCTGGCAATGATAAACAGGATGAAGGGCCGCGCCTTCGTCTGCGTCTGCCAGTCCACGTGCTTGAAGCTGGGGTAGGGGATGTTGCTGACCATCAGCAGCGCTACCAGCAGGAGCAGCGGCAGCAGCAAAATCGCGAATTGCTGGAAGGTGTCCTTTTCGATGTTCAGGTGCAGCATCGCCAGCACCAGCGAAGCGACAAATCCCGCCGCCGCCGGCGAGGGCAGCCCCATGAAATCCTTGGTCGAAGCGTTCGCGGCGACCCCGGGCAGCAGGGGATTGGTGACCACGTTGAAGCGCGCCAGGCGCACCGCCACACACAAAAGGTAAATGAACCCGACCAGCCAGCCGACCTGCTGGAACAGCTCGCCGTATTTGACGAAATCCGGCCCCAGAATCAAAAACAGCACCATCAGCGCCGGCGCGACGCCAAACGAAACCGTGTCCGCAATCGAGTCAAATTCCTTGCCGAAGAGCGACTCGCGGCCGCCAAGGCGCGCCACGCGCCCGTCCAGCGCGTCGCAAAAGGCCGCGAACAAAATGCACCAGACGGCCTCGGTATACATTGCCTTGGCGAAACCGGGCGTCGGGTCGAGGCTGTCGCCGTAACGCGCCTGAATGCAGCGGATAATAGCCACAAAACCGAAGAACAAATTGCCCGCCGTGAACAGGTTCGGCAGGAAGTAAATCCGCGCGGCCTCCTCCGGGTTGCGGTATTTCATCGCCGCGGGCGCCGGGGTCGGAGCCTCGTCGTCCTCGGGCGGCGGATTGGGTACAATGCGCATGGCGTCAACCCGGCA
>DASZWY010000168.1:0-3090 GCA_035546135.1 Opitutales bacterium
CCTGATTGAGAATCTCGCGCTCGATGGCTTGCTGGCTGACCGGCCCGATGACAAGCACGCCGTCGAGCACCTCGCGCATTGGTCCGAACGCGGCGTGCCGATTGTGGTTACCGGCCATGACTTGTGCCCGGAGTATGCCCATATCACGGTGGACAATCTCGGCGCGATTGAAGGCATGGTGGATTACTTGGTGCACCTCGGCCATCGCGACATCGTCTTTGTCTCCGGGCCGGTCACCAACCCGGAGAACGAACTGCGCCGCCAGGGTTTCGTGCGCGGGCTCAAAAAGCACGGGCTGGCCTGTGAACGCTCCCGCATTCTGCTGGCCAATGCGTGGCTGACGCCGGACGGCGATCGCGCGGTCGAGGAATTCATCCGCCGTGGCAGCCGCTGCACCGCGATGGTCTGCGCCAACGACCTGCTCGCCCACGGCGCGTGTGTCGCGCTGCAGCGCCACGGCCTGTTGGTGCCGCGCGATGTCTCCGTCACCGGCTTCGACAATTTTTCCTTCTGGGAACATTGCGACCCCGCCTTGCTGGATCCGCCGCTGACCACCATTGTCCAGCCGTTTTATGAATACGGCTACCAAGCCGTGCCAATGCTCGTTTCCGCCGCCGGCCGCCCCTTTGCCCGGGACACGCGCAACATCATCACCCCGCATTTTCGCTTCCGCCATTCCGTCCGCTCGCTCGATGTGGCGGCGGACGTTTTGGCGGCCCCGCAGACCGTTGGTTCGCCCACGGTCATCGAGCCCACCGTTGCCCAGGGTTTGGATGACACCGGCCCTTACGCCCAGCACCGCACCAGCGAGGAACTGCGCCTGGTCGGCTTGACCGCCGCCGGCAGCGCCAACCCGCTGGCCACCTTGCGCCAGGGCATGCGCGAACTCATCTATCGCGGTAAAAACGACCTCTATTTCCACAGCGTGCTGACCAAGCTTGAAAATCATTTCCAGCTGGGCAAGGCCAGCCTCGCCGACCCCGCCCGCCACGAGGAATTCATCTCCCGCTGCCTCTCCGAGTTGCGCGCGGAAAACTACGTGGACAATTACCGCGACTACCGCGATTCGCTGGCCAGCCAGAATCAACGCGTCTTCAACTTTTTCCAGCCCGCCATCACCAGCGTCACCGACCTCAAGGGCGCCGCCAGCGTGCTCGACCAAATCCGCCGCAAGTTGAACATCCGCCTCTTCCGCCTCGAGGCCCGCGAGGGGCCCCGGCGGGTCTGGCTCGCGCGCAATGCCTACAAGGCCACCGAAACGCCGGAGGAGGTCGTCCGCACGCGTTCCGCCCAGGACTGGGTGGACGACTTGCTCGTCCCCGGCCAGTGCCTCCAGCGGCTGAGTGTTTCGTTCCAAGGCAAGCAAGTCGGCGTCATTGACATTGAGTTCGACCAGCGCCGCGCCCTCGACTCGACCCAGCTGACCAATGCCGCGAGCAACCTGCTCTACAGCGCCAGCCTCAGCACGCGGCTCCTCGAGCGCACCCGCGAACTCGAGGCCCGCACGACCGAGTTGGAAATCCAAAAAGCCCGCGCCGAGGACGCCCAACGCGAAGCCGAGCGCGCCGCCCGCGTCAAAAGCGAATTCCTCGCGAACATGAGCCATGAGATCCGCACGCCCATGAACGGCGTCATCGGCATGGTGGAACTCGCCCTCGACACCCAGCTGACCCAGCAGCAGCGCGAATACCTCGGGATGGTGCAAAGTTCCGCCCATGCCCTGCTCGACATCGTCAACGACATCCTCGATTTCTCCAAACTCGAGTCCGGCAAGTTCATTCTCGACGAAGCGCCGTTCTCATTGCGCGACTGCCTCGACGACGCCATCAAGACCTTCGCCCTGCGCGCCGGGGAAAAGAACCTCGAGCTGGCCCTGCTCGCGCACCCCGCGGTGCCGGACAGCCTCATCGGCGACGCCGGGCGCCTGCGGCAGATTATTTCCAACCTCGTGGCCAACGCCATCAAGTTCACCGCCAAGGGCGAAGTCGTCCTGCTGGTGGATGACGACGGCCTGGCCAACGGCCAGCACCTGCTGCACTTCCGCATCCGCGACACGGGCATCGGCATCCCCGCCGACAAACAAGCCATCATCTTCGAGGCCTTCCGCCAGGCCGACGGCTCGACTTCGCGGCTGTATGGCGGCACCGGCCTCGGCTTGAGCATCTGCCAGCGCCTCGTCCAGCAGATGGGCGGCAAGATTTGGGTCGAAAGCGTGGAAGGCCAGGGCAGCACCTTCCACTTCACCATCCAGATTCCGGAGTCCGAGACGCCCATCCTCCGCTCCACCGAGCCGCTCGCCCAGGCGATGCGCGGCCGCCGGGTCCTCGTCGTGGACGACAACGAGACCAATCGCGCCATCCTGCGGGCGTCGCTGGAAAACTGGCAGGCGGTCGTGACGGAAGCCGCATCCGGCGCCGAGGCGCTCGCGGCGATTGCGAGCACGGTCGCGGATAGAAAGCCATTTGACCTCATCCTGCTCGACGCGCTCATGCCGGCAATGGACGGCTTTGAAGTCGCCCGCCTGCTGAAGCAACGCGCCGAGTTTCGTGGACCCGCCATTATGATGCTATCCTCCGCCTATCGCGCCAGCGAGCTTGAGCGCTGCGATGCCCTCGGCATCCAGGCCGTGCTGACCAAACCGGTGAGCCAGCGCGAGCTGCTCCAGGCCATCAGCGCCGCGGTGTTTAAAAAGACGATGGCGCCCGCCACTCCCGCAGTTCCTGCGCCGCGCGCCGCGCGCTGCCTGCGCGTGCTCGTCGCCGAGGACAATCCCATCAATCGCGAAGTTGCCCGCAATCATCTCAGCCGCCGCGGCCACGTAGTCGTCACCGTCAACGACGGCGAGCAGGCCGTCAACGAATGGCGCAAGGGCGGCTACGATGTCATCCTGACGGACATCCAGATGCCGGTCATGGACGGGCCCACCGCTACCCGCCGCATTCGCGCCGAGGAAAAAGTCCACGGCGGGCACATTCCGATTATCGCGATGACGGCCCACGCCCTCAAGGGCGTTGAGGAGGAATGCCTTTCCTACGGCATGGACGCCTACGTTTCCAAGCCGCTGCGCCGCGAACATTTTATCGCGCTCGT
>DASZWY010000169.1:0-2725 GCA_035546135.1 Opitutales bacterium
GACGTGGACGCCATCCACCCCGGTTACGGCTTCCTGGCCGAGAACGCGACCTTTGCGGAGATGTGCGAGAAGGCGAACATCAAGTTCATCGGACCGAAGGCGTCGGCCATCAACCTGATGGGCGACAAGTCGAAGGCCAAGGAGGCCGCGCGCAAGGCGAAGGTGCCCATCGTGCCGGGCAGCGACGGTCCGGTGGAAAACGAGCGCGAAGCCGTGGCCATTGCGCAGAAAATCGGCTTTCCGGTCATCATCAAGGCGGTGGCGGGCGGCGGCGGCAAGGGGATGCGCCTGGCCCACAACGCGATGTCGTGCGCGCGCGAATTTGAAACGGCGCGCATCGAGGCGGAAAAGGCCTTTGGCAACGGGCAGGTCTACATCGAGAAGTTCATCGAGGACCCGCGCCACATCGAGTTCCAGATTTTGGCGGACGAGCACGGCAAGGTGCTGCATTTCGGCGAGCGCGACTGCTCGGTGCAGCGCCGTTATCAAAAGCTGATTGAGGAGTCGCCATCGCCGTTCCTCACCCCCGGGCTGCGGGCGACGATGGGCAAGGTGTCCGTGCGGCTGGCGGAAAGCGTGGGCTACCAGAATGCCGGCACCATCGAATACCTCGTGGACAAGCACGGTGAATTTTACTTCATGGAGATGAACACGCGCATCCAGGTCGAGCACGGCGTGACGGAGGAGATTACCGACAAGGACCTGGTGAAGCGGCAAATCCGCATCGCGATGGGCGAGAAGCTGGACATCGACCAGAAGCACGTCATTTTCAGTGGGCACGCCATCGAGTGCCGCATCAACGCGGAAGACCCGTCGCGCAATTTTGCGCCCAGCCCCGGGGAAATCGGCCTGTATTACCCGCCCGGCGGCCACGGCGTCCGCGTGGACTCCCACTGCTACTCGGGCTACCGCATTCCGCCGCACTACGACAGCATGATCGGCAAGGTCATCACCCACGCGCGCACGCGCGAGCTGGCCATCGACCGCATGTACCGCGCGCTGTCGGAATATTTGATCCGCGGCATCGCGACGACGATTCCGTTCTGTGCCGCGGTGATGCGCGACCCGATTTTCCGCCAGGGCCGCGCGACGACGCGCTACGTCGAGGAGTTCCTGAACCGCGCGCCGAAGGATTTGTATTCGGCGAACCCGCATCCGGCGCCATGAGCGATTCAGGGGCGCGGGCGGCGATGCGCTTTGCGATTGCGGATTCGTAGATTTGAAATTTTTGGATCGGAGCTTTGGCCTTGGCGATTCCCAAGGGGGCTGGCGTCCCGGCGCGAACGCGGCGGGCCCGCCATCTTTCAGGCTCGACCTGCCGGCGCAAGTCGGGGATAAATAGGCGGCCATTGTTTCCGATGGCCCTCCTCGCTTTTGCGCCATGACCGACCCGCACAGTGCCCCGCTCGGCGACCCGGTGGACGTTCCGTTCCGGAGCGGCGGCGGCTTGGGCGGCGCGCCGGCCCCGCGCGACGAGATTTCGATTTCCCACACTGTCATCGCGAACATCGTGCGGTTGTCGGCGCTCGAGGTGGAGGGCGTGCATTCGGTGGGGCACGACGGCTTTGTGGACGGCCTGTTCGAAATGCTGTCCAAGAAAAGCGGGGATCGCGGCGTGCGCGTCTCCGAGGACGACGAGGAGCGCTATTTTATCGAGGTACACGTGGTGCTGCGCTTTGGCATGGAGCTGGCGAAGGTGGCCGAGCGCGTGCAGCAAAACGTGCGCGACAAGCTGGAGCACATGACCGGGCGGCGCGTGGCCAAGATTGACGTCATCATCGAGGGCGTGCGCGCGCCGGAGGCCGAATTGCCCGAGCACGACTGGCACCGCGAGGGGCATACGGACTGAGGGAGGGAAGAGGCCAGAGGGAAAATGAAAAAATCGCGCCGCCATCTCAAACATTCAGCCCGCCACCCTTCATGCCGTTGATTTTTCCAGCTTCCCTTTTTCAGCTTTCCTCTTTTTTGGCCGCGGCGGAGACCCCGGGCGACGAGGCGGTGGACACCTACCGCGAGATGCTGAGCGACGCGTGGTTCGTCAAGCACAGCATCATCATTTGCACGCTGCTGGTGATTCTGCTGGTTTGCCTGGTGGTGCGCCGGCGGCGGCGCACGATGAAAATTTTCGCGAACGCGGGCGGCAACGTCCACGTCTCGCACGCGGCGCTGGCGGATTTGGTGGAGAACACGGCCCGGGACTTCGGCGCGGTGTCGCGCCCGCATGCGCGGTTTAAATCGCGCGGCGGCAAACTGGCGGTGTGGGTACGGCTGAAGATCGGGCCCGGCCAGCGGCTGCCCCAGTTCTCCAGCCTGTTGCAGATGCGCGTGGCGGAGGCGCTGCGCGAGGCGTTCGGCATCACCGAGCTGAATGGCGTGCATATCATCGTGACCGCCTACACCGGCACGCCGCCGCTGCCGGAGGTGTCGCCGGTGCCGTACCATGGCGCGTCCCCCGCGAAACCGGCGCGCCCGGCCAAGCCGGCAACGGCGCCCAAGGCGGAGGAGGATTATTTTGGAATGCATTGATTTTCGGTTGCGAGTTTCGAGTTCGGCGTTTCGGGTCCAAGATTTGGCCAGCGTTTAGACTCGAAACCTCAAGCCCCAAACTCGAGACTGGGAAATGCGTTTATTCATCATCCGCCACGGGGAAACGGCCTGGTCGTTGTCGGGCCAGCATACGTCGTCCACGGATTTGGCGCTGACGGAAAACGGGCGCCGGCAGGCG
>DASZWY010000170.1:0-12621 GCA_035546135.1 Opitutales bacterium
GGGTCGGGCGTGGCGTCGGAATAAATATGCAGGCTCGACTGGATGCCGCGCGAAACGCCGCGCGGGGTGATGCCGTGTTTTTCGTTGTAGGCGATTTGCCGTTCGCGGCGGTAGTTGGCGACGGCGATGGCGCGCTTGAGCGAATCGGTCATCACGTCGGCATAGAGCAGGACGCGGCCCTGCTCGTGGCGCGCGGCGCGGCCGGAGGTCTGGATGAGGCTCGTCTCGCTGCGCAGAAAACCCTCCTTGTCGGCGTCGAGAATGGCGACGAGCGCGACTTCGGGCAAATCGAGGCCCTCGCGCAGGAGGTTGACGCCGACCAGCACATCAAACTCGCCCGCGCGGAGGCGGCGCAGGATTTCGACGCGTTCGAGGGCATCGATGTCGCTGTGCAGGTATTCGACGCGGATTTTGGCGTCGCGCAAGTAAGTGGCGAGGTCTTCGGCCATGCGCTTCGTCAGCGTGGTGACGAGGACGCGCTCGTGTTTCTCGACGGCGGCCTGGATTTCGCCAAGGAGGTTCTCGACCTGGCCGCGGATGGGGCGCACTTCCATCGGCGGGTCGAGGAGGCCGGTGGGGCGGATGAGTTGCTCGGCGACCATGGCGGAGTTTTTCAACTCATATTGCGCCGGGGTGGCGGAGACGTAGACGGTCTGCCCAGTGACCGACAAAAATTCGTCGAAGCTCAGCGGGCGGTTGTCGATGGCCGAAGGCAGGCGAAAGCCGAAATCCACCAAGCGCTGCTTGCGGGACCGGTCGCCGGCGTGCATGCCGCCGATTTGCGGCACGGTGACGTGGCTCTCGTCGAGGAAAAGGAGAAAATCCTTCGGGAAAAAATCGATGAGGCACCAGGGTCGCGAGCCGGGCGGGCGGCCGGCGATGTGGCGCGAGTAATTTTCGATGCCGTTGCAGAAACCCATCTCCGAGAGCATCTCCAAATCATACTCCGTGCGCAGGCGGATGCGCTGGGCCTCGACGAGGCGGTTTTCTTTTTCGAAAAACTTCACCCGTTCCTCCAGCTCCGCGCGGATGCCGGCCAGCGCGGCCTCGAGTTTGTGGCGCGGGGTGATGTATTGGTTGGCGGGATAGAGGCTGAACTTTTCCAGCGGCGCGCCGGTGTCGCCGGTGAGCGGGTCAAGCGGGCGGATGGACTCGATGACGCCGCCCCAGAATTCGACGCGGATGGCGCTTTCCATGTAGGCGGGAAAAACGTCCACGACTTCGCCGCGGGCGCGGAATTTGCCGCGTTCGAGGGCGATGTCGTTGCGCTCGTAAAGGTTTTCGACCAGGCGCTCGAGAAAAGCTTCGCGCGAAAGCTCGGCGCCGGGAGCCAGCGGAATCATCATCGCGCGAAAATCCTCGGGCGAGCCGAGGCCGTAGATGCAGGAGACGCTGGCGACGACGATGACGTCGCGCCGGCTGATGAGCGCGCTGGTGGCGGAGATGCGCAGGCGTTCGATCTCGTCGTTGATGGAGGAGTCTTTTTCGATGAACGTGTCCGTCTGCGGGACATAGGCCTCGGGCTGGTAATAATCGTAGTAGCTGACGAAATACTCGACGGCGTTGTCGGGAAAGAAGGCCTTGAACTCGCTGTAGAGCTGCGCGGCGAGCGTTTTGTTGTGCGAGATGATGAGGGCCGGGCGCTGCAAGCGCGCGACGAGGTTGGCCATCGTGAACGTTTTGCCGGAGCCGGTCACGCCCAGGAGCGTCTGGCCGCGATGGCCGGCGCGCAGGGATTGTTCGAGCGCGGCGATGGCGGCGGGCTGGTCGCCGGTGGGGGCGAACTCGGCCTGGAGGCGGAAGTCCATGCCGACACACAAACGCGTTGGACGCGGTTTGGCAAGGAGGCGCGATCCCGCGCGCGGAAAAAATCAGGGCTTCACGTTCTTGCGGGCCGAATCCTCGCCCTTTTGCGCGGCGTCGAGTGCATCCTGGGCCTCCTTCAAGTTGTTCAGGTAGCCCTGCATGGCCTGCATTTCGGCGGCCTGGTCGCGCATCTTTTGAATGTCCTCCATGGTGTTCATGTCGTCCTTCGAGGGATAGGCCATGCCCGGGGTGTCGGCGGTGCGCTTGTTATAATAGTAACCGGGAATTTCGGGCGCGGTGATGCCCGAGCGCAACAGGACGTCGTCGGATACCACGTCGCGATAACTGGCGCCGTCGTTGCTGAGGGTGCGCGCGGTGACGAAGATGATGAGATTGTTGCGCTGGCGGACGGTCTCGTTGGTCTGAAACAGTTTGCCGATCAGGGGAAGGTCGCCGAGGAAGGGCACCTTGGAAGTGCTGGTGCTGTCCTGGTCGTCGATGAGGCCGCCGATGGCGAGGGTAAAGCCATCCTTGACGCTGACGTTGGCGTCCGTGAGCTTGCGGGTGTCAAAGCGGGGGTATTTGGTGTTATAATAGACGTCGGGCGTGGGATCGAGACGGCTGACCATCGGGTTGAGCGTCAGATTGATGAAGCCGTTGTTGGTGACGTGCGGCTTGACCTTGAGGGTGACGCCGATGTCGTAAGTCTTGATTTCGCCCGGGGTGGTCTGGCCGGTCTGATTGTTCAAGGACGGGAAGACGACGCTGATGGTGGTGCCGCTGTAGAGGGTGATTTCCTGGTTGTCCACGGTGACGGCCGTCGGGTCGGACACGAGCTTGGCGTGCGTGACGGTCTGCAGGGCGTGCAGCACGGCGGTGTATTGGGCCTGGTTGAAGAAGGCGAGGTCGAGCGCCTTGCGGAACGGCACCGTGGGATTGACGCTCGAGGCCGGCGTGGCGAAGTTGAGGGCGTTCACCGGGTTGGCGCTCGAAGTCGCGTTGGCCACGGTCAGTTGCGGCACGCCAAAACCATTGATGCTGCCGGGCAGCGCGCCCGAGCCGTTGATGGCACCCAAGCCTTCGAAGACGCCGTATTGATAGGCGTAACCCATCGAGCCCAGAGGCGTGCCGTTGAAGTTCCAGTCAATGCCAAGGTCCTTGTCGTCGTTGGCGAGGATTTCGATGAACTTGGCCTCGATGAAGACCTGCTGGGTCGGTTTGTCGAGCCGGTCAATGGCCTCCTGAATGCTGCTCAACTTGTCGGGGTGGGCATTGATGATGAGGAAGTTCGTGCGGGCGTCGGGAATGATGGATTCCGGGGGCTTGGACGTGGTGTCGAGAAAGGTCGACAGGGATTTGGCGAGGTCGGCGGCCTGGGCGGAATTAACCGGGACAACGAGGGTCTTCAACGGCTCGCCGGCAACGTCCGCCTTGTTCTTGATTTGGATGACGGCGTTGGGGCCGGTGCCGTCGGTGGTGTAGGTGTAGCCCAGCGGGTCGAGGACGTAGTGGAAAATTTGTTTCCAGGTGACGTCGTGCAACTGAATGGTGGTGGTGCCGGTGAGCGTGTCCGGGATGATGACGTTGAGATTAAACAGCGTGGCGACGCTGCTGATGATGGTGCGCACGTCCTCGTTGGGGAAATTGGCCTTGTGCATGATGTCGTTGGCCACCGTGTTGTCTCCCGACGGCGAAGTCGTGGTGTCGGTCGGCGTTTGAACCGAGATGGTGACGGCGGGAGCCGCGGTGCTGGTTTCCGCGGGAGCGGCCGGCGCCGGCGGATTGGCCGGGGTGGTCGCCGCGGGGGCCGGAGCCGGCTCCGGGGCGGGAGTCGGAGTCGTGGTGGATGCGGGCTCCTGCGCGGTTGCGGGCGCCGGGCCCGGCGTGGCCGCGTCCTGGGCGACGGCGGCGGCAATGGTGGCAAAAAACACGACAAGGATGGAGCGGAGGTTTTTCATGGCACGGAGGGGCCGCTAGTCACGGCTCTTGGGTTGGGACGAGGTGGAGGAAGGGGGTGCATGCCCGGCGCCGGACGTTTTTGAAACGTAGCTGATGGACACCGTGGTGTTGTTGAGTTTGAGCACGCAGGAAGTGTCGTTGGCATCCACCAATTGAATGCTGACCGGCGCGGGGTCCGGCTGGATGGTAACGCTGAAGGACTGGCCGACTTCGATGGTGCCGCCACCACTGCCCGAGAAGGTGACCACGCGCTTGCCCGCGCCTTCAAGGATGCCGGTCGGCTGCAGCGTGTCACCCACCGCCTTGAGCCGGTCTTCGTCGGTAAGCTTGGGCGGAGGCGCGGGTTGCGCCGGGCCGGTGGCCGCGGGAGCCGCGACGGGTTCGGGAGGAGCCTGCTTGATATAAAAAGGATTGTCGGCGGAAATCAGCCGGGTGCGCAGTTCCGGGCGGTCCCGATCAATGAAGGCTTTCGTGAGCGTCAGCAATTTCAGGCGCAAGTTGGCCGCCAGCACCTCGTTGGAGTCCTTGGGCGGGGAAAAAACATACCAGGTGGTTCCGCCACCGGCCGCGGCTTTCGCGGGCGCCGGGGCCGGCGCCGCATCGGGCGCATCCGCCGCGACCGCGGTTTGCGCAAAAAGCACGCCGCCGGCCGCGAGGGCGAGCAGCCCGCGGACGAGGTCGCGAAGGTTGGAGTGGAAAAAGTTCATTTGCCCAGCATCTCCACGGCAAGGTTCAACTCGAGGCGTTCGGCGTCGGTGCCGCGAATTTGCTGCGATTTGGTGAGCTGAAAGAGGGTGATGCGCAAGGGGTGTGGGCCGGTCTGGAGACTGTAAAGGAACGAGACCAAATTATCCCAATGCCCCGCCACCGCGAGGGTGTAAGTTGCGACGGCGGGTTCCGACGGATCCTTGCCGCGGGTCGTCAGCGTGTGGATGGGATCGGCGATCTGCTCGACCCCGGCCGTGTGTTCGAGGTCGTAAAAATACTGCTGGTTGGGAATGTCCTCGACGGGATTGATGAGGCTCGCGGAAAACTTGTCCGCATCGGAGGTGAGCTCGGCCAGTTGCTCGTTGAGCAATTCGCCGGCGGCGGAATTTTTGGAGATGAGCTCGTTTTGCTGGGTGACCTCGTCCAGTTGCGCCTGCATGTCGGCGAGGGCGCCCGTGCTGCGCCAATACGTCCAGCCCCCCAGCACGGCCGCGGCCAGAAAGAGGCCCACCGCCAGCGGGTAGGCCTTGAGCTTGGCGAGCAACTGCTTGGAGTTCATACCGGCTTGAGGGTAAGGGTAAGGGTGAACTTGAAGACCCCGGCGGTGGCGTCGCGCTTGTTTTCCACCTTGAGGTTTTTGTCCGGATCCACGACGCGGGTCTTGAGGGCCGGGTTGGCGAGAATTTTTTTCACGAAATCATCGAGGCTGAGGGAGGATTCGCTGGCGAGCGTGCCGCTGATGGTGACGCGCTGGGTCGGGATGCGCTTGCTGCCGGACTCGAGAATAATCGGATCAATCCGGACGGCGTCAAAAAGGATGTTGTCCGGGCGCGCCGCCAGCATGGCGTCGAGCAAGTCGAGCGGCGGAAGGGTGCCGTCGAAAAATTTGGCGGAGAACTGGAGCGCCTTGGACTTGTTGACGAACTGCTTGCTGGCGGCGAGGTTCTTGTTGTTGACGGAGGTTTCCTTTTCAATTTCGCCGTTGAGCCGGTCAATGTCGCGGGAATGGTTGTGGATGTCGACTTCGGTCTTGACCGTGAAGCCGAGCGCGACGAGGGCGAGGACGATGGCGGCGAAATTGACCAGGAAGCCGGTGCGCACCTGCTTGATGTCAGGCAGCGTCTCGACCACCCGGAAGTTCGGGTGCCAGTTGAGGACCGGGTCGGCTTTTTTCTTACGCTCGAGCACCGGCGGCCTCCTTCGTCTCGGGTTTGGCTTCGTATTTGCACATCAGGCCAAACAGGCCCAGCCAGCGGCTGTCCAATGCGGCGAGTTCCACGCCGGGCGCGGCCTCGATGCCGTAAGCGCGCAGCCACGCCGGGTATTCCACCTTGAGCACGTCAATGCCGAGCGTGCGCGCGAGCAGGCTGCTCATCCAGGAAAGATTTTTGGGCAACAGGCTGAGGTTGAGCTGGCTGATGGTCTGGCCCGTCTGCACTTCGTAGAAACCGGTCGAGGACTGGAGCTCCTTGAGCATCTTCTTGAGCAGGGTCGGCCCCATTTCGGTGAAATCAAACGTGTTGGAGTAAAAAAGCTTGCGGGCGGACTCCTCGTCCTTGAGGCCGAGTTCCTGCTGCACGATGGGGAACATGTGGTTGAGCCCCTGCGGGACGGGCCGCGCCAGGTCGAGCTGGTTGCCGCGCAGGATGAAGACCTGGGAGTTTTGCTGCGTGATTTCCAGCAGCAGCGTGGGGGTTTTGATTTCCTCCGCGGCCAGGTAACTGCCCAAACCGGCGATGGTGGCGACGCTGCCCAGTTCCAACCGGTGGGGATAAACGCCGGCGCTGACGAGGAATTGCTGGCGTTCGCGGATCTCCTCGCTGGGCGCGCCGCAAAAAATCAACTCCTTGGTGAAGCCGGTCTCCGCCGTGGCAAACAGGCCGGTGTCCGCATTGAGCACGGCAATCATGTTCTTGGCGGCTTCAACCTGGAACTGCTGGCCCACATAATCGGCGAGAAAAGCGGGGTCCTTGGCCTTGTTGGCGTTTTCCATCACGCTGCGGCGCACAAACCGGCCCAGCGGATACACCGAGGCCACCGAATGCGCGTATTGGCCGGAGGGCAGGTCCATCATCTCGCTCACGAGCGCGGCCAGCTCATCCACGGTGCCCGCGGGAATCTCCTTCACCGCTTCAATCACCATCGGTGGCTCGACGTTGGTCGTCCGGGCGGCGAGCACCGAATATTCGGAGACTTCGAGGAAGAGCGCCTTGCGGGTTTTGGCCATGGAGACACGCCAGATTGGGCAGTTGGGACATCACACCTTGCGCGCGCCGGCACTGCGCGCGAAGAAGCGAACCAGCGAACCACCAATTGGATAGCGTACAAGGATAGCCCGCCCCACCCCGCCTCCTCAAGTAAAAAAACCCACCCGGAATTGGCCCGAAAACACCCCCGGGAAAAAATCAGGCGGCACGGGCGTGGCTCGCCAGCGCGTGGATTTTGCCCAGTGCTTGCGCAAGCTCGGAGAGATGCGCGCGGCCCGGCGGCCGAACCCAGGACAGCGCGCCGGTTTCGTGCGGCCAGCGTCCATGTTCGACAAATTCCCGCAAGGCGGCGGGCAGGCCGCGCGGCGCGGGAAGGGTGCCGCCCGCCAGCCAATCCGTTTCATTCGCGCCGATGGCGGCGATGCCGGGGGTGGCGGCATAAACGAGGTCATTCCAGGCCACAAACGGGCGGCAGGCGCGCAGGGACACCACGGGCGCCGGGTGCTGGCCGGCCAGAAAATCGAAATAGCGGCGGAAGTTGCGCTCCTGCCAGTCGCCTTGCGTGCGGAGGTCGATGGTTTCGTTCCGGCCATCGCGCCAGCGGATTTCGCAAACCTGGCCGGTGACATAGCGCAACTGCGCGTTTTCGCAAAAAACGTGCTCGGCGTGGCCTTCGTTTTCAGGCGAGCAGGCATGGGTGGCGCCAAAGCGCATGCGGATACCGTCCGCGGTCACCGCCTCGGAGAAAATGGTGTCCATGCCTTCGATGGCGTGGGCGCGGGCGAGGCTCGCGCGCACTTCCTGGACCGTGGCGAATCCGTCCGGCGCGGGGGCCGCCCAGTGCAGGAGATTTTGCACGTAGTGGCCCATCGCGTTGCCCGCGCACGAATCGAGCAGCGGCACCGGCGCGCCCGCGCGGAAAAGTTTGCCGGCCCAGTCGTTGCGCTGGAAATAGGCCGCCGGCCGCGGCCACAAGCCGAGGAAGGCGACCGCGCGCAGCGGGCCGAAGTCGCCCGCGAGCAACCGCGCCTTGAGGGCGCGCCGCGCGGGCTCGGTGATAAAATTGAAGCCGACCTCGGTGGCGGCGCGTGCCCGCGCCTCAATCTCGATCATCGCCTCCAGTTCCTGCCACCAGAGCGTCGGCGGTTTTTCGAGGTAAACGGGCAGGCCGCGCTCGACGCAGGCGCGGTGCATCGGCGCATGCAGGTGAATGGGCGTGGGAATGGTGACGCAGTCGGCGCAGCCCGGCAACTTTGCGAGCATCGCGGCAAAGTCCGGAAAAATTTCGACCCCGCGTTCGGCGAGATTCAGGTCCGCGCTGAGCGGCAAGGCGCGCTCGAGGGCGGGGTCGCAAGTGGCCACCACCCGGCACAGCCCGGCTTGCTCGAGCCGTTGGAGAATGAGGTGGTGATGGCGCGCATAACCGCCGAGGCCGGTGACGGCGACGCGCGTCGGAGGTTTTGCAGTCGGCGGTGGCATCGGAAAAAACTGTCCGCCGTTTTAGCGGGCGCTTCCCGCCAATGCCATCCTTAACTCAAACAAGCCAAGCACCCGGCATGGCCGCCTGCGCGGAAGGCCATGCCGGGCTGCCATTTTTTTCCGGCGCCGTTACTGGTTGTAAGTTACGGTGCCGAAGGATTGCGCGGAGATGGAGATCTGCGTGGCCGTCTGGTCAACCGTCAATGCGGTGTAATCCTCGCCGGCGACCGGCGAGACATTGCGGAGGTAATTATCCGTCCCCGTGCCGACCAGATCGGTGTACGCGGCCTGGGTGACGCCCTTGTCGAGCATGTACTGGTTGGCGCCCGAGGAGATCTGGCGCAGGTTGTTGACGACCGCCTTCGTGCGCGATTGCTGGCGCACGACGGCGAAGGTCGGAATGGCCATCGCCGCCAGCAAGCCGATGATGACCACCACGATCATGATTTCCACCAGGGTGAAGCCCTTCCGTGAGTGTTTGGTATTCATAATATATGATATTCATTAGGGAAGTTTGCCGCGAAGCCTGGCGACTTCGAGCGATATCAGGTTAGGATAAAAGTCCCGGGCTGGCAAAGCTTTCCGGGGGCTTTTCCCGGTGAAGGCGGGAAGTTTACAAGTTTTTGATAGGCGCCCGCGGCGCTCCTCCGGAAAAGCCCCGAGGGGGGGCCCTCCCGGAAGCTCACGGGCGCCGCCTTATTTCATCCTTCATCCTTCATCCCGCATCCTTTATACACTCTCCTTTGCCGTGCCCAAAATCAAACGCAGCTCCATTGACGACGTGCGCGCCCGTGTCAGCCTGTATGACGTGGTGGCCCCGTATGTGACGCTGAAAAAGGCCGGCGCGAAGTGGAAGGGGCTGAGTCCGTTTGCCAATGAAAAGACCCCGTCCTTCTATGTGGACCCGGGCAAAAATCTCTACTACTGCTTCAGCACCGGGCAGGGCGGCGATATTTTCAAGTTCGTGCAGACGAAGGAAAATCTCGGCTTTCAGGAAGCCGTCGAGGCGCTGGCCCAGCGCTTCAGCATCGCGCTGGAATACGAGGAAGGCGCGCCGGGCGCACACGAAGCCCGCTCGTTGCGCAAGGAATTGTTCGACCTGCATGAGGCCGCGACCGCGCAGTTTCACGCCGCCTTTTTGCACAATGACGACGGCGGCGCGTTCATCCGCAAGTATTGGACGGAGTCGCGCCGCTTCACCCTCGACCTCGCCAAGGAATTTAAGATCGGCTGGGCCGGAACGGACGGCGGCGGATTGCTCGAGGCATTGCTGAAGACCAAAAAATTTTCCGCCGAGGCGTTTTTTGCGTGCGGGTTGTTTTTTTACCGCGAAGGCGAGCGCGACCCCGCGCGCGGACGGCCGCGTTTTCGCGGGCGGCTGATGATTCCCATCCGCGATGTGCAAGGGCGCGTCATCGCCTTCACCGCGCGGCAGACGGAGCGCACGCCGGCGGACGACCCGTCGCGCGAAGCCAAATATGTGAACTCGCCCGAGACGCCGCTGTTTCGCAAAGGCGACGTGCTCTTCAACCTCGACCGCGCCCACGCCCCGGTGCGTGAAGCCGGACGCTTCGTGATGGTCGAGGGCCAGCTCGACGCGCTGCGGTGCTGGTCGGTGGGGCTGACGAGCGCCGTCGCGCCGCAGGGCACGGCGATTACAGAGAACCAATTTCTTTTGCTGCGCCGTTACGCCGGGCGGGTGGATTGCCTGCTCGATGGCGACGCCGCCGGGCAACGGGCGGCGATGCGCGCATTGCCCCTGGCGCTCAAAGCCGGCATCGAAATCCGCTTTCTGCCGCTGGCGGCGGACGAGGACCCCGACGAGATTTTCCTCGAAAAAGGCGCGGCGGCTCTGACGGCATTGGACAAAAATTCACTTTCGGCAATGGCGTTTGCCGTCAAGTCGTTGCTGCCCACACCTAACGCCTCCGCGCGTGAAAAGGGGGAGGCGCTGCGGGCACTATTTGAGATTCTGGAGCAGACCGACTCGGCGATGCTGCGGGCAGACTACCTGGCCGAGGCTTGCAAATACGCTGGCATGGACCGCACGGGCACGGAACGGGACTTTGCGCGCTTTTTGGCGGAACGCTCCCGGCGGGCGACGTTGAGTCAAACGCTCGAAAGAATAGGTTATAACCCGGCCTCCTCCTCGGAGAATTCCAAAGAAAACCCCAACGACAAGTTGACAACGGCGGAATATGAGCTATTAATGGTCGTTTTGCATCATGAAGACCTCGCGCCCGCGATTGCCCATGCGATTGATCACCAATGGCTTGATACACGGAAACTGGAGGGCCTCCTCCTAGATCGCTGCCTTGCGGCCCACCGCGAAGATGCCTGGCCGGGACTCGACCACCTCGACGACTTGCTGGAAACCGACGAAGAGCGCCAACTGATTTCCTCCCTGCGCTCCCGGCCCTTCCAAACCGACGAGCCGTTTGCCGCCGCCAACCAATGCATTAAAGCGATTTTTGAGACCTACTTCCGCCGCGAACTCACCGAACTCAAAACCCGCATTGCCAATACCGCTACCAGCGACGCGACCACCCTTGCCGACATCCACCACCGCATCAAAGAGGTGCAGAAATTGCTGCGCCAGCCGCCACAGCTTCCCCTCTGAAACCACGGCACTCCCACCCTTTTTCCCGGTCTAATTTTTACCACCCTCTTTTCCCCGGCCCATGGCTGAGAAATCCAAAAGCAAGTCCCCCCACCCCGCTCGCGCTGCGCACGCCCCGGCCAAATCCGCCAAGCCCGCCGCCAAGGCCGACCACGGCCACGGGGAAAAGGCGGTTGCGCACACCAACGGCCACCACACCCACGGCGTGGTCGTCGCCCATTCGCAGGCGCACGTCCACATCCCGAGCCGCGAGGAAGCCACCCGCGCCGCCATCGAGGCCGCCACCGCCGACCCCAATTCGCCGAAGAGCCTGCGCCTGAATGAAAAAATCCGGCACCTCATCCGCCTTTCGAAGGAACAGGGTTACCTGACCGTCCAGAACATCAACGAGTCGCTGCCGGAAAAGGTCAACAACCCGGAAGAAATCGAGAACGTCATCAACATTCTCGAAAACCTGGAAATCGACATCCTCGACGCCGAGGAAGTCGAGAGCTACAAGCAGCGCCAGGAAAAGAGCGAAGAGGAGCAGATGCGCACCTCGCAGCTCGACATCCTCGACGACCCCGTCCGGATGTACCTCAAGCAAATGGGCCAGGTGCCGCTGCTGACCCGCGAGCAGGAAGTCGCCATCTCCAAGCGCATCGAAAAGGCCGAGCAGACGGCGCTCGACGTGCTCTTCAGCGCGGTCTTCACCGCGACCTACCAAATCGAGCTGGCGAAAAAACTCCTCGAACGCCAGGAGCGCTTTGACCGCATCGTGCTCGACAAGAAAATCGAGAGCCGCGAAGCCTATTTCCTCCACCTGCCCAAGCTCATCGAGCAGACCGAGAGCATCGAGGAACGCCTCGACAAGGCCTGGAAGGACGCGCACCGCAACAGCAACGAGGCCGCCAAAAAGCGCTCGCTGACGCGCTACCACAAGCTCGAAAGCGAAATCAAGCCGTGCTTCCGCAAGTTCTGCTTCAAGCTCAAGGTGTTTGAGGAATTCCTCGACCAGCTCTCACCGGTGCTGCGCGAAATCGAGGACCACCTCGAGGAACTTTCCCTCGCCGAAAAAATCGCCCACCGCCGCAAGCGCCTCGACCACGGGGCCATCAAGCGCCGCCTGCGCAGCCTCGAAAACGAATACCGCCTGCCGCCGGTGGATCTGCTCAACCTCGTGCGCGATGCGCGCAAGGCCATGCGCGAAGCCCACCGCGCCAAGACCGAGATGGTCGAGGCCAACCTGCGCCTCGTCATTTCCATCGCCAAGAAATACACCAACCGCGGCTTGTCCTTCCTCGACCTGATCCAGGAAGGCAACATGGGCCTGATGAAGGCCGTCGAGAAATTCGAATACCGCCGCGGCTACAAGTTTTCGACCTACGCGACGTGGTGGATCCGCCAGGCCATCACCCGCTCCATCGCCGACCAGGCCCGCACCATCCGCATCCCGGTGCACATGATCGAGACGCTGAACAAGGTCATGCAGGTGCAGAAGCAACTGCTGCAGGAACTCGGCCACGAGCCGACCGCCGAGGAGGTCGCCGACGAGATGAACATGCCCGTCGAGCGCGTGCAGCAAATCATGAAGATGGCGCAGCAGCCCATCTCGCTCCAGTCCCCCGTGGGCGACAGCGACGACACCAATTTTGGCGATTTCATCGAGGACAAGGCCGCCGAGAACCCCTACGACATGACGGCCTATTCGCTCCTGCGCGAAAAAATCATGGACGTGCTCGACTCGCTGACCGAGCGCGAACGCCGCGTGCTGTCGCTGCGCTTCGGCCTCACCGACGGCTACAGCCGCACGCTCGAGGAAGTGGGCCGCCAGTTCAAGGTCACCCGCGAACGCATCCGCCA
>DASZWY010000171.1:0-5310 GCA_035546135.1 Opitutales bacterium
AGGCCATAGGCCTTGCACGTCTCGATAATTTTGCGCCACGCGGCCACGTCCATCGAAGGATAGCCCGTGAGGGGGAACTCGCCACCGTCGTGCGTGGTGCGCAGGTTGATGGGCTGGCCGTTGAGCAGGATGTCGTGGCCACGAGTGGAAACTTCACGCAAACCGAACGACACCGCCCTTTTGTCTTCCATCTTGCCGTTTTTGAGGATGAGCGAAACCCGCTGGAGCGCCGGGTGAAATTCGTCCCAGGCCACGGCGCTTTTGCCAAGCGGCACATCCAACTCCGCAGTGCCGCCGGCGGCGTTCCACGTCACCTTGGCGTTCGTATAATCCACCGATCCGGCGCCGTAGAAACGCATGCCAGCAACGTCCTCCTGGTCGCCGTCCCAAATTCCCTGCAAGGTGCCGGAGCCGGCCTGGCCGGTGGCGTTGCCGATTTTGACTTTGATATGCGCGATTTTTTTCGCGACATCGGGAAAGACCTCCGCGTCGTCAATCCACACCGGCGGGGTGGCGCGCAATTCGATGCGCCCGGCGATGCCGTTCCAGGTCGCGCCGAGGGAGTCCGACACGGCATGGCCGTCGAGCAGGTGCTGGCGGTCGTCCGGCAGCATGGTGCGGTTGTCAATGCGGATGGTCAGGCGGTGCTTGCCCGGCGTGAGCGTGCCGAGGTCGGTGACGTGCGGGGCGACGAGGCTGTCATTATAGGTGTACTGATGGTCGTCAACGTAGGCGGTCGTCTGCCAGTGGGGGCGTTCGAGATACAGCGTGACGTGCTGGCCCTTCCAGGAATCGGGAATCGTGATGTCGCGCTGATACCAGGCGACGCCGAGATAGTGCTTGGCGGGCTGCGAGAGGAACGGCACTTCGACATGGCCGGGCTGCGAATATTTCGCGCGCACGCCCTCGGGCTGGCTGTTCCACCATTGCGAACTCAAACGCGCACTGGCGACCCACGGGGTGTCCACGCTGATGTCGTCGCCATAGCCCTGCCCCTGCAGGATGCCGGGCAACTGGATTTTGTCCGTGAGGTCCTGATTGAACCATTTGGCGGCGACGCCGACGTCGTCGCGGTCCATCTGGAAACGCCACTGGCCGGCCAGCGGCAGGGTGTTGGAGCCCAGCGGGGATTGCGCGGCGAGGCGGGCCGGCGCGAAGGCAGCGGCCAAAGCCGCCAGCATGGCGGCAAGAAGGAAACGGGGCTGGTTCATGGGGGGAATTTGCACGGAGGGTGAAAAAATTCGTTAGGGGCCGCCCTGGCGCGGGCCTTCGTCAATTTCCGGCGGCGGGGCGCCAATGGGCGCGGCGACGTCGGCGGGCATGCCGGACCACATCTGGTCGGCCTGGGCGCGCGTCATCGCCAGGGCGGGCTGGAATTTCGCGCCGCCCATGTAATCGAGCAACGAACGCTGCAATTGCGGAGCGCCGGGGTTGCGGTTGTTGAGCAAATCAATGGCCGAGACCAGCAAGCGGCCGGGGCCGACCCTGGCCTCAAACAACACCGCGAGCTTCCAGTTGCGGTTATAGTCGTCCACCGCGGAGACGATGGGCTTGAGCGCCGCAGGCGCGCCCTCGATATTGATGGCCCGCACGTTGCGCACGAGGTCGTTCCATTCCAGATCGCAGTAGGCTTCGGTCGGGAATTCGGCGAGCGCGGGGTGCGCGGCGTCAATCCACAGGCCCTCCATCGCGCTTTCGCGCGGGTTCATCTGGCGGTTCCAGAAAATCGGCACGCTGTCGAGCGGCGGCGAATTGACGAGGTCGTTCGCGGGCGGCATATACAATACCTTGCCGCCTTTCGCCAGGTAGTCCTGCGCGGCGCTCCACGAATTGGTCTCGAACACACCGGCGGCCTGCGGGTCGGCCGGGCGGGCCGGCGGATAGACCCAAAGGTGCCAGTCGTTCTCCGCCTTGGTGCCCTTCAGGCCGACGACAAGGCGGTATTCCGCCGGAGCGGGAATGTTAGCCAGCGGCACCGAGACGTGCCCGAGCGGAAGATTTTTGCCAATGGGGAAATCGCGCGCGGGCCACTCGCCCTGGGCGACGACTTTGCCGTCGAGCCCGACGAGCCGCCAGTACGGCGTCGTGTTCTGGAGCGGGCCTTCGCCAAAGTTATACAGTTCGACATCGGAATCGAGCGTCTCGGTGCTGTCGAACAGGCGCTTGCCCAGGCGGGCCAGCGGCACGATGGGCCCGGCGAACCGCGCGAACTCCGCGCCGGTCACATAACTCTTCGGGTGCCAGAGCGCGTCCACCACGCCGACGAGCGCCGTGCCCTGGCCGAGGTAATCGTGCAGGTCGAGCATCTGGAAGCCGTCGAGGCCCGGCGTGCGCAAATTCGTCTCGAGTTCGAGCTTGTAGGTCTCGGTCTGGAAGCGGCCCGAGGCCCAGGCGAACTCGTGATTGCGGTCGAGGACGCCGTGCGCTTGCGCCGAGGCGCGGAAAATTTCGAGATTGCCGGGCCGGAGGTAGCCGGTGAACTCCTTGATTTGATCGAAGTCGGGATACGCGCAGAGCTGGCCGATTTCATGCGCGAGAATCGGGATGTGCACGTTGCGCAGCGATTCGCCATAGTCGCCGCCCGCCCAGGCGGGGCCGCCGCTGTTCGAGCGCAGCAGGCCGCCGCCGCCCGTCACGTTGCTCGTGTGCGGCATGGAGGCGTAGGTTGCCCCGCCGGAAACATTCAAATTGTTGTCGTTGCCGGTCGAGGTGGCGTAGAGGCGGCGCGGGTCGGCCTCGTAATTGGTCTTGGCCCAGATGGGGCCGTAGGCGCCGCCGCTTTCGTTGCTGGCTGACATCATGATGAACGAGGGATGGTTGCCGTAATATTTGCGCATCAGCGCGGTCTCCTCGTCGAGCCGGCGGGCGATTTCGCTGCCGGGGCTGAAGCCATCCCAGAACGGGCCCTCGGCCTGGATGTAAAAGCCCAGCTCGTCGGCGGCGGTGAAGGCGGCGTCTGGCGGGGTCGAGGAATGAAAGCGCATGCCATTGAGCCCGTAGCTCTTGCACAATGCGATGATCTTCTTCCACGCATCCACGTCGGTGGCCGGCGCGCCGGTGAGCGGAAATTCGTCGGCAAAGTGCGTCGCGCGGATATTGAGCGGGTGGCCGTTGAAAAAGAGCGCCTTGTCGTTGAAGGAGATTTCGCGCAGGCCAAAGGTCACCGGCTTGGCGTCATCGGCGTAGTCGCCCTTGAGCGTGAGCGTCAGGTGCTGGAGCACCGGATGAAATTCGTCCCACGTTTGCGCATTCGCGCCGAGCGGCACGGTGATTTGCGCGGCGCCGCCTTTGGCGTCCCACTTCACCGGCACCGAGACGCCGTTGGCCGAGAGCATGCCCGACCCGGCCTTGCCGCTGTCGTTGGCGATCGTGACATGGATGTCCGCGGATTTCTTTTCCACCGAAGGGAAGACCTGCGCGTCGTCAATCCACACCGGGGAAGTCGCGCGCAATTCGATGTTGCCGGCAATGCCGTTCCAGGTGCCGCCCAGTTGGTCGCTGACGCTGTGACCGTCCACGCGCTGGCGGTAAAGCGTGCGATTGTCCACGCGAATGGTCAGGCGGTGCTTGCCGGGGGTGAGAATGCCGAGGTCGGTGACGTGCGGGGCGACGAGGCTTTCCTCATACGGGTAGCGCTTGCCGTCCACCCACGCGATGGTGCGCCAGTGGGCGCGTTCGAGAAAAAGTTCGACGCGCTGGCCAGCCCAACTGGCGGGGATGTCAATGTCGCGCTGATACCAGGCGACGCCGAGGTAGTGCTTCACGGGCTGCGCCATCCAGGGAATCTTGATGTCGCCCGGCTCGGTGAAGCGCGCAAGTTCGGGATTGTTCTGCCAGCCGCGCACGCCCAGCGCGGCAACCCACGGGGTGGTCAAGGTGATGTCGTCGCCGTAGCCTTGCGCCTGGAGGATGCCGGGCAGTTGGATTTTGCCGGTGAGGTCTTTATTATAGAGCGCGCCGCTGTTGCGGGAGTCGGCGTCGGGCGCAGTGGAGTCCCAGCCGGTGTCGTCCGGGTCCATCTGGAAACGCCACTGGCCAGCCAGCGAGACGACCTTGTCGTCCGCGGCATGGGTGAAGGCCGGGGCGATCAGCAGCGTGAAAAATAAGCCGAAAACGGCGAGTTTGCGGCAGGGGTAGTGCAGAGGGGTAGGCATGACGGGGAGGGGCAAGCTAGAGCAAATTTGCGCCCTTGGGAACCCGTAATTTGACCGGGCCGAACCTTAAAAAACCCCGGCCAAGGGTGGCAGTTGCAAGCCAGACGCCCCATCCGGCCGCTTTTACTTCGACGGATCCGCGGTTGCCACCCGCGTTTCGGGCGGACCCAGGTAAGACGGGCGCAGGCCGCCGGCGTCCACCACAATTTTTTCCAGCAGCACGCCGGGGTCGGTCATGTAGATTTTCAATTTGTGCGCCCCGGCCGCGGCCAGGGTGTGCTGCGTCGTCGCGGTGGTCGTGTTGTCCAGGACATTGTGCTGCCAGGTGGCGCTGGAACCGACCTCGCCACCCGTGCCAGCCTTGAGGAGCACCGGCTGCGGCGGGCCGTCATCCACCGCGACCGCGAAGCGCAAGCCCTGGCCGTATTTGATCGGCTGCGTCGGGATGATGTTATAGTGGATGGTCACGTCGCCTTTGGTGAACAGGTAGAAGTTATATTCCAACATGGGCGCATCGGTCGCGGCTTTGTCCGCCTCGACGCTCGGGGCCGTGGTTGGAAACGCGCCGACGGCATCGCCCGTGCGCCCGAGTCCGGGGATGACGTGCCACGCCGCGCCGGGTTTGTCCACTTTTGCGGAAAAATGCCCGGCTTCCATCGAGACCACGCCGTCAGACTCGACAAACCAGCCCTTGAGCTGCTCCGGCCGCACCTCGGCGGGATTGTAGATGGGCACTTTTACCGTGTAGGTGCTGTTGCCGTCAGTGATGACAATGTTGCCGGAGACATCGGCGCCTTTGGGAGCTTTGGCCCAGTCGACCCTGACCCAGGAAGATTCCACCTGCGGACCGCTGCCAGACTGACTTGCGGATTGATCCGGCGATGAAGGAACAAGATGAATCCAATCGACATCGGGCTTGAGGGACCAATTGACGTGAGACGAACCGGTGTCGAAGGTAACAATGAAAGGCAGTGGGCCAAAAAAAGGATCCGTCGAGGGCAACGCCGCCGGCTGGCCTGCGGTCAATGCCTGGGGCTGGCCTTCAATCATGACTCCAAAACCGGGGGTGGCCGCCGGCTGAAAACGGTCAAAAGCAGCCGGCATCTGCCAGGCCGCCACGCGGTAAGAACGGTCCTTTTGCATCACGTCATTCGGC
>DASZWY010000172.1:0-5673 GCA_035546135.1 Opitutales bacterium
GTGCGCCGCGTCTATTATTTGTCGCTCGAATATTTGATGGGCCGCCTGCTGCGCGACGCGCTGACTAATACCGGCCTGCACGATCACGCGCGCGAGGCCATCGAGGAACTGGGCCTCGACTTCGACCGCGTGGTGGACGAGGAAGTGGACATGGGCCTGGGCAACGGCGGCCTTGGCCGCCTCGCCGCGTGCTTCCTCGATTCGCTGGCGACGCTCGATTATCCCGCCGTCGGCTACGGCATCCACTACGAATACGGCCTGTTCAAGCAGTCCTTTGTCAATGGCCGCCAATTTGAGCTGCCGGACAACTGGTTGCGCTTTGGCAACCCGTGGCAGGTCGTCCGCCCGGAATACCGCGTCGAGGTTCCCCTGCACGGCCACGTCGAGTCGCACTTTGACTCGAAGGGCGACTGGAAGCCGCAATGGGTGCCGGGCAGCAAGCTCCTCGGCATTCCGTGGGACATCCCCATCGTCGGCTACGGCGCGGGCACGGTGAATTTTTTGCGCCTGTGGGAATCGCGCGCGCAGCACGAATTTGATTTTCAGACCTTCAACCAGGGCGGCTACGTCGAATCCGTCCACGAAAAAGCCCTCGGTGAGACCGTCTCGAAGGTGCTGTACCCGAACGACAAGACGGAGTCCGGCAAGGCCCTGCGCCTGGTGCAGCAGTTCTTCTTCGTCTCCTGCTCGATGCAGGACATCATCCGCCGTTTCCACAAGCACAACGAAACGTGGGATGCCTTTCCGGAGAAAGTCGCCATCCAGCTCAACGACACCCACCCCGCCATTGCCGTCCCTGAATTGATGCGCATTTTGGTGGACGAAAACGACGTGAGCTGGGACACCGCCTGGGCCATCTGCCTCAAAGTCTTCGGCTACACCAACCACACGCTGCTGCCCGAGGCGCTCGAAAAATGGCCCGTGCCGCTGTTCGAGCGCATCCTGCCGCGCCACCTGCAAATCATCTACGAAATCAACCGCCGCTTCCTCGAGGAAGTCGAACGCAAGTGGCCGGGCGACGGCTGGAAGAAAATGGCCCTGTCCATCATCGAGGAGGGCGACCCGAAGATGATCCGCATGGCCTACCTCGCGGTCGTTGGCTCGCACTCCATCAACGGCGTGGCCGCGCTGCACACGCACCTGCTCGAGAAATCCCTCCTGCACGACTTTTACGAACTCTACCCCGAGCGCTTCAACAACAAGACCAACGGCATCACCCCCCGCCGCTGGCTGCGCACTTGCAACCCCGAGCTCACCAAGCTGATCGACACGGCCCTCGGCAACGACCGCTGGGCGACCAACCTCGACTTGCTGCGCGGGCTGGAAAAATCCGCCGGTAACCGCGCCTTTCAGGAAAAATTCATGGCGGTCAAGCGCGCCAACAAGGAGCACCTCGCCAAGCTCATCAAGGTCGAGTGCGGCATCGCGGTGGACCCCGCCGCGCTCTTCGACGTGCAGGTCAAGCGCCTGCACGAATACAAGCGCCAGCATCTCAACCTGCTGCACATCCTCACGCTCTACCGCCGCCTGCTGCACGACCCGAACCTCGATATCGTGCCGCGCGTCTTCATCTTCGGCGCCAAAGCCGCGCCGGGCTACGACCTCGCCAAGGACATCATCCACGCCATCAACGCCGTCGGCGCCGTCATCAACCGCGACCCGCGCATCAACGGCAAGCTCAAGGTCGCCTTCCTGCCGAACTACTGCGTGACCCTCGCCGAGCAAATCATCCCCGCCGCCGACCTCTCCGAGCAGATTTCCACCGCGGGCAAGGAGGCCTCCGGCACCGGCAATATGAAATTCGCGCTCAACGGCGCGCTGACCATCGGCACGCTCGACGGCGCGAATGTCGAAATGGCCGAGGAATTCGGCGACGAGAACATCTTCATCTTCGGCCTCACGGTTGATGGCGTCGCCGCCTTGCGCCAAAGCGGCTACAATCCCTGGGACTATTACCGCAACAACGAGGAACTGCGCGCGGTGCTCGACTGGCTGGGCTCCGACTACTTTACACCGGACGAGCCGCAATCCCTCCTCTCCGTGCGCCAGTCGCTCCTCGACCACGGCGACCCGTTCCTGCTCTGCGCCGACTACGCCGCGTATATCGCCAAGCAGGCCGAGGTGGACGCCGCTTTCCGCGATCAGGAACGCTGGGCGCGCATGGCCATCCTCAACGTCGCCCGCTCCGGCAAATTCTCCTCCGACCGCACCATCCGCGAATACGCGACCGAAATCTGGAACGTCCGCCCCTGCCCCATCGGGCCGGACTCAACCCAGACACGGATGCCGTTTACGAAACCGCGCACCTAGCCGACACCATAACCTTGGCGGGCGGTTACTTGTTTCTAACGGCGCTTGACAACCGGTGGCACTTATTGACAGACAGGCGGCAGGGGCGCATCCCGCGCCTTGACCCCGTTGCCGCCATGAGTGATGATACCCCACCCGTTCCGGTGCCGCCGCCCCTCGGCTCCGTCTCCTCCTCCGCTCCTTCCGATGCTCCCGCCGGCGGCCTTGATTTTTCCGCCATTCCGGAAGTTTCCGTCCCGCCGTCGTCAAATCTGATTCTGGGAATTATCGGCGGACTCGCCGCAGCAGTGATCGGCGCCATCATCTGGGCCGCCATCGCGGTCGTGGCCAACCTCGAAGTCGGCTATGTTGCCGTCGGCCTGGCTTTTTTGGTGGGGCTGGCCATCCGCAATCTCGGGCGCGGTCAGGATATTGTGTATGGTGTGGCCGGCGCGGTCTGCTCTTTTCTGGGCATCGCCCTCGGCAAGGTCTTCACCTTGATTTGGGTCGTGGCGGATCAGGAGCAGGTCTCCGTGCTGGATGTTTTTACCCATCTCGACTGGGGCAAGGCATTTCAGGTCATCGGAGACAATCTCGGGCCGGTGGATTTCCTTTTCGGCATCTTCGCGCTCTGTCTCGGATTCAAATACTCCATCCGCCCACCGTCCCAGTAACGCGGCATACCGGCCTCACGGCTTCGCCGCGCCAAAATCCAACTCCGGGCGCAGCTCGCTGAGAATGGGCTTATCCAATCCCGCGAGCTCGGGTTTGGTCGGGCCGAGGAGGTCGAGCACGACGACTTCGTTCGCTCCGGACTTCAGCCATGGGCCGGGCACATACGCCGTTTGCGTGGGGCCGATGTCCCAAAAGCGCGCGAGGCAATGGCCGTTAATCCACACGACGCCGTGGCCCCAGGTGCGCATGTCGAGATAGGTATCGCCGGGTTTCGCAACGTTGAAGGTGCCGCGCCAGAACGCCGGGCCTTTGACGGCGCCCGTGGCGGGCTGCCACTTCAACGCGGCCAACTCGGGCGCCTCAAGACCCAATGGAAAGACCTGCCAGGAGGTCGCCCCCTCCAGCGTCACCGGCCCGATGAGGCCTTTGCGGTTATACATTTCCTGCCCGTAATTCACGTGGCCCAGCGCCTCGACGAGAATGTCGAGCGTCGCGGGGGCGGTGCGCGCGGGGATTTTGATCGTGGAGGTTTTTGAGCGCACATCCATGACGCCAACCGGCTGACCGTCGAGAAACACCCAGGCGAAGTCGCGCACCGCCGCGGCCTTAAATGTCGTCTCCGGCCCGGCCGGGAGCGTGGTGCGGTATAAAATGCAACCGCGGCCCTGGTCATAGGCCTCCATGTTGCGCGGCGCGGGATCGGCCACCGGCTGCGGCAGATTATCGAACACCGGCGCGGTTTCCGTCAGCGCAAACGGCGCAATGGCAATAACGGGAGCGGCGGCGGGCGGGTCGGGCAATTTTTCACCGGGGGCGAGATATTGGGAAATCAACGCGCGGGTTTGCGTGAATTTGTCGGTGACGTGGCCGGCCTCGCTGATGGGGGCGTCGTAATCGTAGCTGTTGGTGTCGGGCTTGAAGGGGTGGTCGGCGCCGGGCCACAGGCCGAACGTCGTGCCGCCGTGCGCCATGTAGATGCTGAACGACGCGCCGGACTTGAGCATGTATTCCAAGTCGGCGAGGTATTGCGTCGTGTTGCCGAGGTGGTGCTCCGCGCCCCAGGTGTCGAACCAGCCGGGATAAAATTCCCCACACATCAGCGGCCCGGCGGGCTGCGCGGCGCGCAGCGCACGGAAGCCCGCCTGCGGATTTTTGCCGAAATTGACGACTTGGAACAAATCGCTGCGGAAGCCGTTGCGGATGTCGCTGGTGGGGTTGCAGGCGAACAGCGGCACGTTGAAGCCGGCGTCGAGCACCGCCTGCCGCACCGCGCCCATGTAATTGGCGTCCTTGCCGAACGAGCCGTATTCATTTTCCACCTGCACCATCAGAATGGGGCCGCCGTGCGTGATTTGCAGCGGGCCGAGTTCGCGGCCAACTTCCTTGAGCCACGCGGTCGCCGGCTGCAAAAATGCCGGGTCGGTCGAGCGCAATTTGATGTCGGGATTTTTCAGCAGCCACCACGGCAGGCCGCCGCCTTCCCATTCGGCACACGCATAGGGCCCGGGCCGCAAAATGACCCACAGGCCCTCCTCCTGGGCAATGCGGCAAAATTCCGCCGCGTCGGCCTGGCCCGACCAGTCGAAGGCGCCGGGCTCCCATTCGTGGAAATTCCAAAACAGGTAGGCGCAGACGGTGTTGAGGCCCATCGCCCGGCACATCTGGAGGCGCTGCCGCCAGTATTCGCGCGGGATGCGCGCAAAGTGAATCTCGCCGCAGCGGATTTGGAACGGCTGGCCGTCGAGCAGGAAGTCCTTGTCGCCGATGGCGAAGGTGTGTGCCGGCGCCGGGGCGGGCGCAGCGGATTGAGCCGGAGGGGGCTGGGCAAAAACAGCGGAGGCCAGCGCGAGCCAAAGAATGGCCAAACGGCCAAGGGGTAATTTCATGGCAGGGAACATTTCGCGCGGTTTTGCGCCGGTAGACAATCTCAAACGCAGGGTGCGCCCAAGTGTAACGTTGCGCCGACTTCGCTTAAATATAAGGGGTGCCATGCATGCAAGTTTCCGCCAGTTTGGTGCCGCCGTGAATGAGGTCCTCAGTTTTTTATCGGCATTGGCGGGTTCGCTGTTTGACCCGGTGCTCATGTCCGGTTGCCTGCTGGCGGGGTGGTATCTCCGGCCGGCCATCGCCGGCGTCCTCGTCGCCATCGAATGGAACGTGCTGGTTTACGCGGTGATGCTGGTGCTCGCGTTCCGGGAGGGCCACGCGCGGTTTTTCATCAGCCTCGCCCAATACCTCGGCTCGTGCGCCGCCGCCGCCGGTGCCGCGGGCTTGGTCCACTGGATCGCGAAGCGCGACCAAGAAGAGCGCCCGGCGGCTTCGACGAGCGCCGCACGCCTGGTCTGGGCCACCGGCTCGCTGTTCGCGCTCGTGGCGTTGCTCGTCGCCTGGGTGGCCTATGCGCACCGCGTGTTGGATTATTATCATGATCTCTTTGGCCCGGCGTATTATTGGGAGCGCGCAAATTTGCATCCGCCTTACTGGGCGATGGATTATCCGCTCGCCGCCCTGGTTGCCTTGCTGGTGATTGCCATGGCTTGGCTGTTCATCATGGCTCGGCGCCGCCGACAACCGCGGTCGTATTTCTTCCTGCTCGCATCCGGCGTCTATGTCGAATTTCTGTTTTGGGCCATGCTCGGCGTCCGCCACGCGGGGAATTACCGCTGAGGCTGGCGCTTGGTTATCTCCGCCGATTATAAATTTTCCCGG
>DASZWY010000173.1:0-8164 GCA_035546135.1 Opitutales bacterium
GGTCTGGCGCAGACGGTGGCGCGGCTGATGCAATGCGGGGCGGATTGCTTTGCGGTCGCCAACGTGAAGGAAGGCGCCGACGTGCGCGAAATTGGCTCCGGCTGGCCGGTGCTGGTGCTCGGCGCGGTGTTGCCGGGCGAGGAGGCCGCGCTGGCGGAATATGATTTGATGGCGACGGTTTCGACCCCGGAGGAAATCGCGCGGCTCGACGCCGCAGCCGCCACCGCGGAGCGCAAACTTTCCGTGCACCTGAAAATTGACACCGGCATGGGCCGGCTCGGGGTGTGGCACCGTGAAGCGCCGGCACTCGCGCGCCAACTGGCAGCGGCCGCGCATCTGGCCTGGCGCGGGGTCTACACGCATTTTTCCTGCGCGGATTCCGACGCGGCGTTCACCGCGCACCAGCGCCAGCTTTTCCTCGACACCCTGCGCGAACTGCCCCCGCCGCCCGACCCGCACGGTTTTCTCATTCACGCCGACAACAGCGCCGGGCTCGAAAGTTTCGCCGCCGACAGCCCGATCAACGCCGTGCGTGTCGGCTTGCTGCAATTCGGCCTGCTGCCCTACCCGGACTCGCTGCTGTCACGCCTGCGGCCGGACCCGGTGCTCTCGTTTCACACCCGCGTGGGCATCGTGAAAAATCTTCCCGCCGGCACCGGCGTGGGTTATGGCCGCACCTACACGCTTTCCCGCGATTCACGCGTGGCGATTTTGACGGCGGGTTACGGCGACGGCCTGCCGACCGCCGCGAGCAACCGCGCCAAGGTCATCATCCGCGGCCAACGCTGCCCGGTGCTCGGACGCGTCTCGATGGATGCGACGATGGTGGACGTGACCGACCTGCCCGAAACCGCGGTCGGCGACATCGCCACGCTGATTGGCGAACAGGACGGCGAGCGCATCGGCGTCGCGGAATATTCGCGCTGGTGCGATTGCATCCCGTGGGAAACCTTTTGCTCCATCACGCAGCGCGTGCCCCGCGTGTATAAGACCACCCGGCGATGAGCATGGGCGGCGTGGGGTTATTTATTCATATTTGGGTGCCACGCCGTTGCTTTTCGGCGGTTTATTCATATATTTCTCACAGTTAGGCCGCAACCTACCCCGCCTGGCTTTTGTTTCTATGGCAAAGGCCACCCCATGTCCCTCGACCCGGCCACCCTTTCGCCCAATGCCGCCTGGGCTCCGCTAAAAGCCACCGATTGGAGCCTGGACAATGCGCGGCACTTGCTGCACCGCATCGGATTTTCCGCGACGCCCGACCGGGTGGCTCAGGCCTACAAGCAAGGATTGCAAGCGACGCTGCAGCAAGCCTTTGGGACGATCCGCAAACTTCCCGAGCCCGAAAGCGTAGCGACCCTGGTCCAAAAGCGCGCGGAGCTCGCCGCCGCCATCCGCGCCGGGCAGGATACCTCGATGATGGTGGCCCCGCGCGGGCGCGGCGCCGCACCGCCTCCTGCCGCGCAAGCGGCGGGAGCGCGCCGGGGCGGGGCCGCGGCCGCGCCCGGAGCTTCCGCCGATGCCACCACGGCCGCCGCGCTCCGCCAGCGCCAGCTCAACCAGGAGCTGATGCAATTCGAGCGCCAGGTGTTTCTCGACTACGTGCAGGAATGGCTGGCCTTTGCGGCCAAGCCGGAAAATTCCGCGCAGGAAAATCTGGTGCTGTTTTTGGGCAACGTGCTGGTCGTCGGCCAAAACAAGGTCAAGGACCCGCGCCGTCTATACAACCACGCGAACCTGCTGCGCACGACGTATCAGCAACCCTACCCGGACATCGTCAAGGCGGTGACGTATTCACCCGCGATGATTCAATACCTCGACTTGAACACGAGCGTCGCCGGCGTGCCCAACGAAAATTACGCGCGCGAGGTGATGGAGCTGTTTACCCTTGGCGAAGGCCACTACACGGAAAACGACATCAAGGAGGCGGCGCGTTCCCTGACCGGCGTCGTCATCCGCCAGCAACTCGGGCAGGAACAAGGCGACTTTGCGCGCGCGCGCTGGGACTCCGGCACCAAGACCATCTTTGGCCGCACCGGCCAGTGGGGGGCGGAAGACGTGATTGACTTGATTTTCCAGCAGCCGGCCGCGCACACGCTGCTGCCGCGCCGCTTTCTCGCTTATTATCTGACGCAAGACCCGCTGCCCGCGCCTTATGTGGAGGAACTGGGCCGGCAGTGGCAGCAAACGGGCTGGAAGGTGGACGCCCTGGCGCGGCTGGTCTTTTCGTCGAAGCTTTTCTACCAGCCGGAATTCCGGCTCGGGCTGATCAAAAGCCCGCTGCAATATTATCTCGGACTGATGCAGGACCTGAACCTCGACGTGTCGCCCATCGAGGGCGGCCCGGGCTCGGCCTTCCAAAATCTTCAAGCGATGGGGCAGGAGCCCTTCAACCCGCCGAACGTGCGCGGCTGGCTGGGCGGCAAGAATTGGATCAACTCCTCGACCTTTGCCGCGCGGCGGCAACTGGTGCAGCAATTGTTCACTCCGCTCAACGAACGCGCGCTGACCGCCGACCAGCTCGCAAAATTGCAGGCCGCGCGCGCCGCCGGCCGGGGCGCCATCGTGATGGACGACTCGCGCCTGCAAGGCCTCGCCGACAAATCCAACGCCGAGCTGACCGACGCGATGCTCAGCTACTTCCTCGCCGGCGAACCCAACGACACTTACCGCCACACCATTCTCGATTATCTGGACAATGACCGCGCGCCGCGGCTGCAGGCGGTGCGCGATATCGCCGTCGCCCTGTTTCAATCGCCGGAATACCATCTGTGCTAAGGAGGCCGCCATGAACAATCCCACCACGGCCCGCCTGCCGACGACCCGCCGCGAATTTATCCGGCTGACCGGCTCGGGCCTGGGCCTGCTGGCCTTCAGCGCCTACGCGCCGCGCTTTCTGACCGATGCCGCCGCGGCCAACGTGCCCGCACCGCAACGGGACAAGCGCATCCTCGTGCTCGTGCAGCTCGCCGGCGGCAATGACGGCCTCAACACCGTCGTGCCGTATGCCGACGACCTCTATTATAATTTGCGCCCGACACTGGGCATCAAGGACGTCTCGACCATGCACAAGCTCGACGACCAGGTCGCGCTGGCCCCGCCGTGCGGCGCGCTGGCGGACTTGGTGCAGCAGAACAAATTCGCCGTCATCCAGAACGTCGGCTACCCGAACCCGAACCGCAGCCATTTTCGCTCGAGCGAAATCTGGGAGACCGGCAGTGCGTCGGAAACTTTTCTGTCCGACGGCTGGGTGGGCCGTTACCTGGATAATTGCTGCGAAGGCGCGCCGAGCGACGACGCCGGCCACGACCCGACGGCAGTCCACTCCACCACGACGTTGCCGGAAACCTTTTTTGCCAAGGACGCCCACAGCTACTACAGCATTGGCAACGGTGGCGGCCGGCGGGGTGGTGGCGGCGGACGCATGGGCCGCCGCGGCGGGCTCGCGGCGCCGGCCAAACCCCTGCTGGACGAGCTGGCGCAAATCCCCGCGCCGGGCGCGGCGGGCAACTTTCTCAGCCAGACCTTGATGGACGCTTTGGTCACGGAAAAACGCGTGCAGCAAATCCTCGATGCCGACCGGCCGCAGGCGCAGTATCCCGGCAGCCAGCTGGCGCAGGCGCTGCAACGGGTGTCGGCGCTCATATCCGCCGGACTCGAAACGCGGGTTTATTTCTGCTCGCAAACGGGATTCGACACCCACGCCAACCAGTTCAACAACCACCAGAATCTTTTGCGCGATTTGTCGGACTCGCTCGCGGCCTTTCAAAAGGACCTCGACGCGCGCGGCCTGGGCCAGCAGGTGCTGACGATGACGTTCTCGGAATTTGGCCGCCGTCCGTATGAAAATGACGCGCGCGGGACCGACCACGGCACCGCCGCGCCGCTATTTGTCATGGGCGGCGCGCTCAAACAATCCGGCGTCATCGGCCAGGCGCCGAACCTCAGCATCCCCGACAAGGGCGACCTTACTTACCAGATCGACTTCCGCCAGGTTTACGCCACCGTGCTGCACCGCTGGCTGGACGCGGACCCGGCCAAAGTCCTCACCGGCAAATTTGACGAACTGCCGTTCCTGGGCGCGGATTCCGCCCCACCCTCCGCACCGGCGAAGAAAGCCACCTAGGCCACATTCTCGTCAATCTCCGCGTTGGAGAAGACGTTTTTAACGTCGTCAATCGCCTCGAGCTGCTCGATGAGCGTCAGCACTTTTTTTGCGCCATCGGCGTCCTTCACCGGCACGGTGGTGACGGGGAGATAGGCGATTTCCGACTCGTCGGGGGCGATGCCGGCCTTGGCCAGCGCGTCCGCCACGGTGTCGTAGGCGTTGACGGGGCACACCACCTCAAAATGGTCGCCGTGGGACTTGATGTCCTCCGCCCCGGCATCGAGGACGGTGTCCATGAGTTTGTCCTCGGTCGTCTTGTCCGCGGCGATGAGGAACTGGCCGGCGCGGTGGAACGTAAAGCTGAGCGCGCCGGGCGCGGCGAGGTTGCCGCCGGCCTTGGTAAAGACGGCGCGAACTTCGGCGACGCTGCGCTGCTTGTTGTCGGTGGTGACCTCGACGACGAAGCCGATGCCGCCATGGGCGAACCCCTCGTAGGTGATTTCCTCGTAAACCACGCCGGGAATTTCGCCGGTGCCCTTCTTGATGGCGCGGTCCACGTTGTCGCTCGGCATGTTGGCGGCCTTGGCCTTCTGGATGAGCGTGCGCAGGCGCGCATTGGAGACCGGGTCGCCGCCGCCGGCCTTGGCGGCGAGGGTGAGGTCCTTGCTCAGCGCGCTGAAAATCTTGCCGCGCTTGGCGTCAATGACGGCCTTGTGGCGCTTGGTGGTGGCCCATTTGCTATGTCCGGACATGGCGGGGAAAAAATCAGCGGCGCTTGGCCTTGGGGTGATGGCCGGCAACGGCGGGGGTGCGGTCCTCCTTGCGGACCTTGGTGACGTATTGCTGGAGGATGGTGAAGAGGTTCTGGCACGTCCAATAGAGAATCATGCCGGAGGGCATGGTGTAAAAGAAGCCCAGGAAAAGCAAGGGCATGAATTTCATGATCCGTGCCTGGGCGGCGTCGGCCGAGGGCGCGGGCATCATGTGCATCTGCACCAGCATCGTGAGGCCCATGAGCAGCGGGAGAATGTTGATGGCGAAGCCGCCGAGATGCGCGATCGTGTCCGGCTGCGAGAGATCGTGGATCCAGAGGAACGGCTGGAAGCGCATTTCGGAGGACGTGCGCAGCATCGAGTTGAAGGCGATGAAAATTGGGAAGGTGATGAGCAACGGCAGGCAGCCGGCGAGCGGATTGATTTTGTGCTTCTTATAAAGCTCCATCATCTCCGTGTTCATCTTCTGCGGGTTGTCCTTGTACTTTTCCTTCAGCGCCTTGAGGGGCGCCTGGATTTCCTGCATGCGCCGGCCGGAGCGCACCTGGATGGCCGTGAGCGGCCAGGTCACCCCCTTGATGATGATGGTGAAGACGATGATGGTGAAGCCCCAGGCCCACGTGCCGGTGAGCGGGGCGATGAAGGTGTGGATGGCGACCAGCGTGACGAGCAGGATTTTGCTGAAGCCGCCAAACATGCCGAACTGCATGATGAGGTCTTGGTGGTCGCCCAGCTTGTCGAGTTTCACGTAATTTTTCGGGCCGACGTAATAATCCAGCGCCAGTTGCTTCTGCGCGCCGGCGGGGAGCACGCCAAGGTTGAACTCGAGGTCGCCGCTGACGGTTGTCTCGGCCTGGCCTTCGTTCTTGGCATCCACGCCGCGCACATAAAAGCCGCTGCCCTTGATCTCCTTGGGCGTGAGCACCGCGGCGAAGAACTGGTCCTTCACCGAAACCCATTGCAGGTCCGGCGGGGTATGCTCGGCATACACGTAGTCCTTCTGTTTCGGAGTGCCGTTGAGCACGCCGAAGAGCTTCGCGGGAATGCCGTAGAGCGGCGCCGCCTTGGGCATGAACTCGGAGACGGTGACGAAGCCGGCGGCTTCGCCGTTGAAATACGCGAAATCGAGGTAGTAGAGCGAAATCGAGCTGGCTTCCGGCGAAGGCGGCGGCGCCATGCCCACGCCGACGAACAGCCGGTTGAGCGGCAGGGATTTTTCACTGTGATTGACGATGGTCGTCGTGTGATGAATGACGTAGGGGTCTTCGTCGCCGGAACCGAGCGTGTAGGTGCGGGTGAATTCAAGGCCGTCCGTCGTGGTGCCGCGGAAGGTGACGCTCGTGGCCGTGGTCAGGTTTTGGTCAATTTCGCAATGGCCGAGCAACGGCGCGGGCGGCACGCGCGCACTGCCGGAGACCGCCGTCGCCTTGCTGCCGGTCCACGACCAATACGCGGCGTCGCCGTCGCGCGCCGGGTCGGGCACGGAGAAGAGCAGCGCGGGCTCGGGGGCGTTGGCGTTAAAGATGAGCGGGTCTTTCGAATTGTAGTGGGCCAGGACCTGCTTGAGCGTGACGGACTGGATGGCGCCGCCGTTCTCGGTCAGGGTCACCGTGATGAAATCATTGCTGAGTTCGCGGGTGGCGGCGGGCGCGGTCCGCGAAGCCGCCGACGCGGGCGTCAGCCACTCGGCCGCGCCGCCCGGGGTAATCGGCGCGGGTGCCGGCGCCGGAGCAGTGGCCGTGGCGTTCGCCGGCGCAACCGCCGCGCCGGTTCCGGAACCGCTGTCGGCCGCGGGTGCCGCGGTGGCCGCGGGGCCGCCGGTGCCGGCGGTGGCCGCGGGTTGCTGGGCAAAAAGTTCGGGATGGTCCTTTTTGTACTGATCGGCTTTCTGCTGCTGGTGAACGGAGTGAATGCCGAGCACAATCGCCGCCACGATGCACAGGATGCCGAGGATGGTAAATTTTTTGTCCATGAACCGTGAGACGAAAAGAGTTGGGGAAAATCAGCCTTCGATGTGCGGACGAAACATGCGCCCGGGCACATAGCGGCCGGGCGGCACGGGGTCGTGGCCGCCGGGATGAAAAGGATGGCAGCGGCCAATGCGCCGCAGGGCGAGCCAGCTCCCGCGCACCAGACCGTGCGTGAGCAATGCTTCCTTCGCGTATTCCGAGCACCCCGGCGCAAACCGGCAACCCGCGTTGGCGCCAAAACAGTGCTGCAAGGGAGAGAGGAAAAGCTGGTAGCAACGCACCAGCCCGGCGGCGAGACGGGCGGAGAGGGGGGTACGCTGAAACGGATCGGGCACGACTGGAAAATTAAGAATTAAAAAGGAAAAACTAAGACAGGATGAATACGGTGGCAAAAACGATCTGGCGGCTTCGGCAAAAATAGCGGGGGTGTTGTTTAATTCTTACTTTTTACTTCTTAATTGCTTGTTGCAGCGCCCTGAGGTAACGCGCGCGGATTTCCGCAAACGGCAATTCGCCGAACCCGGCGCGGACGATGGCCACCACATCACAGGATGGCGGCAGGGCGTCCGCATTGCGCCGGAAAAGTTCGCGCAACACGCGCTTGGTGTAATTGCGGGAGACGGACGGCCCGGCCTTGCGCGAGGCGATGATGCCGAGGCGGCGCGGCCCTTCCGAGCGCAAGCGCAGCCGCAGCGTAAACGCGCCCGTTTCGGCCCGGCGGCCCAAGCGGCGGACTTCGTCGAAGTCGGCGGGGCTGCGCAGGTGCTGGGCCCGGGACAGGCGTTCGCGCGGACGCGCGCTGCCCCCGGCGGCGGTTTCAGGCACGGGTTGCATGGCTGGCAAAAAAAGACGGCGTGGGCAAGTCTCAGTCAGCCAGGCGTTTGCGGCCATGACGGCGGCGGTTGGCGAGGACCTTGCGGCCCCCGCGCGTCTTGCGGCGCGCGCGGAAACCACAACGGCGGGCGCGAGCCAATTTGGACGGGCGATAGGTCGGTTGCATAAAAGTATCCTTCCGGCCGGGTTCAGCCCGGGCGAAAAGGTGACATAACACCCGAGAGCGGTGGGGGTGTCAAGGCTGCGCCGCTTATAGAATTTGGCCCGCTTTGTAACCTGGCCTCGCCAAGGTTTGATTTACGCACCCGGCCAGCCCCACCGGCGGCGTTGACCTGTTTCCGGGAATCCGCCAAGCTCTCCCGTTTTACCCATGGCGACGAGCACTTCCGAGTATGACTTTGCGCGCAGCGAAGCGCGCTGGCAGAAGTTTTGGGACGAGCAACGCACCTTTGCCGCGCGCGAGGACGCCGCGGGCCGCG
>DASZWY010000174.1:0-15783 GCA_035546135.1 Opitutales bacterium
GCGAGCCCCAGCACGCAGGGACACGACACCACCAGCAGCGACAGCGCCACGCGCGCCGCCAGGATGGGCTGGCCGGCCGCGAGCCACGCCGCGCCGCCGAGCAGCGCGAGCCCGAGCACGGCGGCCAGATAAATTTTCAACGCGCGCTCCAGCCCGGTCGAGCGCGGCGGCCCTTCGGCGCACGCCTTGAGCAGCCGCGCCAGCAGCGAATCCTCCCAGCGTTCGCGCGCCTCGAAGGCCACGTCCTCTTTCCCGGCGTTGATGGCCCCGGCCGGGGCCAGCCGTCCCGCCGCCACTTGGCGCGGTTCCGGTTCGCCGGTAATCCACGCGAGCCCGAGGGTCGCATCCTGGTTGAGCACCCGCGCCGCCACCGGCAGTAGTGAACCCGGCCCGATATAAAATCGGTCGCCGGGCGTCAGTGATTCCAGCGCGATGGGCGCGCCGTCCGCCATTTTCCGCACAAAATCCGGCAGGGGATTGAGACTCAGCAGGTGATGGCGGTTGCGCTCGATGGCGGCCTCCTGGGTCCACCGGCCCACGAGCATCAGGAAAATGAACACCGAGACGAAATCGAAATAAACCAGGCCAGGTTGACCCGTCAGCCAGCCGGCGAGCGAGCCGAGATACGCGCCCGTCAGGCCCAGCGCAATCGGCAGGTCGAGGTCCAGCACGCCGAGGCGCAACCCGCGCCAGGCCCGCCCGATAAAATAACTCCCGCCGACGAGCAGGCTCAAGGTCGCGCACGCCGCAGTGATGGTCGCAAACAACCCCGTCCACTGGCTGTCATGCGCCAGGCCAAAGTAACCCGGCAGCGTGAACAGCATATTGTTGAGGGCAAGCGCCGCGCAGACGCCAATGCGCCCGGCCAAGGCGCGGCTCGAGGGCAGCGGCCTGGCATCGAGCGGCCCGAGTTGGTACCCGAAGCGGTGCAATTCGCCGGCGATGGCCGGCAGGTTCGCCACCCGCGGCTCCCACAGCAGCCGCGCCCGCCCGCGCGGCGCGTCCACTTCGATGCGCACGGCGCCCGGTTGCCGCGCGAAAATCTGGTCCACCAGCCACACGCAGGCGACGCAGGAAAGTCCCTGAATTTGCAGCGACAGTTCCGCCACGCCGTGGCTGGCGCGCGTTTCCGCGGCTGCTTGCCGCTCCCGCAGCCAGGAAAAATCCACCGGCTGCAAAATCGACGGCGCGACCGGCGGCACCACGGCCGGCCGCAGCGTGTAATAGCGGCCCAGCCCCATCCGGCCAATCAGCCCGTGGACATATTCGCAGCCCGCGCAGCAAAATTCTTTTTGCCCGGCGGCCAGCGGGGTGCCGCAGTGAACGCACCCCGGGGATTTTTTTCCCCGCGGCGCCTTGATCTCACTCGATGGCTGGTCGAGAATTAATGGCATATCGCCTCCAGCCAGCCGGCGCCGCCGGCCGTGGCGCGCCACGCGACGAGGATGGCCGCGCTGAGCGCCAGCGCGCTTTGCGCCCAGCGGCGGTGCGCCGGTGCAATCTGCAATTGCCACCGCGCCAGCCCGATTTGCGCGAGCCACAGCAGCGGCAGTGTCCCCAGGCCAAAGGCGAGCGCGAGCGTCGCACCGCGCGCGGCGGAACCAGCAAAGAGCGCGACGGTGAACAAGATATACAACGGCCCGCAGGGTAGCAACGGCGTGGCCGCGCCCAGCATGGCGCCCAGCATGGCGGTCGGCGCGCGGCGCGCGTAAAACATGATGCGGCCATGCCCGCGCCAAAGCCAGAGCGGCTTGGGCAGCCAGCGTTCCAGCCGCAGCGCGAGCACCAGCAGCAAAGCTGCCAGCACCCACGGCAGCGCCCGGGCCACCGGCCACGCGAAAGTTTTTTCCACTGCCGTGCCCACGCCGCCGGCCAGCGCGCCGACCACGGTGTAGGCAGCCAGGCGCGCACCTTGGTAAGCGGCCATCGCGGGCAGCGTCGCCGCGTGGGGCCGCCCCGCGGTCAGCACGGCGCAGCCCAGCGGCCCGCACATCAACGCGCAGTGCGGACTCGTCGCCAGCCCGATGAAAAAGGCCGCCGCCGCGCTGTCGATGGATGCCGGGGAGAACATGAAAAGATGCGCGATAAATTCAGCGGGCCGCGGGAGCCGCCGCGGCCGGCTCTGTCACCACATCGGCGGTGGGATGTTTGGCCGCGAGGACGAACAGCACCGTCCACGCCGCGAGCAAAGCCGCAAAGGCCGCGACAAACCATAGCCAGGGCCAGCGGGCGAGGGGGTTCCAGCTTGGTTTGGCTGCTTTCATGGCGTGGGGGTGGCGGTGTCCGCGCGCAGCAGCTTGGCATTCGGCCCCAAAAATTCCACGCGCAGCGGCACCGAGAAGGTTTGGTTCGCGCCGGCGATGCGCAACGTCACGCTCGCGGGGCCGGTGTAGGCGCCGCGATCCTGCTGCAGGACGACGGGCAGCACAGTTTCCTCGTTCGCGGGCAGCACCACGGTGTCATTGGTGCCCACGAGTTGAAGCCCGGCGGGCGCGCCTTCGAGCGCAAAGTGCAGCGACAGCGGGGCGTCGTGTTTGTTGATGAGGCGCAGGTTGAACTGGTTGCGCACGGTGTCGGGGGTGATGAAATACGGCCGCCCGCCCATGCGCACAATCGCGGCGTTCACCGGCTCCAGGGTCGAAAAGCTGTAAAGCGCCGCGCCCGCGCCCGCCAGCAGCAGCGCCGCATACACATACGTGCGCGGGCGGAGCACGCGGCGGCGTTTGCCGCTCAAGCCATTCAGCGAGTCATAGCGCACCAGCCCGCGCGGCCGGCCCAGTTTGTCCATCACCTCATTGCACGCGTCGATGCAGCCCGCGCAGCCGATGCACTCGATTTGGAAACCCTGGCGGATATCGATGCCCGTCGGGCACACTTGCACGCAGCGCAGGCAATTCACGCACGCGCCCGCGCGCGGGTCGGTGGCCTTGCCCCGCGGCTCGCCGCGCCTGGCGTCGTAGCCGATGACGAGCGTGTCATCGTCGGTCAGCGCCGATTGGAACCGCCCATAGGGGCAGAGAATCAGGCAGAACTGCTCGCGGAACCACGCGAAATTAAAATACAGCAACCCCGTCAACGCCGCCACAAACAGGAACGCGCTCCCATGCTGGGCCGGGTCGTCGCGCATCCACCCGTAGAGCTGGGGGATGGAAACGAAATACGCCAAAAAAAGGTGCGCGATGACCGCCGACAACAGCACGAAGATAAAAATTTTCGCGCCGCGCCGCCGCAGTTTCTCCGGCTTGGCCCAGGACATCGCGTCGAGCTTCTGCCGGTGGTGCGCCGGGCCTTCGAGCCAGCGCTCGACGCGCCGGTAAAGGTGCTCGAGGAAAATCGTCTGCGGGCACGCCCAGCCGCACCAGATGCGCCCGAGCAGCGCCGTCACAAAAAACAGCGTGAAGCCCAGCCCGGTGATGAGGAAGAACATCAGCCACAGGTCCTGCGGCGCCAAAGTCAGCCCAACCAGGTAAAAGCGCCGTTCCGCCACGTCGAGAAACACCGCCGGGTGGCCGTTGATTTTTATCCACGGCAGCAGCACATAGGCGGCGAGGATGACCGCCGCCACCACCTTCCGCGCCCGCGTGAAGCGTCCGCGGACATCCGCCGGGTGCAGGAAATGGCGCGAGCCATCGCGGTTGATGGTCGTGACGACATCGCGGTTGGGCAGGGTGAGGGCCATGGCGAAATAATTTACGGCGCGGCGGGTTTGTGCTGCAGTGTCGGCTCCTGATCGCGCGGGATGAGCACCATATTGTCGGGGTCCTGCTTGCTCAGAACGAACGCGACGACCTGCGTGATTTTTTGCGGCCCGAGCTGCGAGTTCCAGCTCTGCATGCCGGTGCCCGGCACGCCGCGGGTGACCACGCCGAAGATTTCCGTCGGCTTCGTCCCATGCACCCAGAGGTTGTCGCTCAGGCGGAAGCCGATGCCCCCCTGCAAATTTGCGCCGTGGCAGGTGTAGCAGATGCTTTCAAAAACCTTTTCACCCTGGGCGACGACGGTCGGGTTGCGCGACATCGCCCACAGCGTCTGGTCGTCGAGGTTCTTGATGGCGGCAAAGCGCTGGGCGTCGAGCGCATCCAACTGGCCGGCCAGGCGGCGCGTGTCGGCGGTTGTCCCGTTGGCCGCGGTGAAAAACAGCCACGCGAACACCGCAAAGGCGATGGCGCCAAACAGCGTGTAGAGCCACCAGTTCGGGAGGCGCTGGTCGAATTCCTGAATGCCGTCGAAGGAATGCTCGCGCAGCACGACGTCATTGCGGGTGGATTGGCCGGGGGGATTCATGCGGGGGAGAGGGTTAGGAATGTTTGTGATCCGGTTTCGGCGCTTCGTCCGCGAGCGGCAGGCGCGCCTGCAGGTCCGCCTCGCCGGGTTTCATGAACCACAGGCGCAGCAGCGAGAACGCGAACACGCCGAAAATCAGCGCGAAGGCGAGCGCGGGCACCCAGTCCAGCCATGCTTCGTAGTGGAGATGCGTAATCATGACGGGGTGGGCTTCAGGGTTTGGGAGCGACAGAAGTGTCCGCCACCGTGGCGGGCACGTCCTGCACATTTTTGCCGAGGCGTTGCAGGTAGGCGATGACCGCGACGATTTCCTTGTCGGGCTCGATGTACAAGTCCTTGCCGGGCTTTTTCAGCCCGTCGGCGATGCCTTTGGCCTGTTCCTTGGCCTGGCGGTCGATTTCCGCCGGGGTGAGCGTCAGCGGGTAGGGCACGCCGAGGATGCGCAGCGCGTTGATTTTGCCGGGCAGCGATGCGTAGTCGGTGTCGTCCTCATACAGCCAGGTGTAGCGCGGCATGATGGAGCCGGGCGAGGTCGAGCGCGGGTCGGCCATGTGCAGGAAATGCCAGTCGTCCGGCCGCACGCCGCCTTCGCGCGCCAGGTCGGGGCCGTTGCGCTTTGAGCCCCACTGGAACGGATGGTCGTAAATGCTTTCGCCGATGCGTGAATAATCGCCGTAGCGCATCACGTCGGGCACCAGGGTGCGAATCATCTGCGAGTGGCACAGGTAGCAGCCTTCGCGCACATAGATGTCGCGCCCGGCGAGCTCGAGCGGCGTGTAGGGCGTCTCGACGCGGCCCTGCAAATTCTTGCCCGTGTCGAGCGTGATGGTCGGCAGAATCTGGATGGTGCCACCGATGGCCACGGCAATGAACGTCAGCACGCCGAACGACAGCGAGCTGCGCAGCAATTTGTCATACCACGCGCTCCAGGTAGCGCCCGACAACTCGAAGTGGACGATGGCGATGGCGGCGCTGACAGTCACGCCGACCAGCCCCGCGATGCTCCAGAAGCTGCCGCCCAGCATCCAGAGCGCGCCGCAGACGATGATCGAGAAACAATACAGCACCGGCGCGTTGAAGAACGTGCGCCCGAAGCTCAGGCGCTCAACCTCGGCCGCCGCGGGGATTTGAATCGTCCCGTTGACCGGCTGGCCGGACTTTGCCGTGCGCCCCAGATTGTACACCATCAGGAAAAATCCGCCGAGGTAAAGCGTGCCGCCGACGATGCGCGTCGCCAGCATCGGGTGGATCGCCTGCACGGTTTCCAGGAACTGGTTCTTCAGCGCCAGGCCGTCCGGCGTGAGTTGGTTCAGCATCAGGCCCTGGGTGATGCCGCTCACCCACATCGAGCCAACGTAGAGCAGGATGCCGACCATCCCGATCCAGAAGTGCAGGTTGGCCAGGCTCGTCGAATACAGCTTGGTGTTCCACAGGCGCGGCGCGAGCCAGTAGAACATTCCCGCCGCCATGAAGCCGTTCCAGCCCAGTGTGCCGCCGTGCACGTGGGCGATAATCCAGTCGGTGTAGTGCGCCAGCGCATTGACGGGCTTGATGGACAGCAGCGGCCCCTCGAAGGTGGACATGCCGTAGAAGGTCACGCCCGCGGCGAAAAATTTAATCACCGGGTCGAGGCGCAGCTTGTCCCAGGCCCCGCGCAAGGTAAGCAGGCCGTTGAGCATCCCGCCCCAGCTCGGCGCCCACAGCATCAGGCTGAAGAGCATCCCGAGCGTCTGCAGCCAGGGCGGCAGCGCGGAATTGAGCAGGTGGTGCGGCCCGGCCCAGATGTACACAAACACCAGCGACCAAAAGTGAATGACGCTGAGCCGGTACGAATACACCGGGCGCTCCGCCGCCTTCGGCAGGAAGTAATACATGATGCCCAGAATTGGCGTCGTCAAAAAGAACGCCACCGCGTTGTGCCCATACCACCACTGCACCAGCGCGTCCTGCACGCCGCCGAAAATCGGGTAGCTGTGCAGCAGGCTCGTCGGCAGCGACAGGTGGTTGACGATGTAGAGCATCGCCACGGTGATGATCGTCGCGATGTAGAACCACAGCGCGACATACAGCGTCGGCTCGTTGCGCCGCGCCAGGGTCCAGAAAAAGTTCACCGCGAAAATCACCCATACCAGCGCGACCGCGACGTTGATGGGCCAGATGAGCTCGGCGTATTCCTTGCCGCGCGTCAGCCCCAGCGGCAGCGTGATGGCTGCCGCCACAATGATGAGCTGCCAGCCCCAAAAGTGAATCCACGAGAGGGTCTTCGACGCCAGCCGGCATTTGCACAGCCGCTGCGTCGAATAGTAGATGCCTGCGAACATCATGTTGCCCACGAACGCGAAAATCGCCGCATTGGTGTGCAGCGGGCGCAGCCGCCCGAAGGTCAGCTCGGCGGTGTTGAAATTGGCCTGCCAGAAATTGAGCTGCGTCGCGATGAGGACGCCCGCGGCCATCGCCACGAGGGACCAGGCGATCGAGGCCCACATGAACCACCGCACGATGCGGTCGTCGAATTCAATCGTCAGCAGGCGCGGGCCGGTGGCGGGCCCCGGGGCGGAAACCGGGGCGGGGTTGGGCTGAGTGGCAATCATGGCAAAAGTTAGGTTGGGGGTTCAGGCCGCCGGGCGCGGCGGGGCGGGCGGCTTGCGCGCGGCCACCGGCTTTTCCTCATCGAGCGGCAGGAGCGAGGCGCGCTCGGCGCTCGCAAAGGGGTGGGTGCGCCAGTCGCGCAGGAACAGGCAGGCGAACAGGCCGCCGAGCAGCGTGCTCAGGAACATGGTGAGGAAGAGGACATTCATGGCGGATGCTAAAATAGGTTTATCGTAATTTATATTTGTTTATAAAATTATTAATCAGGCAAATGATGGCATGGTTAGCCGGCGCGGGAGCGGGACCATTTAATCTGACCCGTGAAAAACAGGCCGGACGGAGAGCGCCAAGCGCCGGCAAGGCACTCTCCGCCGGCCCCCCTTATTCCCGGCTGGCTTGTTGTGGGACGCACCGAACCGGAAACTCGGAATTTTTCAGGCCGGCCCATCGCGAGCGGCTTCGCGGGCCGGCGGCGCAAACGCCGCGGCCAAAGTGGCGGGCAGGTCGGACATTGTTGTTTCCTGGTGGGCTCCGGCAGGATCATGGTGGCAGCCCCCTCCGCAACAGCCGGCGCGCCGCGGGTGAGCTGGTAATTCGTGACCAGAGCGCGCGTGTTCCCGGCACTTGCAACGACACCCCTCCGCCCGTGGCGGGCGGTGGGTGGGTTCAATTGGGTTCTGGAACCGGCGCTCCATACGGGTGGAGCATACCCGATTCCCGCGCGGCGCGTAATTGGGAGCGCGCCCGTAATTCGCTAGGGAAAAACTTTAGGCCCTGCTCACTTTGCGCCCGCCTGGTCCAGTTGCACCGCGCCGTTCATCGTCGCGCCGACTTGCTCGAGCAACGCGCGGAAAAATGTTGCCCGGTAGAGCTGCACTTCGGCCGCGGGCGCCGCGATGCGTCCGCGCCATACTTCCACCTTTGGGTCATGGGTGCGCTGCAGCCACAAATCCAGCTGCGTCATGCTCACCATGCGCGTTTGGGCCACGGCCTGCTCGCCAAACACCGTGCCGGTAACGCTGCGGTCACCCGCCGTGCCGACCATGTTTGAAATCGTCGGCACGTTCACCGTGTAGCTCTCCGACACGTCCTTGTCCGCCACGCTGAAGGAAAGCGAATAGTCCGCGTCCGCCGCCGGAGTGACGTGGAAGCCCAGCGCGTGCAACTGTTCGACAATCGTTTCGCCCGCCAGCCGGTTGGCCAAATCCGCCGTCTGCGGGTTGAAGGTATCCGCCAGCGCGATTTTGCTGTCGCGGCCCACGGGATACTTCGGGTCCTGCAAGGTGGACAGCCGCGCATACGGGTGGTTGCAGCCGGTCAGCACCGCCGCCAGCAGGACCAAAAAGCACGCGCGCATTCTCATGCGTTCACCTTGCACCAATTACGGCTGGGGCGCAACCTCGTCTTCCTTGTCCAGACGGATGGTCCCGTCATAGGTCGTGCCGATTCTCGACAGCAGCGCCCGGAAAAACGGGCCGTGGTATTTTGCGGCATCGTCGCGGTCCGCCACGATTTTGCCCTGCCAGACCGTCAGCTTCGGGCTTTGCACGGTCTCGATGGTCACGTCCAACTCGGTGCGGTGAATGACATCCGTCTCCGGCGGACCGAGGGGAATGCCCACGCCGATGCCGGTAAACATTCCCCGGCTGCCGCCGCCCACCGCCGTGCCGAAGCTCGGCCCGCCGGGATCCGCGACAACGGTGGTGTCGCGTGGCATGGTGTTGGCTTTGGCGAGGTAGTCCGCCTCGTCGGGCGGGACGACGTTGAACCCCAGTGTGCGCAATTGCTTTTGCGCATCGTCGTCGGCCAGCCGGGCCTCCAGGCTGGGGACCGTCTCCGGCGGCGGGAAGCCAATCTTGCTTTGCCGGTTGAGGGTGAATTTGGAGTCCTGCAACGTCGAGACGTCGGCGTCAGGCACATGGCATCCGGCCCAAAATAATCCGGCGCCCATCAACCAGGCGCAAAGCAGGCGGCGTTGTTTCATAGTGAAACTTATCTGCGTTTGGATTTTTCGTCAAACCACCGGCGGCCATTCCCTCATCAAAAATCTGCTAAAAAACCGGGTGGCCCGGGGAGTTATCTTTTTGCCTTTGCGCAAAATCAATCTACGGTGGCGTCGTGCATACCCCTCGCTTACCCCTGCTGGCGGGCGCGCTGCTGCTGGCGCTGCCATTTTCCACCCATGCCGCCGACCTGCTGGTCTATTTCGGCACCCGCGACCAAGGGCCCAACAAGGGCTTTTCCTTCGCGCATTTCGACCCCGACACCGGCGCATTGTCCAAGCCTGCGTTTATCCAGGCCGCCGTCGGCCCGGCGTTTTTCCAGATCCATCCCGACGGCCGCCATCTCTATACCGTCAACACGCGCGGCTCCGGCGTGGCCGGGGAGGGGATGGTCAGCGCCTATGAAATCAATCCGAAGACGGGCGCGCTCACGCTGCTCAATTCCCAGCCCAGCGGCGGCCCGAACCCGGCCTACCTGAGTTTCGACCGCACCGCGCGCTACGTTTTCGTCGCCAACTACAACGGCGGCAATGTCGTCGCGCTGCCCATCCAGCCCGACGGCTCCCTTGGCGAGCGCACGGCCTTCGACCAGCATTCCGGACCGAGTGTGTCGCCCGACCGCCCGCCGCAGGCCTACGCCCACTCCATCGTCGCCGACCCCACCAATCATTTTGTTCTTTCGCCCGACCTCGGCCTCGACCGTATCTATATCTACAAGTTCGACGCCGCCACCGGCGCGCTTACACCCAATGACCCGGCGTGGTTCACGGACCAGCCGGCGTCCGGCCCGCGCCATCTCATTTTTTCGCCCGATGGCAAGTTCGCCTACGTTTCGCACGAAATCGCCAACGTCGTCGGCGTCTACGCCTGGGACGCCGAAAAGGGCACGCTCACGGAAGTGCAATCCATCTCGACGCTGCCGGCCGATTTCAAGGGCACGAACACCGCGGCGGAAATCCAGATCCGCCCCGACGGCAAATTCCTCTATGTCTCCAACCGCGGGCATAACAGCATCGCAGTATTTGCCGTGGACCCCGCCACCGGCCGGCTCACGCCGCTCCAGCACGTTTCCACCCAAGGCAACACGCCGCGCAATTTCGCTTTCGATCCGGCGGGCCGATGGCTGGTGGCCACCAACCAGGATTCCGGCACGGCCATTGTCTATCAAGTGGATGCCACCACCGGCAAGCTCACGCCCACCGGCCCGCTGACAAATTTCCCGTCCTCGCCCTACGGCGTGCGCTTTGTGCCCGCCCAACCGATGCGGGTTTATTTCGGCACGCACAACAGCGGTCCCGCGCGCGGTTTCTCGCTGGCGTATTTCAACGAGGACACCGGCGCGTTGACCACGCCGTTCTTTCTCACCGCCGCCGCCGGCCCGGCGTATTTCATGCTTCATCCCGACGGCCAGCATCTCTACGCCTGCAACACGATGGGCACGAACACGGTTGGCCGCGTCAGCGCGTATGCAATCAACCCGCAGACCGGCGCGCTGACCTTGCTCAATTCGCAGCCCAGCGGCGGCGCCGACCCCAGTTATATTAGCTTCGACAAAACCGGCCGCTTCGCCTTCGTCGCCAATTACAACGGCGGCAACGTCGTCGTGCTGCCGATTCTGCCCGATGGCTCGCTTGGCGAGCGCGCCGCGTTCGACCAGCATACCGGCACGAGTGTCACGCCCGACCGCCGCCCGCAAGCCTACGCGCATTCCATGATTGTCGATCCCTCCAACCGCTTTGCGTTGTGCGCCGACCTCGGGCTCGACCGCGTTTACGTGTATAAATTCGACGCCCAGACCGGCGCCCTCGCGCCCAACGACCCGCCCTGGTATGCGGACAAACCCGGCTCCGGCCCGCGCCACGAAATTTTCAGTCCCGACGGTCAATTCGTCTACCTCATTCACGAAGTCGCCGACACCATCAGCGTACTTGCGTGGGACGGTGACAAAGGCACGCTGCGCGAAGTGCAGACGGTTCCGACCCTTCCCGAAGGCTTCACCGGCAAGAGCACCTGCGCGGAAATCCAAATCCACCCCAGCGGCAAATTCCTCTACGCCTCCAACCGCTACGCGGCAAAAACGCAGCAATCCACCCTCGCGGTGTTTTCCGTGGACCCCGCAACCGGCAAGCTCACGCTCATTCAGCACGTGCCAACCCACGGCGACACGCCGCGCAATTTCACCCTCGACCCCACCGGCCGCTGGCTCATGTGCTCCAATCAGGACTCCGGCACGGTCATTGTGTATAGCATTGACCAAAAAACCGGCGAACTGACCCAGGCCGAACCGCTGGTCCCGTTGAACTACCCCTTCTGCGAGCGATTCTTCCCCATTCCCTAGGGGGAAGGAAGAGCGGAAAAGAGGAGTGCAAAGGCCGCCGAAAACGGGTATGTTGCGATAGGTGCGGCGATAAGCTCGCCGTCCGATTGCGGCGCCTGGCTCAGGTGCCGCCAGGTTTTCTTTTCCCCGGTGTATTACCCCAATCCACGTAGGCTGTGCCATCGCCGTCCCGGCTTGCTCCGGCTGGGCCTGGGGCTCTTTTTGGCCCTCGGCTGGACCACCGCGTTTGCCAACCAGCCCGGCGGCGGTTCAACCGGCGCCAATGTCACCCTCTCCGGCACGACGACCCCCGGTTCGACCTCGGGCACCGTTACGCTCTCCAACGGCATCATCAGCGCCTCGGTTTCCATTTCCAGCGCGCAGGTCACCTCAATGACCTTCAACGGCGTGCAGACCGTTTCCGGGAATGTCTATTTCAGCATGGACGGCGGCAGTTCCTTCGAGGTGCCGCATAACTGCGTGCTCGGCCTCACCGCCAACACCACCGACATGGCGGACCTCTCCTTCAAGCAAACCTACGTCAGTGGCAACGCGTCCTACATTCATGCCGAGGACATTGACATCCATTACGTCCTGCGGCGCGGCGCCACCGGGCTGTATGTCTACGCCATGCTCAACCACCCCGCCAGCTACCCGGCTTTGAACATGGGCGAGTGGCGCAGCGTCTGGAAGCTGCCCAACGATTCCACCAATTTTTATTTCGAGCGCGAATACGTGGACAACTTCCGCCACCACGACATGCTCAATTATTACGAATTCACCCACCCGGTCATCCACGCCACCAGCGGCAACTCCACCCGCATCGCCGAAATCGCCCTGGCCCCGCCCAACGACGGCACCCACGTCGCCAGCACGCGCGCCGGCCTCTACAACTGCAAATACGAATTCAGCATGGAGTATAACGTCTTTGGCGCGTGGGGCCACGCCAGCGACACGCACCAGAAGGGCGTCTGGATCATCCCGGGCAGTTTCGAGTTCTTCAACGACGGCCCGACCAAGCAGGACCTCATCCTCGCCGAGAGCTACACCCTCATCCACCTCGGCCGCAACCATTACGACGGCTCCAGCACCGTCGTTCCCGCCGGCACGGCGTGGAGCAAGCTGTATGGCCCGTGGCTGCTTTACTGCAACAGCGGCGCCAGCGCGGACAACTTGTGGCTCGACGCCCAGGCCCAGGCCCAGGCCGAGCAGTCCGCCTGGCCGTATTCCTGGCTCGCGAACAATACGCTTTACCCGCTTTCCGCCGGCCGCGGGACGGTGGCCGGGCGCCTCGCCATCAACGACAGCCTCAAGCCCGCCGTCAACGCCGCGGGCGCATGGGTCGGCCTCGCCACGCCCGACGGCTCCGGCAACTATGACTGGCAGTTCGACAGCCTTAATTACCAATACTGGGCCAAGGCCGACGGCACCGGCAACTTCACCATCCCCCACGTCCGCCCGGGCACCTACACGCTCTACGCCTTCAACTACGGCGCGATGGGCCAGTATTCCCAGGCCAACGTCACCGTCGCCGCAGGGCAAACAACCATGCTGGGCAACGTGACCTGGAACGTCGCGCACTCCGGCAACTGGATTGCTTGGGAAATCGGCGTGCCCGACCGCAATGCCACCGAGTTCCGCCACGGCGCGACGGACTATTACGTGCCGTTCGCCTGGCTCGATTTTGCCAACCAATTCACCAATCCGCTCAATTTCAACGTCGGCTCAAGCAACTGGGCGCACGATTGGAACTATGTCCACAACTTCTGGCAAGTTGGCGGCACCGACGCCGCCACCGGTACCATGAGCAACTGGCCCTGGAACATCAATTTCAGCCTGCCGTCGGTGCCCGGCTCGGGCAACGCCACGCTGACCATCGCACTGGCCGGCTCCAACGGCGGCCACCTCCGGGTGTGGGTCAACCGCGCCACAACGTCGAACCCGAATTTCGACACCACCAGCATTCCCGCCGGGGGAGGCGACGCGCTGATTCGCGAAGGCGTTCATGCCAAATACGGCGTGATGACTTTCTCCTTCCCGGTCTCGAATCTTGTCGCGGGCAACAACACCATCACGCTGCTGCAAATCAACGGCACGCCGGCCGAGGCCAACTACCTTGGCTACGATTACGTGAATCTCGAGCTGCCCGGCTCCGCGCCCGCAAGCCAGCCCGCGGTTGGCCGCAGTTTCACCTGGGTCGGCGGGGCGGGTTCCAATTCATGGGATGTGGGCACTTTTATCAACTGGAGCGACAGCGGTGGCAACGCCACCTTCAACCAGGGTGATATTGTCACTTTCGACGACTCCGGCGCGAACCATTCCGCCGTCACGCTCACCGGCGCGCTCAAGCCCAACGGCGTCACGGTCAATTCCAGCCAGGATTACACGTTTTCCGGCAACGGCGCCCTCACCGGCACAACTGGGCTGACGAAGTCTGGCTCCGGCACCTTGGTCATTGATAATACCGGGACGAACAACTACAGCGGCGCAACCACCCTCAGCGGTGGCACCCTGCAAATCCGCACCGCCGTCAGCAACAGCGCGAATTTCACCGTGCAGAGCGGCGCGACTTTGTCGGTGATTGGCAATCTCGCGACGGGAACCCTGACCATCAACAGCGGCGGCACGCTGACGGGCAACGCCGGCGCCACCGTCGCCGCATCCGTGGTCAACAGCGGCTTGGTGAGCCTCCCCAACGGCGGCGTGTTCCAGGTCACCGGCAGTTTCACCAACAATGGCACCGTGCGCCTCACCGGCGGTTCGCAAATCACCACCAGCGGCGCCTTCACCAACAACGGCGTGCTCGACCTCATCACCGGCGCGCAGGTTTTGCCCGCCAACTTGGTGAACCACGGCGTGGTGCTCGACGCCGGCAGCGTGAAGGTCCCTGGCATCACGGCCGCCGGCGGCACGGTGCAATTGGTCGTGCAGTCTTATGCCGGCCATGATTTCCAGCTGCAGTGGAGCCCCTCGATGAATCCGGCGAACTGGCAAAATATCGGCGCCCCGCAAGCCGGCACCGGTGGCAATCTCACCTTCACCGACTCCGGCGGCCTGACCAATGGCATCGGATTTTACCGGATTCAGGTTTCGCCGTAAAATCAGCCCTGCCGCCGATATGATCCGGGTGGTTTATTGTTGAATTGTTTTATGGTTAAAATTGTTGAAAGCTTGTTTGGCGCGATGACGTTGTTGTCGACGGAGCTGTCACTCAACCTTTCCACAATATAACCTTTCGCAATTGGTTTGCATGCCCGAACCGCTCCAGCCATCGTTTTTTGAGGAATCCGCGCGCGTGCGCGAGGGTTCCGGCGAAGCCTTGGAACCCGCGGCGGGCGCGCCACCCCGTCCGCTGGCGGTGCGCATGCGCCCGCGCAATCTCAGCGAAGTCATCGGCCACGAACATTTGCTCGGGCCGGACAGCCTGCTGCCGCGCCTCGTGCGCACCAACACTTTCGGCAGCCTGCTTTTTTACGGGCCGCCTGGCTGCGGCAAGACGACCCTCGCCGAAGTCATCGCCCATGAGACGCACAGCCGCTTCGTGCGCATCAATGCGGTGCTCTCGAACGTCGCCGAATTGCGCGACGAGCTGCGCCTCGCCCGGATGCACCCCGGCGAACGCACCATTCTCTTCATCGACGAAATCCACCGCTTCAACAAGGCCCAGCAGGATTTGCTGTTGCCCGACGTCGAGGCCGGCAACATCCGCCTCATCGGCGCGACGACCCACAACCCGGGCTTCTACGTCATCCCGCCGTTGCTCAGCCGCAGCCACCTTTTTCGCCTCGAGCCGCTGGCGCCCGAGGCCGTTGCGCTGGTGCTCCGCCGCGCGCTTGATGACGCCGAACGCGGCCTCGGCAACCTGCGGGTGAAGGCGGGCGACGACGTGCTCGCCGCGCTCGCCAAACTCTGCGACGGCGATATGCGCCGCGCCCTGAATGCGCTGGAGACGCTCACGCTCAGCCAGCCGCTGGGCGGCGAAATCACTGCGGACGCGCTGGCCGCCTTCGCGCGCGAGCGCCGCATCCGCTACGATGCCAACGAGGACGAGCATTACGACACCGCCTCGGCCTTCATCAAAAGCGTGCGCGGGGGCGACCCCGACGCCGCGATTTACTGGATGACCAAGATGCTCGAAGGCGGCGAAGACCCGCGCTTCATCGCGCGCCGCCTGGTCATTCTGGCCTCGGAAGATGTCGGCCTCGCCGATTCGCGCGGCTTGCCGGTGGCGGTCGCGGCGTTTCAAGCCTGCGAACTTGTTGGCCTGCCGGAGTGTGCGCTCAACCTCGCGCATGCGACGCTCTTTCTCGCCACTTCGCCGAAGAGCAATTCCGCCACACGCGCGCTCGGCGCGGCCCGCGATGCCCTCAAGCACGAGCCGGTGCAGGCCATTCCGCTGGCTCTGCGCGACAGCCACACCGTGACGAACAAAAAGCTTGGCCACGGCGAAGGCTACCAATACAGCCACGAATTTCCCGAAGCCATCTCCGGGCAGGATTATTTGGAAAAATACCTGAAGCTTTACGACCCTGGCCCGCACCCCGCCGGGGCCGAGGCCGGCATCGCCGAGCGCCTCGAACGCTGGAAACA
>DASZWY010000175.1:0-10432 GCA_035546135.1 Opitutales bacterium
CGCGCCGCCCAGCGGGAAATACGAATACGGAGAGGATTCATGGGTGAAACGAAAAGCAGCGGCGGGAGGGGCACCCGCCGTCAGAGCCAATTCGAATTAGGCCAAACCCCGCGCCTTGGCAATGCCATTCCGCAAACCAAATTCCCCATGCGCCCCCTAGTAGAAAGCCTCATGGGGCTTTTTAATTGGCCGTAACCGCGCTTGGGCGGCTATTTATGCAGGCGTCCGTCGGCGATGGCCTGGCCGATAGTCAGCACCCACATCAGGAGGCAATTGACGAGGCTCAGAAAAACCGCGGCGCTGCCCATGTCCTTGGCGCGCTTGGCAAAGGGGTGGCGTTGCTGCTGGGCGGCGAGGTCCACGCACCATTCGATGGCGGAGTTGAGCAGTTCGGTGATGAGGACGAGCAGGACGCTGCCGATCATCAGCGCCTTGCCAATCCAATCCACCGGCAGCAGCACGGCGACGGGGAGGAGAACGACGGCGAGGATGATTTCCTGGCGAAAGGCCTCCTCGTGTTTCCACGTCGAGCCGATGCCTTCGATGGAATAGAAGAACGCGTTGACGACGCGCCGCATGCCAAGCGCGGTGGTCTTTTTATCCGCGGGGACGGCGGCGGGGTTGGGGGGAGTGGCAGCGGGGGATTCGCCCGAGGGGGAAAGCGACATGGCGGAAGGCGTCACACAAATGACACCTACATTGTATCATCATGGACCGCGAGGGCAATGCTGAAAGCGCCACGATCGGGCTCCTTCGCTCGATTTACTTCAACAAATTCTTCGGGAAGGAGAAGCGGTAGGTGCCCGCGGCGAGCGGGAGGCTGGTCGTCGTGCCCGTGGCGGCGATGGGCTGGCCGGACTCCTTCACGTCCTGCGGCGGCACCGGCAGTTGCAGCGTGGCGTTGCTGTTGGGCGGCACCGTCACGTCGTAATTCACCTGGTCGCCGTTGAATTGCCAGTTCGAGACGATTTTGCCGTAGGGCGAGTCGTAGCTGGCCTTGACGAAATCAACGCGGTCGCTGATTTGCGGCGCAAGGAAGAAGTGCTTGTAGCCGGGGCTGGCTTCGTCGGGCATGATGCCGGCGGCGCCGGTGTAAAGCCAGTAGCCCACCGCGCCGAAGGAGTAGTGGTTGAAGGAATTCATCGAGGAAGCCTGGAAGCCCTTGTCGGGCGTCCAGGCGTCCCAGCGCTCCCAAATGGTGGTCGCGCCGTTTTTGACCGAGAAAAGCCACGAGGGATAGCTGTCCGTCAGGAGCAGTTTCCAGGCAAGGTCGGAACGGCCGATTTGCGTCAGCATCGGGTTGAGCAAGCCGGTGCCGGGGAAGCCGGTGGTGAGGTGCTGGTTCTTTTCCACGTTTTCGGCGAGCTTTTGCGCGGCGGCGGCGCGCAGGCTTTCCGGCAACAGGCCAAACTTGAGGGCGACGATGTAATCCGTCTGCGTATCGCCCTGGATGGTGCCATCCTCCGAGACAAAGGCGTTAGTGAAGGCGTCGGCAATGGCATGATACAGTTTGTCATATCCTGCCGCGTCGTCCGTGCGGCCCAAGATGGCGGCGGCCTTGGCCATGATGCGCGCGGAATTGGCGAAATAAGCCGTGTCCATGATCGGCACAGGCGTCGGCACGGGGGCGAGGTGGTCGCCCACGCTGGTGGCGGAGACCACCAGGTCGTTGGAGAGGTTATAGACGTGGTTCACCCAGCGGGCCATGTAAGGGTAGTTGTCCGCGAGGAAGTTTTTGTCGCCGTAAGCTTGGTACATCGCCCAGGGCACGATGAGACCGGCGTCACCCCAGACGGGGTAGGCATCGGCCTGGTTCGCGCGCGGGGCGACGGTGGAGTAGGCACCGGCGTCGTTCTGGGCGTCGTCCACGTCGTGCATCCATTTCGTGTAAAAACCGGCCACGTCCGCGTTGAGGGCAGCGGTGGGCGCGAAGACCTGCGCGTCACCCATCCAGCCGAGGCGCTCGTCGCGCTGCGGGCAGTCGGTGGGCACGCTGAGGAAGTTGCCGCGCTGGCCCCAGCGGATGTTGGAATAAAGCTGGTTCAGGGCGGAGTTCGACGTTTCCCACGTGCCCGCGTTCGGGTTGTCCGAGCCGACGACGATGCCGCGGATGTCGTCCGCGGTGAGGTCGCCGGGGTAGCCGAGGAGCGCGCAATAACGGAAGCCGTGGAAAGTGAACTGCGGCTCGAAGGTTTCCGTTGCGTTGCCGCCCTTGAGGATGAATTTGTCGAGCGAGATGGCGGAGCGCAGATTTTCGGTGAAGAGCGTGCCGTCGGGGTTGAGCATCTCACCGTGGGTGGCCTCGATGACCGCGCCGGCGGGGCCCTTGGCCTTCAGGCGGATGTGCCCGACCATGTTCTGCCCGAAATCCACGAGCCAGACATTCCCCTGCTTGGTGATTTTCTTGGGCGTCAATTCCATTAACTCGCGCACGGGCGGCCCGACCTGCGGGACCAACGCCGGAGCAGGATGTTCTTCAACCGTGGCCGCCTTCCAGGCAGCATCGTCGAAAGTCGGCTGGTCCCATGCGACGGCCTTGCGGGCGTCGAGGACTTCACCCAGATGCTCGTCCGAGCCCAACTCCATGCCGCGGCCGCCTTTCCAGGTGCCATCGGTGGCGATGGTTTCCGTGGTGCCGTCGGCGTAAGTGATTTCCAACTGCGCATTGAACGAAGGGTGGTCGCTGACGCGGCTGAATTGCGCCACGCCCATCCAGCCTAATTCACCGGCGAACCAACCATCGTTGACCAAGGCACCCAAGGCATTCGCGCCGGGCTTGAGGAGATTCGTCACGTCTGTGGTTTGCACCATGACGCGTTTGTTGTAGTCGGTGAAGCCCGGGTCGAGCTGGTGATCATTGACACGCTGACCGTTGATGAACGCCTCGTAGGTGCCGAGCGCGGTCGAATACAGGCGGGCCTTGGCGACCGGGCCTTTGACCGTGAACCCCTTGCGCAAATAGCGGCCTGCGCCGATCGTGCTGCTGTTGCTGCCCGCCAGCGGTTTCGCCGGATAGGGGCCGTTGGCGGTGGCCAACTCCCATTGGGAATCGTCAAACTCGGGGGTAGCCCACGCCAGGGTAGTTGCGGGAGGAGGGCCGCCAAAGCCACGGCCGCCACGCGCGGCGACAACCGGCGCGGGGTTGGAAATTTTCCATTTGTCGTCCGTGTTGTGCTCGATGCGCGTGCCATCAGCCAGCTCAATGACAATGTGCGCGGCCACTTGGTTGGCCCCGCCGGTAGCGCCGCGGGCGGCGCGGGCCGGGGTGGCGCCCAGCGCAATGACGTTTTTGCCAGGGACGAGGTTTTGCCCAAAGTTCGCGTGGAACGGCGCGGCGTGGCTCGTGGGGCCCTGGAGGGTGGCTTTGCCGTTGGCGTAAAGCGAAACCACCCCGGGGGCGATGGCGTCAATGGTGGCGCCGACAATTTTGGCGTCGGCTGGCAAATCAAACGTCAGGCGCGCGGCGATGGCCTGGTTGGCGCCGGTGCTCGTGGTGATCCAGTCGGCGCGGGCGAGCGGCTCGGCGTCAAAGTCGTAACGCGGCAAGTCGGCGGTGATCCATTGGCCCTTCCAGTCCACGGACGGCTTGAGCAGGCCGAGCTCGAAAGTGGCCGGTTCGCTCCAGGCGGATGGCTGGCCATCCTTGTCCCACACGCGCACCTGCCAAAATACTTGCGAGCGCGAGCCAAGATCCTTGCCGCCCCAAGGCACAAGCACCGATTGATCGGAGGCGACTTTGCCGGAACTCCATAGGTCGGGTGTGCCGGCAAGCGCGGCGGCGGTCGAGGCCGCGCGAATTTCGTAGGCGGTCTGCGTTTCGCCGCGGCGATTCGAGTCCAGCTGCCACGACAGGCGCGGCTGGGACTCGCCGAGGCCGAGGGGGTTTTTCTGGTGCTCGACGGTCAGGTTGGCGAGGCGGACCGGGGACACCGGTTGGGCCGCCAGCGCACCGGCCAGCAGAATTCCAAATGAAAAGACGATCGTACGGGGCAGCATGGGAGGAGTCTCCTTGAGGGGTGAGGGGAACGGAATTCAAAACAGAAAACCGCCGCCGCACAATGGCGAAAATAAAGGCCCATCCCGCCCCTCGCCTCGCTGTTCAAATGAGCTGCCGCGCCCGGACTTGGTCCAAATAGGGCCGCATATGGACGCCGGGACATTCGGTGGTCACCAGTTCCTGGTGCACTTTAACCTGGGCGATGGCCAGGCGGTATTGTTGGCGCAGTGCATGGCCAAACTCGCAAATTTTCCGCTGCTGGGCGGCGGTCGGCGTCTGGAGCATAAAATTACCCAATACCACGACCCCGACATTATGGTCGTTCCATTTATGCAAGACCCCCCGGGCGTCGTAGCCGGGGCGGACGTGCTCACCGCGAAAAGAAGTCGAGCGCAATTCCCAGACCCGGCCGGCGCGGTCGATGGCATAATGGTAGCCGATATCCTGAAAGCCTTCGTGAACATGATAAGCGCGGATGCGCTCGAGGTAGCGGGCGGTGCCCGCAAAGCTGTCGTCGGTATAGGGCGAAGGATCGCCGTCGTGGTGAAAGGTGAGCAGCCCCACCCCGCCCATCGCGGCGCAAGGCTTGGCGGGGCCGGCCTTCGTCCACGTGGCACGAGAAATCACCGCGTTGAAATTCGACGGAGCGCGGGCGGGTTCAGCCAACGGAAGGGAAGAAGGCGGCGGGGCAAAATTTGCCGGCGGCGCATAACCGCTATCCGCAAGCGCCGGCGACGCCGCCGGTTCATGCGGCTCCATCGCAGGCGGTTCCGGTTCGGGCAAACTTGCCGTGTCGCGGCGGGCAGGCTCGCTGGAAACGCAGCCGGCCGCCGCCGCCGCCAGCCCCAGATTGACAAGCCGGAGAAATTCACGCCGCGTGCGGGGGCGCGGCGATAGGTCGCCAGCGGGTGTGGCCAAACCAGCCATGGTAAAAAATTAACGCATATTTTTTGCGTTTACAAGCACTTCTTTGGACAAACGCTGAAACTGGGAAAAATGGGGGAGCGCCGCCAAGCTTGTCAGCGAGCGGGCAAAGTCTTAGGGTAAATGCTCCGCGGCTTGTGCCTTGGTTAATTTTGTCTTACCCCCATGAAAACCCCGATGCTGGCGTTGGTCTTTTTCGCAACTTGGGCGGCCGCACACGCGGTGTCCATCACGCCGGCCGCAGTGGCCCCCGGGTCGCTGCAATGCAACGGGCTGGCCAATCCGGTGGGGGTGGACACGCCGACGCCCATGCTGAGCTGGCTGCTAACCGCAAGAGACTCCAGCGCGCGCGGGGACAAGCAGACGGCGTATGAAGTCGTCGTGGCGTCGTCGGAGCGGCTGCTCGACCGCGACCAAGCCGATTTGTGGGACAGCGGCAAAGTGGCGTCGGACCAGTCCATCAACGTGGCCTACGCGGGCACCGGCTTGAAAACTTGGCAGGCGGCGTATTGGAAAGTGCGCGTATGGGACCAGAATGGGCGGCCCTCGGCATGGAGCGACACCGCGCATTGGACGATGGCCCTGCTGGCAGCCGACGACTGGCACGCAAAGTGGATCGGGCACGATTTGCCGGCGCCGACGGCAAATAACGCCACGCCGGCGCGCTGGCTGCGCAAGGAATTCACCGTGGGCAAGACCATCCGCCGCGCGCTGGTGTCGTTCGCAGGCCTCGGCACCTCCGAGCTTTATGTGAATGGATTCAAGGCCGGGGACGCCGTGCTGTCGCCCGCGCTGAGCGATTACGACAAACGTGTCTATTATGTGACCTACGACGTGACGACGCTGCTCAAGCCAGGCGCGAACGCGCTCGGGGTCGTGCTGGGCAATGGGCGCTATTACGCGCCGCGCGTGACCGGGCGCAACGGGCTGCTGAGCTTTGGCTGGCCGAAACTGATTTTGCAACTGCGCCTGGAATACGCCGACGGCACGAGCGAGGACATCGTCAGCGACGAGTCCTGGAAATATTCGGAAGACGGGCCCATCCGCGCGAACAACGAATACGACGGCGAGGACTACGATGCGCGCCAGGAAATGTCCGGCTGGGCCAAGCCGGGGTTCGATGACAAGGCGTGGGCGAATGCGGCGGTCGTCAGCGCGCCGGGCGGCGTGCTCTGCGCGCAGGACATCGAGCCCATCCGCGTGACGGGCACCATCCAGCCGGTGTCGGTGAAGGAGATTTCACCGGGCGTGTTCGTGTATGATTTCGGGCAGAATTTTGTGGGCTGGTGCCGGTTGGAAGTGAACGGACCGGCGGGCGCGACGGTGACGATGAAGTTTGCGGAACGCCTGCACGACGACGGCACCATCAGCCAGGAGAACCTGCGCACGGCGAAGGCGACCGACCATTACATACTTAAGGGCGGCGGGCCGGAAGCGTGGCAGCCGCGCTTCACTTATCATGGATTTCGCTACGTCGAAGTGACGGGCTATCCCGGCAAACCGACGCTCGGGTCGCTCGAAGGACGCGTGGTGAACGACGACCTGGCGAGCGCGGGGGACTTCGCGAGCTCGAATGATTTGCTGAACAAGATCTACCAATGCGTGGCGTGGGGCGTGCGCGGCAATTACCGCAGCATGCCGACGGATTGCCCTCAGCGCGACGAGCGCCAGGGCTGGCTCGGCGACCGCGCGGCGGAATCGCGCGGCGAAATGTACGTCTTCAACAACCAGTTGCTCTACGACAAATGGCTGCAAGACATCGTCGATGCGCAGCGCGACGACGGCAGCGTGCCAGCGGTCGCGCCGCATTACTGGTCGGTGTACAACGATGACGTGACGTGGCCCAGCGCGCTGCTGCTGATTCCCGAAAGCCTGCGCCTGGAATACGGCGATACCGCGGCGGTCACGCGGAATTACCCGGCGATGGTCAAATGGGTGGACCACATGACGGGGTATGTGACGCCGGACGGCCTGCAGCCGCGCGACAAATATGGCGACTGGTGCATGCCGCCGGAGACGCCGACCGTCATCCACAGCACCGACCCCGCGCGGTTGACCGCCGGGCCGCTCCTGGGCACGGCGTATTTTTACCACGACCTCGGCGTGATGGGGCAATTCGCCGCGCTGGCGGGGAAGCCTGACGATGAAAAGCGTTTCGCCGCACTGGCCACTAAACTGGACTTTGGCTTCAACGCGAAATACTTGAACCGGCAGCTCGGCCACTACGACAACGACACCCAGACGGCGAACGCGGTGCCGCTGGCGTTCGGACTGGTGCCTGATGACGAAAAGGCGCCGGTGTTTGCGTCGCTGGTCAACAGCATCACGAATATTTACCACAACCACATCGGCACGGGGCTGATTGGCGCGGCGTGGCTCAACCGCGTGCTGACGGACAACGGCCGCGCGGACCTGGCCTATGCGATCGCCACGAACCGCGACTATCCCGGCTGGGGCTACATGGTCGAGCACGGCGCGACGACGATTTGGGAGCTGTGGAACGGCGACACTGCGGACGTGCAGATGAACTCCGGCAACCATGTGATGCTCGTGGGCGACTTGGTCATCTGGCTCTACGAAGACCTGGCCGGCATCGCGCCGGACCCCGCGCAACCGGGCTTCAAAAACATTTTGATGAAACCGGTGGAGGCCGGCGATTTAAGTTTCGTGAAGGCGTCGCATCGTTCGCTGTATGGGTTGATTGAGAGCGAATGGCACAGGGATGCCACGGGGTTCCGCTGGCATATCGCGGTGCCGCCGAACAGCACGGCAACGGTGTTTGTGCCGGCGAATTCGGCGGACAGTGTGCGCGAAGGCGGCCGCAAAACCGAGGGACGTCCCGGCGTGAAGTTCCTGCGTTTTGAAAATGGCCGGGCGGTCTACCAGCTCGATGCCGGGACGTATGAGTTTCAAGTGGCTAAATCCTAAGCTCCTAATTGGAAATGGCTTGCGTCATTATCATTGACAGAAAACCGTGTATTAACTAAGTTATAACCATGATCAAGACCATTTCCAAGATTGGCAATTCCGCAGGGTTGATTCTCGATCAAACCATTTTGGAACTCGTGCACCTCAAAGTGGGCGACGAGGTGGATGTTTCGGTTGACCCGGTTAGCCGCGTGGTGCGGATTGCGTCCATGCACCCGGTGGTCTCACCTGAGGAGGCACGGGTCCTGGCCCGAAAGTTGATTGAGGACAATGATGAGTTGTTCCGGCGCCTCGCTTGATAATTTATCATGCCCGAGGTCGTCCATCTGACGGCCGAGACCGTCAAAGTCATTCAGGAAGAAGCTCTACGCGCACACGGGGGGCTGGCGGGGTTACGCGACGAAGGGTTATTGGATTCCGCTATCTCCGCCACCCAAGCCAGTTGGGGCGGAGAAGCGCTCTTTACCGATGCGCGGGACGTAGCTGCCGCCTATCTTTTTTATGTATGCCGCAATCACCCTTTCCACGACGGCAACAAACGCGCGGCGCTGGGTGCATGTTTAATCGTATTGAAAGTGAATGGCATCATTGCGGGAACGAAATTCCCGCCGGAGGAAAGTCTGGCCTGGGAAAAGCTCACGCTCGACGTGGCGGCGGGGCGGATTGATCGCGAGGAAACGGTGAAACGACTGCGGAAACTAGTGGCGAAGTGAGGCGGGATTTGCCATGCTACGGGGAGACCATCCCTTACCCCCATGCCTACCCCACTCCGCTCTTCTCCCATTGCCGGCCTGATTATTGCCGCCAGTTTGCTCGCCGCGTGCGCGGCAACGCCCCCGGCCACTCCGGCAACCACGCCAGCCGCGACCATGCCTGCGGCTGCAACCCGCGTGCGCGCCAGCCGGCCGCCGCTGACCTCGGGGGTGATTGACACGAATGCCTTGCGCAGCGAAACGACCTCGTCGGGCTCGCGCCAGACGGTGTTCAACGGGCCGACCGCGACCTTGCAAAATTTTGAGAGCCATATCTCGACGGTGCTGCCGGGACAATCGGCCCATGCGCCGCACACGCATCCGCATGAGGAAATGCTCATCGTGAAGGAAGGCGTGCTCGAAGTGACCATCAACGGAAAAACCCAGCGCGCCGGGCCCGGCGCGATTATTTTTTACGCGCCGAATGACCCGCACGGAACGAAAAGCGTCGGCGATGTCCCCGCGGTTTATTATGTCTTCACCTGGGTGACGGACGAAACGCAGCAACCCGACGTGACCAAGCCCTATGCGCCAGCGCCGTGACTGGGATTGAGGCTTGAAACCGATTGGGGGATTTTTTCGCCGGAACCGGTGCGAACTCCGTTGCGCCGGGTAAAGTTTATGTAAAGTTTTCGCCGGGCAGATGCATTTTTCGCACCGTTAGGTAAGTTGGGGCCGTGGATTTATGCCGATGGTTTTTCCACCGCGCAAAAATTGTCACGACTTAAAAATCGCAACCTGCACAACCAGGAGATCGTTATGAATCCCAACGAAAACCAGCAGAACAATCCGAACCCCCTCGGCGGCGACGGCCCGCACCGGGACAACCTGCCCGCGGGCGGCGATAACCCGCAGCAGCAACAGCGGCAAAACCGGCCGCAGAACCTCCCGCAACAGCAGCAGGGCCAGCGCCGACAAAATGGCGGCCAGGGCCAGGAGGAGCAATCGTCTTCCCAGCGGAACGCGCCGGGCCAGCAGTCCGGCCAGCAAAAGGAAAGCGCCAGCCAGGGCAGCGAAAGCTAGGCCGGCTTATCCGCAAAAAAAATCAGCGCGTGGGCGTTCGAGGCGATGGCGAGCCGGGCAACCGGTTTACATCGCCTTGAACACCACGACGGCGTTGTGGCCGCCGAAGCCGAGATTGCTGCTGAGGGCGACGCGGGTTTTGTGCATACGCTTGACGTTGGGCACATAATCGAGATCGCAATCGGGCAAGTCCGGCTCCTCGAGGTTGATGGTCGGCGGGATTTCGCCGGACTCGATGGCCTTGACGCAGATGATGGCCTCGATGCCGCCGGCTGCGCCGAGGAGGTGGCCGGTCATGGACTTGGTCGAGCTCATCGGGACCTTGCGGGCGTGCTCGCCAAAAACTTTTTTGACGGCCATGGTCTCGAACTTGTCGTTGTATTCCGTCGAGGTGCCATGGGCGTTGATATAGTCCACCTGCTCCGGCGTGAGTTTGGCGGACTTGAGCGCGTTGCGCAGGGCCTTGGCGAGGCCGCTGCCCTCGGGGTCGGGGCTGGTGATGTGGTAGGCGTCGCAGGTGGCGGCGTAGCCGACGAGTTCGCAATAAATGCGCGCGCCGCGCTTTTGCGCGTGTTCGAGGGTTTCGAGGACGAGCACACCCGCGCCTTCGCCCATGACAAAGCCGTCGCGTTTTTTGTCGAAGGGGCGGCTGGCGCGCTGGGGCTGATCGTTGAAGCCGGTGCTCATCGCGCGCATGGCGCAAAAGCCGCCAAAGCCGAGGCGGTTGATGGCGGCTTCGCTGCCGCCGGCAATCATGACGTCGGCCTCGCCGAACTGCATCGCGCGCAAGGCGGTGCCGAGGGCATGC
>DASZWY010000176.1:0-9514 GCA_035546135.1 Opitutales bacterium
TCCATCGCCACGGAAAAACCGAGGCGCACGCCCATGCCGGAGGAATACGTCGAGACCGGCATGTCGAAAAATTCGCCCAGCTCCGAGAAGTCCTTGATTTTGTCCAGGCGGCTGAGCATGTGTTTGCGGTTCTTGCCCATGAGCAGGCCGTTGAGCACGGCGTTTTCCCGCCCGCTGAGCGAGCCTTCGAACCCCACGCCCAGCGAAAGCAACTGCACGTGCAGCGGCTTCGCATACTCGACCGCGCCCTGGTCCGGCTCGAAAATCTTGGCCAGGATTTTCATCAGCGTGCTCTTGCCGCTGCCGTTGCGGCCGATGATGCCGAGCTTCTCGCCTTCATACAGGGTGAAGGACACGTCGTGCAGCGCCCAGATCTTCGTCTTGTGTCGGGCGAAGATGGATTTCTGGTAGCGATAGCACAGCGCCACGTTCCGCAGGGAGATGAGCGGTGGGGAGGGATTAGCCATTGACGCGTTTGAGGATTTTGCCGTCGATATACGAGCACCAGACGAGGCCGAGCGTGCCGAAGCTCAGGCCCCAGCACAATGCGTAGGCCAGCGCGGCAAGGTTCGGCCCTTGGTGCCACATGATGACATAGCGGTAAGACTCAATCAGCCCCGCCATCGGGTTCAGGTAGAAATAACGCCGGGCGGCCGGCGGCACGGTGGTGACGGTGAAAAATACGCCCGAGATAAACATCAGCAGGCGGAAGATGGAGCTGACCACCGTCGTCAAGTCGCTGAAATAAGTGACCGCAATCGCCAGCGGCAGCGCCAGCCCGATGATGAGGACGAGTTGCGCGGCCAGCACCAGCGGCAGCCACAGGAAATGCCAGTTGGGCGGGAAGCCGCAGGCCGCGCAAAAGGTGAGCAGCACCAGGAACACGCACAGGAACTTCCACGTGTTGGTCAGGATGCCGACGAGCGGGAAAATATATTTGGGAAGCTTGAAATGGATCATGATATGCAGCTTGGCTTTGATGCCGCCCATGCCCTGCATGACGGAGCTTTCAAACCACTGCCAGACAATCGTTCCGACCAGCAGCATCACCACTTGGTCCGCCCCGCGGGTTTGAAAGATGAAGACGTAAACGACGTAGACGATGGCCGTAGTGATGCAGGGTTCCAGCAGCAGCCAGATGTAGCCGAGGAACTGCTGGCGCGCCTCCGACTTCAGGCCCGCGAGCGTGCGGTACCACACGATGTCGCGGTAGCGAATGAATGCTTGGAGGCGATGATGCATGGGTCAGGCGGCGGCCAAGGCGCTCAGCGCGGCGCGCGCGCGCTCCAACTGGCGGCGGCGGCGTTCGCCGGCGGCGGCGGGGGAGAGGGCGTAGTCACGTCGCTGGCGCTCAACGGGCAAAAATTCGTTCAGCACGATGCCGCACCACTTGATTTGGTAAACCGGCAGCAGCGCGCGCGCGCGCTGGGGCAGCAATTGGTCCTGGGGAAACATGGCGGCGACGGCGTTCAGCACCTGGTCGCGGTGCACTGGGCCCGCCGGGATGTCCGGCTGGCAGAGAAAATCGCCGACGGTCTTCGCCGGGTCATCCCAGCCGGCGTATTCAAAATCGAAGAAGCAAAGACGGTTTGAGTCTCCGAGCAGGGCGTTGTGGAAACCAAAATCCGACGGAGAAACGCACCGGGCGGGTGGAGCAGAATCAAGCCGGGCCAATTGATGCCGCACGGCGTCGGCTATTTTCAGCCAGGCGGGCGCCAGTTCGTCGTGCACAAACTTGCGGGCCGCTTCGGTCAGCTCATCCTCCGGCGCCGGAGGCAAGTCGCGCAGGCGTTGGATGCGTTTGTCCACGATGGCCAGGTGTGCTTCGACGCTGAAACAGGCTTCGGCGGCCTCGGGCAACATCGGTGGCGGACTGGCGGGCGGCAAATTCAAGGCGCGGAAAAATTCCAGCGCCTCAGCCACGCGCGCGGCGGTGACTTCCGCCGGCCAAAGCTTGCGTCCTGCGACGAAGGCAAACAGGCCGGCGTGGTCATCATCGTTCCAGCCGAGGGCATGAGGCACGGCGTCAAGCACCCGGGGCATGGCGTAGGCGTAAAATGCGCGTTCTGAGGCATAGCGGTCTCGCGCGGGCGCCGGGGCTTGGTAATATTGTTTAAGCAGGAACGGGCCGCCTTGGGCCTCCACGCGCCAGACGCGGTTGTTTGCGCCGCCGGTGACCGGAGCGACGCGCAGTTCCGCCCCCGACGGAAAAAAGCGGCGCGCGGCGGCCAGCGCTTCAGCGGCCAACAAGTTGGCGCTCATCCGGCTTTCAGCAAAGTGGGCAGTTGCGGCCATGCGGCGAGGCGAAGGTTGATGCCCGAAGGCAAAGGTTGGGCGGAGGAGTCGTAAAGGATGCGGGTCACCGATTTTGGAAAAGCGGGATGGGTCAAAATTTCCGGCAAATCGTCCACGAAATGCGTGCAGCCGCAGGCGGCGATGCGGGCGAGCTTGGCTTCCTTGGTTGGCTCGAAAAAGACTTGTTCACGGCGAAGACCGACGCGTGACGCGTCAAAGAATCCCTGCGCTTCGAGCCAGCCACGCGCCGCGGCGTGCAGATCATGCGGCGGACCGCGCAAGGGCGTGCGGGTTTTGTGGCTGATGATGAAGATGGTGATGCCCGCCCGGACCAAATCAGCCAACGTAGCCTTTGCGCCCGGACACTCCTCCGCCTCGGCCATGCGCGCGCCGTAAACCGTGCCCTGCATTTCAGTGAAAACAGCTTTATTCCCCTGGCGGTTGAGGTGGTCGCGCACGGCGTTTTTGGTGGCGGACAGTTCCGGCGGGATGACGCCGAGGTCGAGCGCCACGCGGTGGAACAACCGGTCGTAGCCGACAATCGTGTTGTCAAAATCCACGCCGAGCGTGATGGGCGGCGGCTTCACTCGAAATAGATGAAGCTATGGTCCCCGGTGTAGCCCGCCTGCTGGAACCACCAATCCCACGCTGCGGGCGTGCAGAAACTTTCGCAGGTGAACTGCCAGTAGAGCAGGTTGGCCTTCTCCGCCTCGTTGCGCCAGGATTCGACGCACAGGTATTTGTTTTTTCGGCCCACGCGTTCCATTTCCTTCAGCGCGGCCAGCAAATCGAAGCATTCGAGATTGTGCAGGGTGTTGATGGACACGACCAGGTCGAAGGATTTATCTGCAAAAGGCAACCGGCGCGCGTGGCCGGGCACGAGGCGGTCGCGGATGCCTTCGTGCGCGTTGGCCAGCGCGTAGGCGGAAATGTCGAGTCCCGTCACTTCCAGGCCGGGCACCGCCTGTATGAAATCATAGAGCAGGAAACCTTTGCCGCAGCCCACGTCGAGCACGCGGTCGCCGGGCTTCAAGCCGTAGTGCGCCACCATCGCGTCGGCCACCTTGCGCCAGCGCCCGTCGTACTTCATGCCGCCATAGCCGGTGCGCCGGTCGCCGTCCCAATAATCCTTGTCCCACTGCTTGGCCAGCGCGGCGGCCTTGGGTTTGGGAAATTCCGGATCGGTCACCCGCGCGATGTAGTCGCGCTTGGTGGATTTGTGAACCAGCGAAATGAAGTCAACGTAGGCCATAAAAAGTTCAGGCATTTGCCGCCACGGCGACGCGCGCGGCAATTCCCTCCGCCGTCAGCCCGTAGTGTTCGCGGGCGTCCTCCTGCTCGGCGGTGATGTGCAGAAATTCGTCGGGCGTCGTGCCCAGGCGCACCAATCGCGCGCGAGGCGCGGGATTTTGGTCGGTCAGCCATTCGGCGACGGCCCCGCCAAAGCCGCCCCAGGTGCTGTGCTCCTCAATCGTCGCCACCGCGCGGCAGGCCGCAAAAACCTCGCGCAAGGTTTCGACCGGCAGCGGCTTCACGCTCGGGCAGCTTTCCACGCGCGCGGAGATTCCCTGCGCGGCAAGTTTCTCCGCCGCCACCAGCGCCTCGGTCGCCAGCGTCCCGGCCACGAGCAGCGCGACATCGCGGCCTTCGCGCAGGGTGAGGGATTGGCCAAAGGCGAACTTCGGCGTGGCCTGGTGCACGGTTGGTTCGCCCTTTTTGCCGATGCGGATATACACCGGGTCGGGGTGGGCGAGCGCCGCCGCGAGGCACGCGCGCACTTCGTGCGAGTCCGCCGGCGCCAATACCGCGAGATGCGGCAGCAGCCGCAGCATGCCCATTTCCTCGCACGAATGGTGCGTCGCCCCGAGTGAGGCGTAGGACAGCCCCGAGCCGGTGCCGACAATCACCACCGGCACGCGGTGGTAGCACACGTCCACGCGGATTTGCTCCAGGCAGCGGTAGGTCACAAACGGCGTGATGGTGTAGCACACCGGGCGCAGGCCGCACATCGCCATGCCGGCGGCGACACCCATCATGTTCGCCTCCGCCACGCCGCAGTTGAAAAAGCGCGCGGGCGCCGCGTCTTTAAATTTGTCGAACAGCCGGTTGCCGATGTCGCCCGACAGCAGCACCACGCGCGCGTCCGCCGCGGCGAGTTTCGTGATTTCGCTGGCAAAGGCGTTTCTCATGCGATCCCCAGTTCCAGGCGGGCTTTTTCGACTTCCTCCGCCGTCGGCACGCGGTAGTGCCAGTTGTTGTCGTCCTCCATGAAAGAAACGCCCTTGCCCTTGACCGTATGCGCGACGATGGCGCGCGGCCGCTCGCCGGCCGGCGCGGTCAGCGCGCGGTCGAGCGCGGCGAGGTCGTGGCCGTCCAGCTCCTGCGCGTCCCAACCGAAGGCGCGCCATTTGTCCACCAGCGGATCAAGCGCCATGACCTCGTTGCTGCGTCCGGTTGCCTGCCACTTGTTGTAATCAATCACGATCGTGAGCCGGCCCAATTTATGCGCCGCCGCGAGCATCGCCGCCTCCCACACCGTGCCTTCGTTGCATTCGCCGTCGCTCATCACGACGAAGACGCGGTAGGGCTGCTTTTGAATCCGCGCGGCGAGCGCGAGGCCCGTGCCCACAGGCAGCCCATGACCCAGCGAGCCCGTGGCCAGCTCGACGCCCGGCGCGCAGCCGGGGGCGGGTTGTTCCGCGAGCGCCGCGCCGTGCTTCGCAAAGGTTTCCAATTCGCTCCGCGGGAAAAAGCCGCGCGTGGCCAGCACCGCGTAGAGCGCCGAAGCCGCGTGGCCTTTCGACAAAATGCAGCGGTCGCGCGCCGGGTCGGCGGGCTGGTCGGCGTTGATCTGCGCCACGCGCCAATACAGCACCGTCAGCGCGTCCACGCACGACAACGCGCTCGCCAGGTGCGGCGTGCCGGCGCGGTGCGACATCTGCACCACGTCGTAGCGCAGGCGGCGCGCCACCTGGTCCAGCCCGGCGAGTTCGGCGGGGGTCATGTTAAAAATCAATCACGGTGTGGATGGACTCGCCCGCGCGCATCTTGGCGATGGCGGCGTTGATGTCCGGGAGCAAACAACGATGCGAAATCATGCCCGCCGGGTCGAACGCGCCGCCGCGAATCATCCGCACGAGGCGTGGAATATCCTGCGCGGGCCGGCTCTGCCCGCCCTCGGAACCGGTCAGCACTTTCCCAAAGTGCAGCGGGAGGGTGTTCAGCGAAAGTTTGAGCTCGTGCGGCATCACGCCAAAGATCACGCAGCGGCCTCTCGGCGCGGTGAGGGCAAACGCTTCCGCGATGATTTCCGGGCGGCCGGTGCCGTCAATCACCACGTCGGGCGCGCCGCCGGCCAAAATTTCCCGCACGGTCGCGCTCAACGGCTGCTCGCGCGTGTTGATGACGTGCGTCGCGCCATAGCGCCGTGCGACTTCGAGTTTGTGATGATAAAGGTCGCATGCGATGACGGGATAGGCGCCCGCGAGTTTCGCGGCCTGGATCACGCCGAGGCCGATGCCGCCCGCGCCGATGACCACCACGGCCTCGCCAATCTCCACCTTCGCGTCGCGCGTGATGACGCCGAAACCCGTCGTCAGCGTGTCGGCGAGCAGGCAGCAAATATCGTCGGGCAAATCGGCGGGCACCGGCGTCATCCGGTTTTCCGAAATCACCGCGTGGCGCTGGAAGGTCGTGATGTGGCCGGCGTTGACGGTGCGCGTGCCCCAGGGATATTTCGGTGGCGGCTGGCCTTCGAGGCCCGCGCCGGGCCGCCAGTGCAGCACGACATGGTCGCCCGGCTTCACGTGTTTTACGCCGGGGCCCACTTCGAGCACGCGTCCGCCGCCTTCATGCCCGAGCAGGTGCGGCAGCCATTTGTCCGGCCCCTTCACGGCGTCGATTTCGCCGAGCTGCGAGCCGCAAATGCGCGTGGTCTTGATTTCCACCAGCACCTGCCCGAGACCCAGCGCGGGCAGCTCGATCTCGTCAACCACGAGCGGCTGGCGCGTTTCGACGAGGATGGCGGCAAGAGTTTTCATGGAATGGAAAAGCGTGGCGAGGATGTTTACGCGAGATTCGTCATCGCCTTCATCGTCTTGATGTTGAAATAGCGGTCTTCCATTTTCAATTTCCCTTCGCGGAATGCCGCCATGACTTCGCGGATGCCGTCTTCCACGCCGTATTTCGGCGCAAACCCGGTCGCGAGCAATTTTTTCGAGGAGAGCCGGTACGAGCGCGGGTCGTTCGATTCCTTGACGATGATTTCCGCCGGCACATGTTTGGTCACCAGCTTGGCAATGTCGAGAACCGAGATGTTTTCAAACCCCGCGTTGTAAATGCCGGGAGCCTTCGCGCCGACGCTGAGGAAGTGATGATACACGCGCACCATGTCTTTCAGGTGGATGTTCGGGCGCGTCTGGTCGCCGCCGAGCACGGTGATTTTCCCGTTGGCCAGCGCCTGCATCGTCAGCATGTTGACCACCACGTCGAGCCGCATGCGCGGCGAATAACCGCAGACAGTCGCGGGCCGCACGCATTGGATGAGAATTTTGTCCTGATAGCTGAGCAGCACGCGCTCGCTGATCATCTTGGTCTTGTTGTAGTCGCTGATAGGCACGAGCGAAAGCTCCTCGGTCACCTCCGGTTCGTCCTTGACGCCGTAAACGCTGCCCGAGCTGGCGTAGACAAACTGCTTCACGCCGTGCGCGATGGCGCGTTCGACCAGGAACATCGTGGCGAGAGTGTTCACTTCCCAGCTCAGCTTCGGGTTCAGGTCGCAGGTCGGGTCGTTCGCCACATTGGCCAGGTGCAGCACGGCGTCCATTCCCGCCAGCGGGATTTGATCGGCGTTGCGCACATCGCCCTGAATGACCTTGAGCCGCGGATGCGGCTGGAGGTAGTTGCCGAACCACTGGAGATCCACAACGGTGACGTCGTGGCCTTGTTCGAGGAGGCTCGGGGTCAAAACGGTGCCGATATAACCGCAACCGCCGGTAAGCAGGATTTTCATGGGTGAGGAAAGGAGCGTGGGGGAAATCAGTAATTCAGCAAGCTCATGCCGCTTTTGAGGAGCACGCTTTTGGAAATCGGCTCGGTGTTGCCGACGATGCGCACCGCCTGCGCGCCCGCGAGCTGGCCTAGGAAGGTCGCGAGCGCATTGGGCAGCCCGCATTTGGCCGCGAGCGCCGCGACGGAGAAAAACGCGTCGCCCGCGCCCACGGTGTCCACGATGCGCGCCTCGAGTGGCATCAGCGAACACGGGGGCGAGCCTTCGCGCAGCCCGATGGTCTCGACGGCTCCGCGGGTGAGCCACGCATACGCGGCGCCGAAGCGCGCGCGCAGGTTTTCCATTTCCTGCGGATGGCTGATGTGCCGGCGGGCCACGGCGAGGAGCAGCTCCTGCTCGTCGAGCGAGAAGCAGTCCGCCCGGCGATATTGCTGGTTGATGATGTTAAAGCCGTGGTTGTTGCTGTTGGTCTGGCAATTCAGCGCGAAGAACGGCGCTTTTGCCTCGACGAGCCGCCGCGCCTCCTCCGCCATCAAGCCGTGGCCGAAGTCCGCCACCACGACGAGGTCGCATTCCGGCAAATGTTTTTCGAGCGTGCGCAATACGCGCTCCTGGATCACTCGCTCCGGCGGCTCGCCGTCAATATAATTCACCGCAAACAATTTGCTGACCTCCTTGCCCTCGCCCGGCGGCTCGCAGACGCGCTGTTTGATGATGGTGGTGAATGCTTCCTCGCGCAGCACCAGGTCGTTTTCCGGCGGCAGAAATTCGCGCAGGGTTTCCCCGGTGCCCGCTTCCGTGCCGGCGAGGCCGATGAGCTTCACCTTTGAAGTGAAGTTGCGGATGTGCCGGTACACCGCCAGCGAGCCGCCGGCCTGCGTTTCCTCATCGAGATACCGCCCGGAAATGATGCGGTTCTTGGAGGTCAGCCCCTGCACTTTGACATACGAATAGCGGTCGAAGATAATGTCGCCCACGACCAGCACGCGCAGCTTGGAAAAATCCTCCACCGCCGCGCGAAATTTTTCCGGCGGAAACTCCTGCGCCAGCCGCTGGCAGAAATCCTTGATTGCCGCCGGCACCAGGTCGAAGTGCCGGTTGAGCAGCTTGGTTGAGGAAAAGACCACCGAGCCGATGTAGCGCACCTGCCCGCCGTGTTTCTCGACGGCCGCGACGTCGTCACGGATGTTGCCGGTCACATCGCTGGCGGGGTTTTCGTATTCGCGGCCCTTGCAGTAAATGTGCGGGCGCACGGCGGCAATCGCTTCGACCGCTGCGGGGTGCGGCACGAGCACCACGTAGTCCACGCACGCGAGCGCCGCCAGGCTGCGGGCGCGCACCGGGTCGTTGAAATAGGGCCGGCCCGGGCCTTTGTTCACAAATTTTTCCGCGGTGACCGTCACCACCAGCACGTCGCCGAGTTCCTTCGCCTCCTCAAGATGGTAGATGTGCCCCGGATGCACCAAATCAAACGTGCCGTGACACTGCACCAGCGTCTTGCCGGCGGCGCGCAACTGCGCGAACACGCCGGGCGCGTCCGCAAAGGGGATGATTTTTCCGGGGTGCATGAAGTTACGGTTTGTGGATGTAGTCCAGCGGCTGCGCCTTCAGGTAGTCGAGATGCTCGTCCACCCAGCGCACGGTTTCGGCGATGCCAGCCTCAAGCGACACGCGGTCCTGCCAGCCGAGGGTGGTGCGCGCCCGCGTCGAATCGAGCAGATACGCGGCATCCTTGCCCGGGCGGTCGTCGGTGACTTCCGCCACGTCGGCGAATTTTTGGCCGAGCCGCGCGCAAATCATTTCCACCAGTTCACGGATGGAGACAAAGCGGTCGGTCGAGAGGTGATAACCCGAGCCCGGCGCGCCCGCGCGCGCGATGCGCAGCGTCGCCTCGGCCACGTCACGGATGTGGATGAAGGAGCGCACCGAATGGCCGCCGCCGTGCAGCGGGAGCTTCTTGCCGAGGCGGATGAAGAGAATCGTGCGCGGGATGATGCGGTAAAGCTGCTGGCCCGGCCCGTACACGTTGGCCGCGCGGGTGAACGTCCACGGAAACTGGTAACGCTGGTAAAACGTGCGCAGATGCAGGTCGCACGCCGCGCGCGAGGCCGCATAGGGCGTGCTGGGGTTATACGGCGCATTCTCGGTGATGGTGCCGCTGGTGCTGCCGTAAACCTCGGGGGTCGAGACGTGCACATATTTTTTCAGCCA
>DASZWY010000177.1:0-2446 GCA_035546135.1 Opitutales bacterium
CGGCTGGTGAGCTGCGGATCGTCGGCCAGCACGGTGCCCGCGCCGACGCCGACCGCGGGGAAAAGCCGCCGCCAGCGCATGGCGTCGCGCCGGGCCGCCGCGCCGGTAATCCACTTGCTCTGACGTGTGCGCGTGCCGACGCGGCCATCGAGCGTCGTGGCGATTTTCCCGGCGAGGAACGGTGTTTGCGAAATGATCCAGTGGTTGAAAATCAAATTCAGGTCGGCGCAATCTTCCGCCAGCACGCCGGAAATGACTTCGATTCCGGCGCGACGCAAAATTTCCAGCCCCTGGCCGGCGTGTTGGGGGTTAGGGTCCGCCGCACCGACTGCAATGCGCTTAAGCCCAGCCTGGATAATGGCCTCGGTGCAGGGCGGCGTGCGGCCGGTGGTGGAGCAAGGCTCCAAGGTCACATACATGGTCGCGCCGGGCGCAGGCGCGCGGCCCAAGTTGCGCAGGGCGATGATTTCGGCGTGCGGTTCGCCGGCGCGGGCGTGAAACCCATCAGCGACGACGCGGCCATTTTCGACGATGAGCGCGCCGACCATCGGGTTGGGGTGCGTGTCGCCCCAGCCGCGGCGGGCGGCTTCGAGGGCGCGGCTCATGAAAGCCTCGTGATTGTTGGCGCTCACAGGGGGATCTAAAAGATTTTTTTAGCCGCGCACGAACTTGTTGGTAGCGCGTTCGGCGGCAACGGTGGTGGCCGGGCCGTGGCCGGGATAAAGGACGGTGCCGGGCGGCAGCGTGTAAATCTGCGTGCGGATGGAGTGTTCGAGCTGGTCGAAGTCGGCGCCCGGCAGGTCGGTGCGGCCGACGGAGCCGGAGAAAATGGCGTCGCCCACAAAGCCGGCATTCGCCTCGGCGTTATAAAAAAGGACGCTGCCGGGCGCATGGCCGGGCACATGGCGCACCTCGAAGCGCAGGCCGGCGACTTCCAGCATCTGCCCATCCCTGAGCCAACGGATGCCGCGCAATGGCTCGAGGACAAGGCCGGGCACCATAAATGGCGTCTGCATCGCCGGGTTTTCCATCCACTCGCGGTCACCCGGGTGCGCGTAAATGGCCGCGCCGCCAATGCGGCACTTTTCGGCGTCAGCGATGTGGTCCCAGTGGCCATGGGTGAGCAGGACTGCCGTCAGCCGCCGGCCGGACTTGCGCAGTTCCGGCGCAACGGCCTTGGCCACGCCCCACGGGGCGTCCATCAGCACGGCCTCCTGACCGTCCGGCGGATACAGCAGGTAGGCATTGGTGCCCACGGGGGGCTGCTCGAAAACGGTGATTTGCACGGCCTGCAAGGCTGGCGGCCCGGCGCGCCCTGTGGCAACAGGAAATTGGTCCGGCGGCCGGTGATTTTACGCTTGGCCCGACCCCGCAAAGCGGGTTTTCTAATCAGTTTGGCCGGGCCTTCCCCGCCCGGTCCCACTCCCTTCGCCATGAAAAAGCTGCATATCGCCGTATTGCCCGGAGACGGCATCGGACCCGAGGTTATGGACGTGGCGCTGCTCGTCCTGCAACGCGCCGCCATCAAGCATGGTTTCGCCATCGAGACGACGGCCTGCGACGTCGGCGGCATTGCCATTGACCGCCATGGCGTCGCGCTGCCGACCGTGACGCTCGACGCCTGCCGCGCGGCGGAGGCAATTTTGTTCGGCTCGGTCGGCGGCCCCAAATGGGAAAAGCTGCCGCCCAAGGAACAGCCCGAACGCGCGGCCCTGCTGCCCTTGCGCAAGGCGTTCAGCCTGTTTGCGAACCTGCGCCCGGGGCTGCTCTACCCCGAACTGGTGGACGCCTCGCCGCTCAAACGCGAGCGCATCCCGCAGGGCATCGACATTTTGTGCGTGCGCGAGCTGACCGGCGGCCTGTACTTTGGCCAGCCCAAGCAGACACGCACTTTGCCCGACGGCGACCTCGAGGCCGTGGACACGATGGTTTACAAAAAGAGCGAAATCGAGCGCATCACCGAAGTGGCCTGCCGCGCGGCCGCCGTCCGCGGCAAGCGTCTGTGCTCGGTGGACAAAGCCAACGTGCTCGAGACCTCCGTGCTGTGGCGCAAGACGGTGACCGATTACGTCGCGCTCAAGCACCCGGGCATCGCGCTCTCGCACCTTTACGTGGACAACGCGGCGATGCAAATGGCGCGCGACCCGAACCAGTTCGACGTCATTGTCACCGAAAACATGTTCGGCGACATCCTGTCGGACGAGATGGCGGTCGTCTGCGGCTCGCTCGGGATGCTGGCGTCGGCCAGCCTCGGCGCGGCCAACAACGCGCACGGGCATCCGTTCGGCCTCTACGAGCCGGCGGGCGGCACCGCGCCCGATATCGCGGGCAAAAATCTGGCCAATCCCTGCGCGCAAATTCTCAGCGTTGCGCTGATGCTGCGCTACAGCTTCGGGCTCGAGGAAGCGGCCCTCGCCATCGAAAAGGCCGTGCGCAACACCGTCAC
>DASZWY010000178.1:0-3958 GCA_035546135.1 Opitutales bacterium
GAATTGCTGGCGCGCGTGGAAGGCGTGCTGCCCAAGGGCATTGATTTGGAATTCGACGGCAAGTACGACGCCATGTTCTGCTACAAGGCGAAGAACTACGCGCTGCTCGAAGACGGCGAGGTGACGACCCGCGGCTCGGCCCTGCGCTCGCGAGGCGTGGAGCCGTATCTGCGCGAATTGACCGAGGCGTTGCTCAACCACCTGCTCGGAGTCGGCGGCCCCAGCCCAGAGGAGTTGCTGGCGGAATTTCGCGAGGGTTTGCGCAAAGGCACCTTCAACGTGCGGCGGCTGGCCAAGACGGAATTTTTGAGCCTCAGCCCGGAGTCGTACAAGCACGCGGTGGAAATCGAAAGCGCGACGAAACCCCGCCGTGCCGCGCTGGAGGTGGCGCTGAAAATGTCGCCCATGCCGCGGCAGGGCGAATCGGTGACGTATTACATCGCCCCAGGGCAGAAGAAAACCACGCCTGATTGGCAAAAAGCGCGGCCGATCGACACCTTCGACCCCGCGGTGGCGCCGTATGACGCCGATTACTATCTGGAAAAACTCGATGACTGGGTCGAGCGCTATGCGGCCTTCCTCGCGCCGGTGGCCAGCGGCCAGCCGGTGCAGGGCGAACTGCTTTAAAAAACCAAGCCATCCCCAAAAACTGCGATGCAAAATCGAATCGTGAAATATTTTTGGCGCTGGATTCTGATGCTGGCCCTGGGGCTGGCAGGCCCGTCCAGCCGCGCCGCCAACGCCGGTCCCGCAACCGTTGAACAATGGGGCGTTTACGAACTGACCCTGCCCGGCCCCGCGAGCGGCAACCCGTTTACCGACGTGGATTTCTCGGCCAACTTCACCCAAGGAGGCACGACGGTCAAAGTGGACGGCTTTTATGACGGCGACGGGGTTTACCGCGTGCGCTTCATGCCGGATAAAACCGGCGATTGGCAATACACGACGGCCAGCAACGTGGCGGAATTAAACGGCAAAACCGGCGCGTTTGCCGTCACTCCGACGACGGGCAACAACCACGGCCCGGTGCGGGTCGCCCACACCTACCACTTCGCCTACGCCGACGGCACGCCCTACCGCGAGCTCGGGACGACCTCCTACGGCTGGGCGAGCGCGCCGGACGACATGGAGGAACAAACGCTGAAAACCCTCGCCGCCGCGCCATTCAATAAAATCCGCATGGAGGTTTTCCCCGACACCAACAGCACCGGCCGATTCGCGCCGAAATTGTATCCATATTTGAAAACCGCGGACGGGCGTTGGGACTACACGCGTTTCGATCCGGCATTTTTTCAGCATTATGAGAAACGCCTCGGCCAGCTGCGCGACCTCGATATTCAAGCGGACGTGATTCTCTTCGACCCGTATGGCAACAACCCCGGCCTGAACATGGGGCGCGCGAACGACGACCGCTACCTGCGCTACGTCGTGGCGCGCTTCGGCGCATACCGCAATGTCTGGTGGTCGCTGGCGAACGAGTGGGATCTCATGCGCGCCAAGACTGAGGCCGACTTTGCGCACTACGGCGAATTGGTCTCGGCGGACGACCCTTACCATCACCTGCTTTCCATCCACAACAGCGCCGTCATCTTCAACAACACCCTGCCGTGGATCACCCATGCGAGCATCCAAAACGGTTCGGCGGTGGAGTCGTCAGACCGGGCCGAGCTTTACCGCGATGTTTACCGCAAGCCCATTGTGTATGACGAGGTGAAATACGAAGGCGACGCGACGCAGCGCTGGGGGCAGTTGACCCCGGAAGAAATGGTGCACCGCTTCTGGGAGGGCATCGTCGCCGGCACCTACGTTGGCCACGGCGAAATCTACCAAAGCCCCGACGGCTCGTGGCTGGCTAATGGCGGCGTGCTCCGCGGACAAAGTCCCTCTCGCCTGGCGTTTCTAAAAAAAATTCTGGAGGACAGCCCGCCGCAGGGCCTCGACCCGATTGATAAATGGCAGGATACGCCGGCCGCGGGTGTGCCCGGACAATATTACCTGTATTATTTCGGGCTGCACGCGCCGGCATCGTGGCCGTTTCAACTCTACAAGAACGGAATCAAGGACGGCATGCGCTTCAAGGTGGAAATCATCGACACCTGGAACATGACGATTACGCCGGTGGACGGCGAATTCGTCACCAAAAAGAAGGACAACTATAATTTCGTGGACGAACAAGGGCGCACCATCGCCCTGCCCGACCAGCCCTATATCGCGCTGCGCATTCGTCGCGTGGACAATGCGCCGGCGGCACCGCTGACGGCGCCAAATGGCGAATGATTGGCCACGGCCTTATTTCCCCCCGCGCAGCTTGCCGCGTGAGTGAAGCACTTCGGCGATTTCCACGGCGTTGAGCGCCGCGCCGCGCCAAAGCTGGTCGCCGGAAATCCACAGGCTGAGGCCGTTCTCGAAGTAGGTGTCGCGGCGCAGGCGGCCCACGCCGCACTTGTGCTTGCCGCTGTATTCGATGGGCATCGGATAAAGGTTCTTCGCCGGGTCGTCGCAGAGTTCCGCGCCGGGAAATTTGGCGATCGCCTGGCGGGCCTGGGCCAGGTCCACCGGGCGTTCAAATTCGGCGCTGAGGGCGATGCTGTGGGCGCGGAAGACCGGCACGCGCACGCAGGTGCAGGTGACGCGCAGCGCGGGCAGCTCCATGATCTTTTTGCTTTCATGGAGCATCTTCATCTCCTCCTTGGTGTAGCCGGTGTCCAAAAACTTGTCTACCTGCGGGAGGAGATTGAAGGCGATGGGGTGCGGGTAAACGTGCGGGGGCGAGGAGCGGCCATCCGCCCACGCGCGCACTTGTTTATCCAGCTCCTCGATGGCCTGAGCGCCGGTGCCCGAGACGGCCTGGTAGGTGGAGGCGAAAAAACCCTTGAGGCCGAACGCGCGGTGCAGCGGGTAGAGTCCCATCAAGGCGATGGCGGTCGAGCAGTTCGGGTTGGCGATGATGCCGTGGTGCTGGTCGAGGGCGTGCGGATTGATGTCGGGGATGACCAGCGGCACCTTGGGGTCCATCCGGAAAAAGGAGCTGTTGTCGATGACCACACACCCGCGCTTGACCGCCTCGGGCGCGAGTTTCTCGGAAGTGCCGCCGCCGGCGCTGAAGACCGCGACATCGAGGCCGTCAAAGGCGTCGGGGGTGGCTTCACGGATGGTCCAGCTTTTGCCATTCCAAGTCTGCGTCTTGCCGGCGGAGCGGGCGGAGGCCAGCAGCACGAGCTCGCGCAACGGAAAATTGCGCTCATGCAGCAAGCGAATGAGTTCTTGACCGACGGCGCCGGTGGCGCCAACGATACCGACGCGATAAGACTGCGCAGCCATGGTGATTGAAAACGAGATTTTCCGGCGGGCCAGCGAGGCGTGCGCCCAGCGTGCGCGCCAAATGGGCAAGCATTGCCTGTGCGTGCAAATTGGCGAGCAAAAATTGTATCACTTTATTGAAACGAACCTGGCGCGGGAGTACTCGGTGTCCACCTCGCGCAAGCCGCCGTCTTGCATCGAGAACTCGCACGGCACGCCAACGGGGCTGCACGAGGTGGCGGACAAAATCGGCGCGGGGGCTCCGGCAGGGATGGTGTTTGTGGGCCGGCAGCCAACCGGGCGATTCTGGACCCAGCTTTCCGGGCCGGAAAATATCCCAAACCTCATCACCACGCGCATCCTGCGCCTGCGCGGACTGGAGCCGGGGCGCAACACCGGACCGGGGTGCGACTCCTATGATCGGTATATCTACCTGCACGGCACCAACCACCCGGAACGGCTGGGCACGCCCGCCAGCGCCGGCTGCGTGCTGCTGAGCGACGAGGATATGATTGCGCTCTTCGAGCATGTGCCCGAGGGCAGCCTGGTGTGGATTGAGTAGTGACCAACTAATCAATTATTTTTCTATTTTTTGCTAAATTTGTCGCACGTTCGACTAACATATAAAATGCCGATCGATCAAAAACAGTAGACAGTT
>DASZWY010000179.1:0-23073 GCA_035546135.1 Opitutales bacterium
AACCTCGTCGGCAACGCCATTGACGCCTGCGACGAGCGCAAGGACGGCAAGGTGCTCATCGAGGTGCGCGACCGCGGCGAAAATTGCGAGCTTACCATCACCGACAACGGCAAGGGCATCCCCGAGCAGATTCGCAACAACTTGTTCGAGCCCTTCGTCACCTTCGGCAAGACCGGCGGCACCGGCCTCGGCACCGCCATCGTCAAGTCCATCGTCGAGGCGCACAAGGGCCGCATCCGCTTCGAGACCGCCACCGGCAAGGGCACCACGTTCTTCATCCAGTTGCCCAAGGCCCAGGGCCCCCGGGTTTAAACGGGCCGGGTGCGGGATCGGCCGAAAAAATTCTTGCCAGGTTACCGCGTATACCCTACAAGTTGACTTAACATTAACCAAATCGGCTTTCCATGCACCTGACCAAAAAAGGCGAATACGCGCTGCGCGCCCTCATCAACCTCGGCATCGCCAAGGAAGTCGGACGCGAACATGTGTCGGTCTCGGAGCTGACAGGTCTCAGCCAGTTGCCGCTCAAATACGTCGAGCAAATCCTCCACCAGTTGCGCCTCGCCGGGTATGTGGACACCCGCCGCGGCAAATACGGCGGCTACTTCCTCTGCAAGCCGATGAGCCAGATTAAAATCGGCGAAATTGTGCGCCTCCTCGACGGGCCGCTGGCGCCGATTTCCTGCGCGAGCCAGACGGCCTACGCCCGCTGCTCCTGCCCCGACGAGGCCCATTGCGGCCTGCGCATGGTCATGGTCGATGTGCGCAACGCCATCGCCAACATCCTCGACCGCTACTCGCTCGCCGACATCGTCGAGGTCACGATGCGCAAGATGCGCCGCGATAAAATTCCGCTGCCGTTCTCCAAGCCGGAACGCGCGGCCGGACGGGCCTGAAACTTTTTTTAAAAAAGGCGTTGACGTCGTTATTTATTTTGTGATTCTAATGTCTACTAATTCAATAAAGTATATCTCTATCAAGATTAGGGGAATAAACCATGTCCACCCTCATTCATGACCGCGCCGCCACGCCCGCCTGGCTCGACCTCGTCCGCCAAAAGGTCGAGGGCCTGCGCTATGGCCAGGTTTACATCGTCGTGCACGACCAGCAGGTGACCCAGGTGGAGTGCCTCGAAAAAACCCGGCTCGCCGTCTCAACCGCTGCGCGCGCCGCCGTCCACGATCAACCCCCGGCCTAATTTTTATTTTAACCGCCGACCGGATTCCCGGAGGCACCCACCCGCCATACCCGAAAATTTGTGTTCCGCCTGACCGGCCCGCCGGAAGTGGGGACGCCCCGGAGAATCACGCACATGAAAGCAACCAAGCATCGCATCGCATTCCGCCGCACGGTTATCGCCGCTGCGGCATTTCTCTCTGCGGTTTCACCCGCCTTCGCGCAAGACAAGGCGACGCTCGACCTGCTGGTCAAAAAAGGCGTCATCACCCAGGCCGAGGCCGACGGTGTCGCCAAATCCAGCGCCACCGTGCCGGTCACCGCCAAGGATTCCGCCGTCAAGAGCCTCAAACTCGAGGGCTTGATTCAAACCCAACTGGACTGGCTCTCCACGGATGACAAGGCGGCCGGTGCCTCCAACCCACCCGCCACCGCGGAATTCCTGATCCGTCGCGCTTATTTCGGCGCCTTGGCGGACCTCGGGAACGGCTGGAACGGGGAAATCGAATTCGATTTCGCCTCGGGCGCAAAAGCCGCCGGTGGATATCAAGCCGCCCTCACGCCCCAGCCCAACTTTGAAAAGATCACCATCACCAAAAGACTGGACGACTTGTACGGCAACCTCACCGCGGGCTACCGCAAGGTGAACTTCACGCTGGAAGAATACACCGCCCTCAGCGCCTTGAAGCCTATTGAGCGCTCGATCCTGAGCAATTACTTCGATTCTGGTTTCAAGGGCAATTCCGCCACAACGTCCACCGGCACCCGCCCGGGTTTTGCCTCGCGCCACACGGGAATCTACTGGGATGGCCGCGTTTTTGACACGGGTTTCTTTTACGGCGTCGCCGTCACCAACGGCGTGCAAAGCGCCCTCAGCTACACCACCGCGGGCGGCTTGAACCGGTTTGCCGGGTGGGCCTACCTGGGCTACAACGGCACGCTTGGCGACAGCCTGGTTTATAAAACCGGTGTCAACTTTGGCTACACCCCCGAGGGCAACAGCCTGGCCGCGCAATCGAACTCCATTTACGGCTACAATCCTTATGTCAGCCTGACGTACGACAAGAATTGGCAGCTCGACGCCGAGTTCATTCAGGCGGTGATCACCAACGGCCGTGGACGCAATGCCGCCGGCACCGTCACCGAGCGCGCCGCGCCCTACGGGTTCAACCTGACCCCGTCCTACAAGCTCTCCAAGGATTGGGAGATTGTGGGCCGCTACACCTACCTTTTCACCGATGGCCGCGGCACGACCATCTCGGATGTGGTCAATGACGGCACCGATACCGCCGTTGCCGGCACCGCCAACCGCTACAACGATGCCCAATCTTTTTACATTGGGATCAACTGGAACGCCGTGGGCGATAGCGTCAAGGTCCTCCTTGGCTATGAATGGACCGAGTTCACCCACCGCAATGTGGCGGGCAACCAGGCGGCCGCCAGCCTCACGGGCCCCCGGGCTGATGTCAGCGGCCTGCGCGCCCGACTCCAACTGCAGTTCTAGCTTCCACCACCACCACACCTGCGCCGTCACCCGGCGCCCACCATCCACCACCCTCATTGGAGGAATCCACCATGAAAATCTCTCGCTTGCTTGCTCTATTCGCTGCGGCGGCCCTCGTGGCCGCCAGCGGCCTCTCTGCCGCCGACGCGCCGCCGAAAAAAGTGCAGCTCGTCAACGTCTCATATGACCCGACCCGCGAACTCTATATCGCGATCAACGATGTCTTCGTCAAATACTGGAAGGGCAAAACCGGCCAGGACGTCGACATCTCCAACTCGCACGGCGGCTCCGGCGCCCAGGCGCGCAAGGTCATCGACGGCCTCGACGCCGATGTGGTGACGCTCGCCCTCGCCGCGGACATTGACGCCATCGCAAAGGCGAAGCTGATCTCGCCCGAGTGGGAAAAGGCCCTGCCCAACCATAGCACGCCTTACACCTCGACCATCGTGTTCCTCGTCCGCAAAGGCAACCCAAAGGGTATCAAGGACTGGGATGATATCGTCAAGCCCGGCGTCTCCATCATCACCCCCAATCCCAAGACCTCCGGTGGCGCACGCTGGAACTTCCTCGCCGCCTGGGCCTACGCCAAGGACAAATACGGCACTGAAGCCGCGGCCCAGGATTTCGTGAAAAAAATCTACGCCAAGGTGCCGGTGCTCGACTCCGGCGCCCGCGGCTCCACCCTGACTTTCGCCAAGAACGGTCAGGGCGACGTCCTGCTGGCCTGGGAAAACGACGCCCATCTGGCGCTCGCCGAGTTCGCCGACCAGAAGCTGGAAATCATTATCCCCTCCGCCAGCATCCTGGCCGAGACCCCCGTCGCCGTCGTCGACAAAGTGGTGGACAAACGCGGCACGCGCGACGTCGCGCTGGCCTACCTGAAGTTTCTCTACACGCCGGAGGCGCAGGAGATCATCGCCAAAAATTATTACCGCCCGATTGACGAGGCGGTGCTCAAAAAATACGCGGACCAGTTCCCCAAGCTGAAACTGGCGACCATCGCCGACTTTGGCGGCTGGGCCGCGGCGCAGAAGAAGTACTTCGCCGATGGCGGTGTGTTCGACCAGATCTACACCCCGGCCGCGAAATAACCCGCCGTCATTTACGCAGGAGCAGTCATGTTCACGGTTCGATGTAGTTAGTGGTTTGCCGCAGCGGCGGGCGGCGCGCGTGCGCGCGCCGCCCGCCCAGTTGCGGTTTGCCCGCTAAACCAATCTCCACCTTTAACCGTAACCTCGCCATGACTCTTCCCCTTCAACTTATCCAAGCTAATTCTGTCCAATCTCGCCGCGCTTCCCTGCAATGGGCGGGGGAGCGCGACTTGCTGCTCGCTTCCCTGTCCCGCCTCACGGTGCTGGCCTCGCACTCGCCGCACTTCTTTGCCTCGCCGCTGGGGCCGCTCAGCCACGAGCGGGAATTGTTCACCCTCCCGCGCCATCTCTTCTTCGGGGAGAATTCCGCCGAGGAAGCCTGGCGCGTTGGCCTCTACGCCGGCTTCTCCGGCATCGACACCCGCGCCGGGTTGGCTAGCGTGCGCACGCTCGAACGGTTTGTGCTCGAGCCCTCCCTGGGCCAGTCCTTCAACCTCGCCTTTCACTCCTTCGTCAATCCCAGCGGGCTGGCCGACGGCACCGCAGCCACGCGCCGGGGCGACCTGCTCCTCGACCAGAACTGGGCCGCGCCCACGGCCCCCGAGGTGCAGTTGCTCGAGCGCGACACCCGCGCCCTGCAATACCACGGGGTAATCATCATCCGCTCCGATCCGCACGCGGAGGACTTGCGCGGCTGGCTCCGGGGCTTTTCGCCCGCCGAGCCGTTCCTGCACGCCCAGCCCGTGCGCGGCACCAGCCGCGTGGGCTACCTCCCGTTCAAGTTCCCGGTCCAGTGGGAACCGCATCCGGAAGGCGCCACTGCCCGGACGGGCCCGCTGACCTTGGCCGACGACCTGCGCGTGCGGCCCTTCGAGGTCACGCTGGTCGTGCCGGCCAAGCCTTCGCTCGAATGGGCCGTGCAAGCCGTCTCGCACACCGTGCGGATTTTCCTCAATAATTTCCGTATCGCCATTTCCACCGGCTGGAATATCTGATGGAGATGACTGTGCCTAATTAATGTCCAATACCCAGCTCGTCATTATTCCCTCTCCTGTCCCGGCTCGGCCTGCGCCGCCCGGCGGGTTTCGGGCTGCCCCGATACCGACCCGTCGCGTGCTGCCGGGCTTTGGGCTGACGCTGGGCTACACGGTCTTGTATCTCGGGCTGATGGTGATGATTCCCCTGTCCGCCGCCTTTATCAAGACGGCGCATCTGAGCTGGGCCGAGTTCACCGCCGCCGTGGCGAACCCGCGCGCCATCGCCTCCTACCAACTCAGCTTTGGCGCGTCGCTGGCGGCTGCGGCGTTCAATTCCGTCTTTGGCCTGCTCGTCGCCTGGGTGCTCGTGCGCTATCAATTTCCCGGGCGCAAGTTGCTCGACGCCATGGTGGATCTGCCCTTCGCCCTGCCGACGGCGGTGGCCGGCATCGCGCTCACCTTCCTCTACAACGACCAGGGCTGGATCGGCCGGTTTATGGCCGGCTCGCCGTTCTGGATCAAGATCGCCTACACCCCCATTGGCGTCTGGGTGGCGCTGACCTTCATCAGCCTGCCCTTTGTCGTGCGCACGTTGCAGCCCGTCATCGAGGAACTGGAGGTCGAGCTGGAAGAAGCCTCCGCCATGCTTGGTGCCACCCGTTGGCAGACCTTCGAGCGGGTGATTTTCCCGGTCCTGCTGCCGCCATTGCTGACCGGCTTCGCTCTGGCCTTTGCGCGCGCGCTGGGGGAATACGGCTCCGTGGTCTTTATTTCCGGCGGGCTGCCGTTCAAAACTCAAATCACCCCGCAACTCATTTATGAACAGCTCGACCAGTACAACTACGCGCAGGCCACGGCCATCGCGGTCGTGATGTTGGTGGTTTCCTTCCTCATTTTGCTCGCCATCAACCTGCTCCAGCGCTGGGCCCGCCAGCGCACTGGCGTCGGTGTCACGCAAAATTAAAAGCCCATTTTTATCCCATGGCCGGTCCCGCCAGCTCCCTCGTCCGCCGTGCGCGCTCCCCCGCGCCGGGCCGCCATCTTATTGCCGAACCCCGGTGGGTGCGCTGGTCGCTGACGGGCCTCGTCATCGCCTTCCTCACGCTCTTTCTCATCTTGCCGCTGGTGGTGGTGTTTTACGAAGCCTTCAGCCAGGGCGCGGCGGTTTACTTCAACACCTTCAAGGACCCCGACACCTGGTCGGCGGTGAAGTTGACGCTGCTCACGGCCGCCTTTGCCGTGCCGTTAAACACGCTCTTTGGCGTCGCCGCCGCTTGGGCCATCGCCAAGTACCAATTTCCCGGCCGCAGTTTTTTGGTCACGCTGGTGGATTTGCCCTTCGCCGTTTCCCCCGTCATAGCCGGGCTGGTTTATGTGCTCGTTTTTGGCCGTCAGGGTTGGCTGGGCGATTGGCTGGGTGATCCGAAATACCCGTGGCCGCACTGGGTGGGCTTCGCGCATGGCTGGCCGCTGCTGCTGGATTGGGGCCCGCATGACCGCATCAAAATCATCTTCGGAGTGACCGGCCTGGTGCTGGCAACCGTGTTTGTTACTTTCCCCTTTGTCGCCCGCGAACTCATCCCGCTGATGGAATCGCAGGGCAACGACGAGGAATACGCCGCGCTCACCCTCGGGGCCAACGGCTGGCAAACCTTTTGGCGTGTCACCCTGCCCAACATCAAATGGGGCCTGTTCTATGGCGTCATCCTCTGCAACGCGCGCGCCATGGGCGAATTCGGCGCGGTCTCCGTCGTCTCTGGCCACATCCGCGGGCAGACGATGACGCTTCCGCTGCACATCGAGCTGCTGTATCAATCGCCCGGCACCTACGCCAGCGCCTTTGCCTGCGCCACGCTGCTCACCCTGCTCGCGCTGGTGACCCTCGTGCTCAAGAGTTTTATCGAATGGCGCCATGCCCGCAACCAGCCTGCCGGGGAATAGCCGGCGGCCCTTCCTCCTTTCACCACCACCACTACCGAATACCACGGCCGCCTTTTTTTAATGAGCATTCACGCTGTCAACATCCGCAAAACTTTCGGCCAGTACGTCGCGCTGGAAAACCTCGAACTCAAGGTGCCCGCCGGCCGGCTCGTCGCGCTGCTCGGGCCATCCGGCAGCGGCAAGACCACCCTCCTGCGCGTGCTGGCCGGCCTCGAATTCGCCGATCCCGGCAGCGGCGGCCGCGTCTACCTGCACGGCGAGGACGTGACGGACAAGCCACCCGGCGAGCGCGGCATTGGCTTTGTGTTCCAGCACTACGCCCTTTTCCGCCACCTCACGATTTTTGAAAACGTCGCCTTTGGCCTGAAAGTGCGTCACCGCGGCCAGCGCCCGCCGAAAAAGGAACTCGAGGAGCGCGTGCACAAGCTCCTCGAGCTCGTCCAGCTCCCCGGCATCGCGCAACGCCGCCCGCACCAACTCTCCGGCGGCCAGCGCCAGCGCGTCGCCCTCGCCCGCGCCCTCGCCACCGAGCCGAAAGTGCTCCTCCTCGACGAGCCCTTCGGCGCGCTCGACGCCAAGGTGCGCAAGGAATTGCGCCGCTGGCTGCGCCGTTTCCACGAACAGGTGCAACTCACCACCGTCTTTGTCACCCACGACCAGGAGGAGGCTCTCGAACTCGCCGACGAGGTCGTCGTCATGAACAACGCCCGCATCGAGCAGGTCGGCCCGCCGCAGGAGGTCTACGACAACCCGGCCACGCCGTTCGTGTTCGAATTCCTCGGCAACGTCAACCGCTTGGAATTGACCACCGTCCCCGGCGCGCCTTCTGAGGCCACGCCGGCGCAGGGCGCCGTCACCTATGTGCGCCCGCACGACATCGAACTGCTCAAAGAACCCGCCGCCGACACCATCCCCGTCATCGTTCACCACGTCTTTGCCGCCGGCGCGGGCGCCCGCGTGCAGGTTGTGGGCAACAAGACCGGCGAGTGGTTCGACGTCGAGATGGACCGCTATACGCTCGACCGCCTCCAGCCCAAATACGCGCAAATGTTCCACGCCCGCCTGCGCCGCCCCCGCATCTTCACCCAGCCCGAAACCCCGCCGGCGCCTGAGCCGCGCTAAAAAATCTTCCCTCGGCGCGGCGGATTTTGCTTTCCTCCGGCGCGCCCACGCGTTCGACTGTGCCCGTGCCCGAAGCCTACCAGGTCATTGCCCGCCGCTGGCGCCCCAAGCAGTTCGACGAAATCGTCGGGCAGGAGCACATCGTCCGCACGCTCAAGAACGCCATCACCCAGAACCGCCTCGCGCACGCCTACCTCTTCGTCGGCCCGCGCGGCACCGGCAAGACGACCACGGCCCGCATTCTCGCCAAAGCCCTCAATGCCGAGGGTGGCCCGAGCGTCAGCCCCAAGGACGATTCGCCGCTGGCCAAATCCATCATGGCCGGCACCTGCATGGACGTGCAGGAGATTGACGGCGCTTCCAACAACAGCGTGGAGAACATCCGCCAGTTGCGCGAGGACTGCCAGTACGCCCCTGCCCAGGGCAAATTCAAAATCTACATCATCGACGAGGTGCACATGCTCTCGACCGGCGCCTTCAACGCGTTGCTCAAGACCCTCGAGGAACCGCCGCCGCACGTAAAATTTATTTTTGCCACCACCGAGTCGCAAAAAGTTCCCGCGACCATCGTCTCCCGCTGCCAGCGCTTTGAGTTCCGCCCCATTCCCGACGCGCAAATCGCGGAAAAACTCGGCGCCATCGCCAAGGTCGAAGGCATCAAAATTTCCGCCGAGGCGTTGCAGTCCGTCGCCCGCCTCGCCCAAGGCGGCATGCGCGACGCCCAATCCATCCTCGACCAGCTCATTTCCTTCTGCGGCCAGAAAATCGGCGACGACGACGTGCTGGATGTTTACGGCCTGGCCGCCGCGGAGCAAATCCACGCTCTCGCGAAAGCGCTCGCCGCCGGCGACTACGCCGCCCTCGTCAAGGGCGTGGATGAACTCGCCACCGAGGGCCGCGACCTCAACCGCGTGCTCAACGATCTCGAGGCCGCGCTGCGCGACGCCCTCCTCGAAGCCGTGCGCGGCGAAGGTGCGACCGAAAAGCTCGGCCCCGTCACGCGCTCCGACACGCTTTTGCGCATCCTCGAAACCCTCCACGCCGGCGAGGACGCCGTGCGCACCGGCCTCAACGAGCGCGTGAATTTCGAGGTCCTCCTCCTGCACGCCGCCGAGCAGGGGCGAACGCGGGCCATCGATTCGCTCATCCACGACCTCACGGAAATTTCCGCCGGCCTCCCCCAGGATGCCGGCCAAAAAAAAATAAGCGCCGCGCCCGCGCCGAAAAAAGCTGAGCCGGAGCCAGTGGCCAGCCACGTCGCCGAGGCGCCGCCACCCCCGCGGGAAATCCGCCCCGCCTCGTCACCGGCCTCGCGCCTAAATTCCGCCGATGCGCCCGCGGCCCATGCCGCCTACGAACGCCTGCCTGCCTCCACGCGCCAGTTGCTCGAACAGGAATTGCGCGCCTCGCTGCGCGGCCTGCGCCCCGCGCCCCCGCCGCCCGCCCGGTAAGGACTAGGGTTTGGGTTCCAGTGGCATCAGTTGGATGAAAATATACCCGTCGGTGCTCCAAATCTGTTCGTTAAACGGCCCGCGCACGCCCGAAAAATTGTCCACCTGGATGTCGCTTTGGTGCAAATCCGCCGTCCGCAAAATGATGAGGTGGCTCAGATTTTTCCCGGACTGCACCGTAAAATGCGTCACCGGCGTGCGGTTCCAATTTTCCGCCGCGACCGATACCGCCGTGCCGGGCGGCGGCTCCATGATCAGTTGCGGCCATTCCGGCGGGTTGGGGGCGCGGCTGTCGTCCAAAAATTTCCGCATCTCCTCCGCTGTTTTTCCCGGGGCGGGCACGGTCTCGGTGGCGGGGGCCAGGTCGCCCGCCAGGGCTTCCAGTTTCGCAATTTCATTCACCGGGCCGCCCGGGTTCGTGGTGTGCGCGAGGCCGAATTCAAAAAAATACAACCCTGCCAGCACCAGCAGCCCGAGGATGCCGACGATAACCAGCCCCATGCGCCAGAGCAACCGCAGTTTGACGCGGGACTCGCCGGGTTGGTCTTCGGTTGCAGTTTCCTCCAAGTCCGGCGGGGCGCTGGTGGTGGTATGCGCAATCGGCAGCAAAACCGGCTCGGGCGCCGGCGCGTCCTCGTCGTCGGCTTCATCGGCGGATTCGGCAATCAGGCGGCTGGCGAAGAAAATCGTCGCCCCACCGCGCATGATGGTGCTTTGCAGCTCCGGCGGTGGCGTCAACGAGCCGAGCTTGCGGCTGAAAAGGAGATCGAAGTTTTTCTCCTGCTCCCACCACGCCGCCAGCCCCGGGTTGGCCGCGGCCAGCTCCCGCGCCTCGGCCAGCCGGGGCACGTCCGGGTTGGTCTCGTCCTCGGGCGGGCAGAGACTCAGGGAGGCCTTGGCTTCTTCGGGGGTCATGGCGGTCATTCGCGCTGGGCGCGTTGGGCGAGGATGGCTTTGAGGCGGATTTTTCCCGCCGCCACTTGTTCAAGCAATTCCGGCACCGGCGTGCCGAGCGCTTCGGCCATTTCGCGGTAGGTCAGCGCACGGAGGTAAAACAAGGCCAGCGGGGCGCGCAACGGCTCCTCCACCCAGGCGAACAAGGCGGCGGTGCTCTCGCCGTCAAACGCCGACAAATTTTCCGCCTTCACCCTGGTGGCGCCGGCGGGCTTGGCCTTCCGCGTCTCAACCTGCGGGGCCGCGCGCTGGCGCACGTATTCGTGGTAAAGCGTCGCGTAGAACCAGATCTTCAGCGCGGCGTTCTCGCGCGATTCGGCCCCCTTGTTGGCGTAGATGAAAAAGGTGTGCTGGACCAGGTCGCTGGCCGTCTGCTCGTCCTGGCTGAGGCAGTGCGCGAAGCGGTACAAGCCGGTGTGGTAGGCATCAACCAGCTTTTTGAAATTCAGGGATTGAAGGCGGGACATGGCGCGTGCGGGCCGCGGGGCCTCCAACGTATTCCCGGGCCCGGCGCGCGGCAATGTATTTGTGTGGATTTTGATTCGTTCCGGCGGCCGGGGCCGCTAGAGTAGGGGGTGATGCCCACGGCCGTCCCCCTGCACTGGCACAACGAACCGCTGCTGCTGCTGTTGCTGCTCGGCGGCGGGTGGGCCTATTCGCTCGCCACCGGGCCCTTGCGCACGCACCTCGCCCCGCCGGGCACGCCTTACCCCGCGGCCCAAGCGGCGATGTTCTACGCCGGGCTCGTCATCAACTACCTCGCCGTCGGCTCGCCGCTGGACCAATTTGGCGAGGACTACCTCTTCAGCCTGCACATGGTGCAGCATCTTCTCATCATCTACGTCACGCCGCCGCTGATGTTGCTGGGTCTGCCCTGGTGGCTGACGGACACCGTGCTCGCTCGCCCCTGGCCGAAAAAAATCTTTTCGCTGGTGCTGCATCCCGCGGCCTGCTGCACCTCGTTCGTCGTCATTTTCGGACTCTGGCACCTGCCCGAACCCTACGAGGCCGCCTTGCGCAACCGCTCCATCCATATCCTCGAACACGCGACGATGTTTTTTACCGCCATCCAGATGTGGTGGATGTTTCTCGGCCCCTCGCGCATCCTCCCGCCCTCGCGTTATCCCATCCGCATCGTCGCCGCGTTTTTCCTCATGGCTGCGCACATGCCCATCCTCGGCCTGCTCGCGCTGCCGACCACGCCGCTCTACCGCACCTATGAGCTCGCCCCGCGCATCATTCCCGGCTTCAGCGCGCTGGACGACCAGGTCCTCGGCGGCACCATGATGGAAATGGTCGCCGCGCTCGTTTCCGTCGGCCTGCTGGGCTGGAGCCTCTGGGGCTGGATGAAGGACGACGAGCGCCGCCAGGGCCGGGCCTCGCCGGCCGCCGAGGGGAAGGCCCCGGCCGGGCCCCGGGCGCCGTAACGGGGCGGTTTTTACCCGCAATTGTCACCCGAGTGTTGCCGTGAATTAACTTGAACTATATACCTTTTGAGGTATATAAGCCGGCGATGCAGCTCGTCCGCATTTACCAGTGCCTGTGCGACCACACCCGCCTGCGCATCCTCAACCTCCTGCTCGGCGGCCCGCTCTGCGTGTGCCACCTGCAGGAGATCCTCGGCGAGCCCCAGGTCAAAATCTCCAAACACCTGCGCTACCTGCGGGCGCACGGCCTGGTCGAGTCCCGCAAGGTGGGGCTCTGGCGCATCTACCGACTGCCGGCGCGCCGTTCGCGCGAACTCTCGGCCAACCTGCGCTGCCTGCAGGACTGCGCCGCCACGGACCAGCAAGTCCGGGCCGACACCGCGAAGCAAAAAAAGCTCCAGTCCCGCATCGCGGGAGTTGCGCCATTCTGCGGCCCGCAAAAGACAACCCTTTCCCCCGTCGGCCGCTGCGCCTGCTGAATTTTCCACCCATGAACTCCACTGCTCCCAAAAAAGTCCTCTTCCTGTGCACGGGCAATTCCGCGCGCAGCATCATCGCCGAATACCTCCTGCGCGCCAAGGGCCAGGGACGGTTCGAGACCTACAGTGCCGGCGCCCATCCCACCGGCAAAATCAACCCCTTCGCCTTCTGGGTGCTCAAGCGCCACTACCTCATTGACGCCAGCAATGCCCGCAGCAAGTCGTGGGACGAGTTCAAGAACGTGCACTTTGATTTCGTCATCACGGTTTGCGACCATGCGCGCGAGTCCTGCCCGGTGTGGCCCGGCCAGCCCGTCGTGGCCCACTGGGGCTCGCCCGACCCCGCCGCCGTCGAAGGCACCGACCACGAAAAGCAGCGCGCCTTCGTCCAGGTCGCCTCGCAAATCGCCCGCCGCGTGGATTTGTTTTGCGCCTTGCCTCTGGAAAAGCTCACCACGATGCGCTTGCGCGAGATCGGCGAGCAATTCGGGCTGCCGCAGGCCGCCGCGGCCCAGCGTTAAACCCGATGGCGCCCGCGCAAACGAAACTGCCCGCCTGGGTCGTCGGCGAATTCGCGGGCACATTTCTGCTCGTGTTTTTTGGCTGCGGCAGCGTCGCCGCGGCCGTGCTGCTCGGCGCGCAAGTCGGCGTCTTTCAAGTGGCCATCGTCTGGGGCCTCGGCATCGCCATCGCGATTCATTTGACCGGCGGCCTCAGCGGCGCGCACCTCAACCCCGCGGTCACGGTTTCGCTGGCGAGTTGGGCTGGCTTTCCCTGGAAGCGCGTGCCGGGGTATGTTGCGGTGCAGCTCGCCGGCGCGTTTGTGGCCAGCGCCGTGCTTTACGCCGCGTTCTCCGGACCGTTGCACGTTTTTGAAGCGGCACACGGCCTCGTGCGCGGCGCACCCGGCAGCGAGGCTTCCGCGATGATTTTCGGCGAATACTTTCCCAATCCCGGCGGCCGGCCCATGTCCGCCGCGGCCCCGGGGCTGGTTTCCTTCCCCGAAGCCTTTTTGGCCGAAGTGGTGGGCACCGCCATCCTGCTGCTCGTGATTTTGGGCGTGACCGACGAGCGCAACACCCTGTGCGCGCCGAGTTTTGCGCCCGCCCTCATTGGCCTGACCATCACGCTTTTGATTTCGTTGTTCGGGCCCCTGACCATGGCGTGCTTCAATCCCGCCCGTGATTTTGCCCCGCGCGTATTCAGCGCGCTGGCCGGGTGGGGGAGTGTGCCCTTTTCCGCCAATGGCCATGGCTGGCTCACGGTTTACATTCTCGCGCCTTTGCTGGGCGGCCTCGTCGGCGGTGGGATTTACCGCGCGTTGTTCAAGCCCGGCTACGCCGCGCCAATTCGGTGACGCAAACTACGGAAATATTCCGGCTACTTCACGCTCGGTGAGGCGGCCTGGTTGTTTGCCCCCGTGGTGGCCGGCAAGAGCGGCGCGGCGTCATCAGTGTCCACCACAAAACGAAAACCGGTGAAGGCATTGCGGCTGGAAATGGCCAGCTCGGCCGGCGCGGCGGTCCGCAATCCTTCGGCGGCAGACTGCACGTTGCCGCCCGCGGCGGGCGCCATGTCATCGTCGTAATCGCCGGGGCGCTCCAGCCATTCGGCGACATTGCCCAGCAGGTCGTGGAAACCGTTCGCATTGGCGGCCTTGGTGGCGACCGCCTGGGTTTTGCCGCCGGCATTGTCGGCGTTCCAACTGGCGCCACCGAGATCCACTTTGTCGGTCACGCCCAGCGCCAGGCGAAAATCATCTTGAGTGGGCAGGCGGACCGGCCGCTCCAAAATCCACCCCAGGCGCTGGCAAAACTTTTCCGCCTCGTTCCAGTTCACCGAATCCACCGGCAGGGTCGGACCCGCGTTGCGGCTCGGGTTGCCGCCCGCCACCGCCTGGTAGAGCGCCTGCGTGACTTCCTGCTTGTCCATCAGGTAACGCGTCTGGCCCGGCAGCGGTTGCAACAGGCCGTAGACCTGTTCCTGGATGGCCGCGAGGTCCGCGCGCTTGTAATAAAGATATTCGAGCCGCTCGAGCAGGCGGTCGTCAATCAGCTTGCTGTGGGGGAAGGTATCGTGGAAACGGGCGGCCTTTTGCTGGATTACCGCAATGGCGTCGGCCGCGTGGTCGGTGCGGCGGTGGCGCAAATCATCGAGCAGCGTCGCCGCCTGCGCGAGAATTTCATTGGCCAGCGGGCGGCTCAGCGCCGTCTGCCGCATGTCTTCCAGCGAAGTGGCAAACGCCGTGTCGGCGGCAAAACGCGACTGGGGAAAGTTCGCGCTGAGCTGGCCCTGCTGCCGCTCGGCGTCCTGGTAAAGCGCGGCGGCCTTGTCGAAATTCCCCGTGGCCTCGGCCGCATGCGCGTCGGCGACGAGCTGCATGATCTTCTGGTGCTGCGGCAGCGATTGCAGCGCCGTCACCTGGTCGCTCAGGCTTTTCAGGCGCCCCGAGCTGGCGAAACTCTGCTCCGGAAATTCGCGGTTGATGCGCTGTTGCAGCTCCAACGCGTGCTGGAAATTGGTCAGCGCGGTGGCCCAGTCCTGCTTGAGCACCGCGGCATTCGCCTTGGCTTCGGCGGCGGTGCTTTCCTCGTAGATGGGCCGGCTGGTCAGGTATTGCAATTTGATTTGCAGCACGGTGAGGCGGCCTGGCGCGCGGCTGTATTTGCTGTGTGAAAATTCGTTCAGGATGCGGTTCTCGAGCTCCTCGGCCTCACGGTAGAGTTTGCGGGCGCCTTCGAGGTCGCCGGCATTTTCCAATTTGGCCGCCTCGGCTTCGTCCGTCGAACTTTGCTCGTACAGCGGCTTGGCCTCATAGGTCTCGAGCGTTTCGGTCAGCGCCGTCAAGCGGTCGCTGCCCTGCTGGGATATGTGGGTCTGCTCGATATAGGCGACTTCCAGCCGCAGCGCTTCGCGCAGGTTTTCGATGTCCGCGGAGGTGATGTCCCGCATTTTCTCGGCCTCGTGGAAATCGTGTTCCAGCGCCAGGCTCTTGTCATGCATGGCCGCGACATTTGCCGGAATGTTTTTCACCGGCGTGTCCATGTCCTTCCAGCCGACTTTGCGGGGCTGGCTCAGGGTGATGGCCCAGGCCCCGCCCAAAATCGCCGCAATGACGGCCAGGACGCCCAGAATCTTGAGCACCTTGTTCCACTTTTCCGGATCGCCATGGTAGCGGTATGAACTTTTGCGGCGCTTTTTGAACATGCAGCTCGGGTAAAAGGAGGGTCGGGCGGCCCGGCGCGGTTACCGGCAGCCCCTGCCGCCTATAGACCCGCGCACGCAGCCAAAGTTCTGTAATTACCCGTCCCCCTTGGCAGAGTCAATCAAAGGCCGGTTTCGGCCCTCAGATTCCTCCGGGGCCTTAGCCGCCCGGTTCCGCCACGTCAGGCCGGGCCAGGCTGCCCATGTGGTCGAGGTAGAACTTGCGCAGCAGCGCGAGCGTCTTTTTCGGGTCCGACTGCTGCAGCACCTTCGCCGCGAGCGACTGGGCCTCGTCAAGCCGCACGTTGCGCAGCAGGTATTTCACGTCCGGCAGCCCGGCGGGCGCGATGCTCAGGTCGTCGGCGCCGAGGCCGAGAAAGATGGGCGTGAAGAGCGGGTCGCCGCCCATTTCGCCGCAGATGCTCGTGGTGAGCTTGTGCTGGCGCGCGGTGGTGATGATGTGCTGGATGGCGCGCAGCACCGCCGGGTGCGCCGGCTCATACAGATGCGAAACGCGGTCGTTCACCCGGTCCACCGCCAGCAGGTATTGGATGAGGTCGTTGGTGCCGATGCTGAAAAATGAGCAATGCGGCGCGAGCTGGTCCGCCGTCCATGCCGCGCTGGGGATTTCAATCATGCTGCCCACGGCGATGCTTTTGTCGAAGTCCTCCTTGCGCGCGCGCAGCTCGTCCTTGGCCTGTTCGAGCAGCAGGTTTGCCTGCACCAGCTCCTGCAGCCCGCTGATCATCGGGTACATGATGCGCACCGGCCCAAACGCGCTCGCCCGCAGGATCGCGCGCAACTGCTCGCGGAACATGTCCGGATGGTCAAGGCAGTAGCGGATGGCGCGGAAACCCATGAACGGGTTGTCCTCGTGGTGCGTGATGTGCGAGGTGCTCGTGCGCTTGTCGCCGCCGAGGTCGAGCGTGCGGATGATGACGGGCCGCGGCGCCATCGCCGTGGCCACCGCCTTGTAGGCCTGAAATTGCTCTTCCTCGGTCGGAAAACTGTCGCGGCGGATGAACAGGCCCTCGGTCCGGTAAAGCCCCACGCCTTCCGCGCCGTAGCGCAGCACGTCCTCAATGTCCTCCGGCCCGGCGATGTTCGCCATCAGGCTCAACGGCTGCCCGTCGCGCGATTCGCAGGGCTGGGAGATGACGGCCTCGATGGCCTGGCGGATGTCGCGCTGGCGTTGCTCGATGCGTCCGTAGCGGAACAGCGTCTGGTCGCTCGGGTTGATGATAAGCAGGCCTTCGTAGCCGTCCACCAGCACGCGGTCGCCGTTTTCGAGCCGGCCCGTCGCGTCGTGCAGGCTCACCACCGCCGGCACGCCCAGCGAGCGCGCCATGATGACCGCATGGCTCGTGCGGCTGCCCGTGTCCGTCGCCATCGCCAGCACGCTGTGCCGGTCCATGCTCGCCGTTTCCGAGGGCGACAAATCCCGCGCGATGATGACGCGCTGCCCGCCCAACCGCGACAGCGATGCCGCCGAGTGCCCGAGCAACTGGTGCAGGACGCGCCGCGCCACATCGCGGATGTCCGCCGCGCGCTCGCGCAGATACTCGTCCTCCATTTTTTCAAAAGCATCAATGTAGCGCTGGGCGGCGAGGTGGAAGCAATAGTCCACGTTGTAGCCCTTTTCCTTCAGCGCCTGGATGGTCTCCTCAATCAGCGCATTGTCCTCCAGCACCAGCAGATGCGCGTCAAGGATGCGGGCCTCGTTTTCGCCCAGCGTCGTCGCCACCTGGTTGCGCAGCTTGGAAATCTGCGCCCGCGTCGCCGTCAGCGCCTGTTCAAAGCGGCGGATTTCCGCCGGGCGGCGCGCTTCCTCGACTTCATAGACCGGAATCTCCAACTCCTTTTGCAGAAACACAAACGCCGGGCCGTGTGCCACACCGGGTGAGGCGGGCACGCCTTGCAGGACAATTTCTTCTTTCGTTAGCGGATCAGGCATCGCGTGGCGGGGGTAGGCCAGCTCCTCAAACAACCGCGATTCCCCTCCCGGCGCAAGCCTGAATCAACGGGAATCTCCTGATGGCCGCGAATTTACACGATTGTGACCGGGTCATTTCCTCAGTTGCATGGTCCGCGACACAGGATTGACGCGCACCCCCTTTCCCGGCATTAACCTCCCTTTGCATGAAGCCTGCTTCCGCCCGCGCGCAACCCAAGCCCAAATACCGCCGCATTGTCCTCAAGCTCAGCGGCGAGGCGTTGAAAAATTCCGCCAGCGGCGACCCGATTGACGGCGAAATCCTCGCCGAAATCTCCCGCCAGCTCAAGGAGGTCCACGACCTCGGCGTGCAAGTGGGCGTCGTGGTCGGCGGGGGCAATATCTTTCGCGGCCTCCAGGGCTCCGAACAAGGCACCGACCGCGCCACCGGCGACTACATGGGCATGCTCGCCACCGTCATCAACGGCCTCGCGCTCATGAACGGCCTTGAAAAACTCGGCGTCGAAGTCCGCGTCATGACCGCCATCCCGATGGACAAGGTCGCCGAGCCCTACATCCTGCGCCGCGCCATCACCCACCTCGAGCGCGGCCGCATCGTCATCTTCGTCGCCGGCACCGGCAATCCCTATTTCTCCACCGACACCACCGCCGCGCTCCGCGCCTCCGAAATCGGCGCTCAAATCCTCATGAAGGCCACCCAGGTCGACGGCATCTACGACAAGGATCCGAAAAAATTCCCCAACGCCAAGAAATACGCCACCCTGTCCTACCTCGATGCCCTGCGCCAGCGCCTCAACGTCATGGACTCCGCCGCCTTCTCCCTCTGCCTCGACAACCAAATCCCCATCCTCGTCTTCAACCTCGGCGACCTCGGCGGCATCCGCAAGGCCGTCCTCGGCCAAAGCACCGGCACGATGGTGAAATAAAAAATTAAGAATTAAAAAGGAAAAATTAAAAATTGCCCTCGCCCGGCATTGCTTGGCCACCCCTGCTGACATTAAGTCCGGCTCATTCAACTTTTATTCCCATCCCGAACTGTGGCGTCATCCGCCATTTTTACTTCTGCCTTTCTGATTTTTCATTCTTACTTCCGCTTTATGGACCCTAAAAAAACCCTCACCGACGCCCGCGCCGCCATGGCCAAGGCCGTTGAACATACCCTCCACGAATTCTCCTCGCTGCACACCGGCAAGGCCTCGCCCGTCATGGTCGAGTCCGTCCTCGTGCAGGCCTATGGCAGCACCGTGCGCCTCAAGGAAGTCGCCGCCATCACCACGCCCGACGCCCGCACCATCCAGATCCAGCCTTGGGACAAGGGCGTCCTGCGCGATGTCGAGAAGGCCCTTCAAGTCGCCAAGCTGGGCTTCAATCCGCTTGTGCAGGGCGACATCATCCGCTGCCCGCTGCCCGAACTTTCCCGCGAGCGCCGCCAGGAACTCGCCAAGGTCTGCCACACCCACGCCGAGGAGGGCCGCGTCCGCATCCGCACCATTCGCCGCGAGGCCAACGACGCGCTCAAGAAAGCCAAGTCCGCCGGCGCCATCACCGAGGACGACCTCAAGCGCTACGAGAAAGACGTCCAGACCGAGCACGACAAATTCATCGCCGACGTCAACAAGCACCTCGCGGCCAAAGAAGCGGAATTGATGAAGGTCTGAGCCGCGGATTGATTGTTGGATTGTTCGATTGTTAAATTGTTGAATGCCTCGGAATGCTTCCTGGCTCCCGTTGTCGGCAATCTTGCTCTCTCGCAATTCAGCAATAGAACAATTCAACAATGGAACAACTTCGGAACCGCGTTCGCCGCGTCGTGCTGAAAATCGGCACCGGCGTCCTCACGTCCGGCGTCGGCCAGTTGGACACGGCGAAAATCGTCGCGCTCGGGCGCGAAGTCGCCGGGCTGCGCCAGGCGGGCCTCGAGGTCATGATTGTCAGCTCCGGCGCCGTCGGCCTCGGCATGGGCAAGCTCGGCCTCGCCAAGCGCCCATCCAAGCTGACCTCGGTGCAAAAATGCGCCGCCGTCGGCCAAAGCATCCTCATCGACACCTGGCAGCGCGCTTTCACCCCCTTCGGCCTCACCGTCGCGCAACTCCTCTACACCCGCGACAATCTCGGCCCGCGCGGCCCGCACCTCGCCGTCAAGGCGCTCCTCGATGAGCTGCTTGAAGATGGCCTCGTGCCCATCATTAACGAGAACGACTCCGTCAGCACCGACGAATTGAAGTTTGGCGACAACGACACCCTTTCCGCCCTCGTCGCCAGCCTTGCCGGGGCGGATTTGCTCATCCTCCTCTCCACCGCCCCCGGCCTCGTGGACCGCCAGGGCACCGGGCAAATCATCCCCGTCGTCGAGAAAATCACCCCCGCCATCGAGGCGCTCGCTGGGGGCACCGACAGCGAGACCGCCGTGGGCGGCATGGTCAGCAAGCTTGCCGCGGTGAAAATCGCCGCGCGTTCCGGCTGCGGCGTCATCATCGCCAGCGGTGAGAACCCCGCCATCCTGCCGCGCCTGCTCGCCGGCGAAGGCGCGGGCACGTTTTTCGTCCCCGAGAAAATTCCCCTCGAGGCCCGCAAGCGCTGGCTCGCCTGGTTCCAGCATCCCGCCGGCAGCGTGCGCGTGGACGCCGGCGCCGAGCGCGCCTTGCGCGAAAAAGGCTCCAGCCTCCTCGCCAAGGGCGTGACGTATGTGGACGGCACCTTTGAGGTCGGCGACGTCGTCGCCATCCTCGGCCCCGAAGGCCGCCCTGTCGCCCGCGGCGTCGCCCAATTCAGCGCCGCCGACGCCCGCGCCATCGCCGGCCAAAACAGCGCCGCCATCGCCCAAAAATTCCCCGGCCGCAAGCGCCTCGAACTCATCCACCGCGACTCGCTCGTGGTGTTGTAAGTCATGTTTTCAAATGTCTCAAGCATGGTGGTTTTCGAGATAATTCTGGGCGTTTATTCCTTGGCTTTTGGTGGCATTCCGCTCCTGTATTTTAAATGGGAAAATCAACGAAGGCCCAAACAGCCTATTACTGAAAAATTGCTGCGGGGGCCGGGCGAGCATGCACGCGAGGAATTTGCAAAGCTTGAAGACAAGTTTCTTGATGCCTATGCGCAGTGGATCATGGTTTTCCTTTTATTTGTCGGGCTGATGCCTATCCTCGTGCGACTTTTGCCATCGCCATGGCAAATCGCGGCTTTGATAATTTCAGCGGTGTTCTTAGCCGGTTGGATGGGCCGCTTCTTGTTCAGCGTCTATGAAAGGTTTCAGGAGGCTCGCAACTATCGACTCGGTTACTTCGGTGAGCGGCTGGTAGCCGAACAATTGGATCCGCTGCGCGAACGTGGTTACCGGATTTTTCATGATGTGCCATGTACGCGGAAGGGCCGGCCCTTTAACATAGATCACGTGGTTGTATCGCGGTTGGGCATTTACGCCATCGAAACTAAGACTCGCCGAAAAAATGACCATCAGGCCAATCGAAACGCACCGCGCAATGTCATTGTCTATGATGGGGAGCAAATTGCCCTCCCTGATTGGGCGGGCACTGACTACTTGGATCAAGCGCAGGGCAATGGCTCTTGGTTGGAATCTCATTTGCGGGAGGAATTAGGGTTGAATGTAAAAGTACTGCCTATTTTGACCTTTCCCTTTTGGTGGGTGGAAGGCGGAAATTCAACGCCCAACAAAGTTCTCGTCTGTAATCCAGGACAATTGCACGGGCTCATACCGGCTAAGCCAACCGCCCGGTTGTCAGACCGTGATTTTGACTCAATTGTCCGAGTGCTCGATAAGCTATGCCGAAAAGTTGAGTATTAGCTTCGCCTTGACCGGATATGTTTCGGCGAGTAACTTATTGGTCGATGACCGCCACGGCGCTTTTAGACTTGAAGCAGCGGCTGAACCGGCTTTCCGAAAGCGAACGCCGGCAAATCTCCGCCTATATCATCCGTTTGGGGCAGGAAACCGCGGCGTGGAAGAAGGAAACGGCCCGGCGGCTGGACGAAATGGCCGCAGGCAAGAAAACTAGCGTGGCCAAACTCCGCCGGCAGCTCGGCCATGCCTGAGCTTCCTGCATACGAGAGCCATTTGTCGGCTTCCGCGGCGGCGTTTTTGGTCGGCTTGCCGCGCCGAAAACAGAAACTCGTGCTGGATTTGGCCGACCAGTTGGCCAAAAATCCCTTCCGGCTTGCTGATTATTCGTTGATGGATGGCGGAGGACGCACAGTTGACAATGCGGTCATGGGCGAATTTCTTTTTACCTTCTGGGTGGACCATGCGGCTAAAGAAGTTCGCATCACCGAAATCATCAAGCTTTGACCATAGTCGATAAATTCCGGAACATTTTCCAACATTCTATGAAACGCAAACTTCGCTTTGGCATGATTGGCGGCGGGCGCGGGGCCTTCATCGGCGCCGTCCATCGCATCGTCGCCATCATGGATGGCAGGGCCGAGCTCGTCGCCGGCTGCTTCTCCGCCGACCCCGAAAACTCCCGCCTCACCGGCCAGGATCTCCTGCTCGATCCCGCGCGCATCTACGGCTCCTACACCGAGATGGCCGCGGCCGAGTCCCGCCAGCCCGCCCGCTCGCGGCTCGACTTCGTCGTCATCGTCACGCCCAACCACCTGCACTTTCCGCCGGCGAAGCTCTTCCTCGAAGCCGGCTTCAACGTTGTGTGCGACAAGCCCGCCACGCTCAACCTCGCCGAGGCGAAAAAGCTGCGCGACATCGTCCGCAAAACGAAAAAAGTCTTCGTGCTCACGCACAACTACACCGGCAACGCGATGGTCAAGCAGGCGCGCGAACTGGTGCAAAACGGCCACCTCGGCAAAATCCGCAAGGTCGTCGTCGAATACCCGCAGGGCTGGCTCTGGCAGCGCCTTGAGACCACCGGCCACAAGCAGGCCGCCTGGCGCGCCGACCCCAGGAAAACCGGCGCCGCCTGCTGCCTCGGCGACATCGGCACCCACGCCGAAAATCTCTCCCGCTACATCACCGGCCTGCGCATCGAGTCCCTTTGCGCCGACCTCACCACCTTCGTCCCCGGCCGCAAACTCGAGGACGACGCCAACATCCTCGTGCGCTTCAAGGGCGGCGCGAAGGGCGTCCTCCACGCCTCGCAAATTGCCATCGGCGAGGAGAATAATCTCAACATCCGCGTTTACGGCGACCAGGCCGGCCTTGAATGGCATCAGGAGCATCCGAACGAACTCATCCTGAAATATCCCGACCGCCCGCGCGAAATCTGGCGCCGCGGCAACAGCTACATCGGCGCGACCGCGAAAAAATTCACCCGCATCCCCTTCGGCCATCCCGAGGGCTACCTCGAAGCCTTCGCCAATATTTATCTCGAGGCCTTTCGCGCCATCGAGGCCGAAATCGAAGGCCGCCCCCAGCCCAAGGACCTCGATTTTCCCACCATCGAAGACGGTGTCATCGGCCTGGCCTTCATCGAGACCGCCGTCAAAAGCGGCCAAGCCGGCGCCAAGTGGGTCAAATTTCCCTACAACTAAAATTCCCCGGAGCCGCTCATGAAAACTCCCGCCCTTGCCGTTTTGTTTTTGGCCGTTTTGATGACGGGAGTTCTTGGGGCAGATGCCCCGGCCCCCGCGGTTCCCGCCGCCCCGACGCCCGCCGCTCCCATTGCGCCCGCTGCGCCAACCGAGCCCGCCAAGCCGCCGCCCAACTTCGTCCTGGTCATCAACGTTACGCCTCCCGGCCCGGGCAAGGCCGGCGACAACCTGCACTTCGAAATCGGTGTCGCCTCCCGCACGGGAAAATTTCCCGCCGACGCCGTGGGCACTCTC
>DASZWY010000180.1:0-48074 GCA_035546135.1 Opitutales bacterium
CCGTGCAGGTATTCGCCGTAGCCCGCGACATTCTCGATCGCGTGCGCGAACGTGTGGCCGAGGTTCAGCAGCGCCCGCCCGTCGTTGGCCAGCGTCTCGCGCTCGTCCTGGCCCACGATGCGCGCCTTGATGGCGCAGCACTCAAAAATCAACGCCGGCAGCCCGGGGTGGTCCCAGCGCCAGCCGGGGTGCCGCTCGAGCTGGCTGAATAAATCCGCGTCGGCCAGCAGCCCATACTTGATGACTTCGGCCAGCCCGGCCGCAAATTCCCGCGGCGGCAACGTCCGCAGCACGGTCGTGTCCACAATCACCGCCTGCGGCTGCCAGAACGCGCCGGCGAGGTTTTTCCCCGCGCGCAAATTGATGCCCGTCTTGCCGCCGACGGAGCTGTCCACCATCGCCAGCAATGTCGTCGGCACCTGGTAGAGCCGGACGCCCCGCAGATACGCCGCCGCGGCAAAGCCCGCGAGGTCGCCGATGACGCCCCCGCCGATGGCAAACATCGCGCAGCGCCGGTCGAGTTTTTCCGCGGCCATCCAGTCCAGCACTTTGCCAAACTGCGCCAGCGACTTCGTGCGCTCCCCGCCGCGCAACAGCAGGGGCTTTTCACCGATGGCCAGCACGCGCTTGAGCAAATCCGGCTGCTTTTTCGCCACCGCCGCGTCGGCGATGACCGCGACGCGCCGCCCGTCGCCGCGCAGCCGCCCCGTCACTTCGGCAAAGATGTCCCACGCGTCAGTCCCGATGTAAATCGGGTAGCTCCGCTCAGCCAGTTCGACCTGGAGGATTTCCGTCATGGCAAGGAGAACGTAATACCGCCTGCGGGCATGCTTGGAAAGCGCGAAAGCGGCGGCAGCCAAGCCGAACAGCCGACACTCAACGAAAGACTTGGCCAGATGGCAAATGCTGGATGGCCCCTTGTCACCTAAGAGGTTCAGTAATCAAGGTTGGCAATGACCTTCCAAGTTTAGGTCTTTCATTGAAAGTTGGATGTTGAGTGTTGAATGTTCAGCGTTCGACGGCCTTCCACCGCCCCTTCGCTCCGCCCTTGACCCCCGCCGTCCGCCCTGCGATGCTTGTCCTTTGGGAAACCGCCGAGCCATGTTGCTGGTCATCGACAATTTTGATTCCTTCACCTACAACCTCGTCCAGTTCTACGGACAGCTCGGGGTGGAGCAGCGCGTTGTCCGCAATAACGCCATCACCGCGCAGGAGGCCTTGGCCCTCAACCCCGACCGCGTCCTCCTCTCGCCCGGCCCCTGTTCGCCCAGCGAAGCCGGCGTCTCGCTCGACATCATCGGCGCCTTTGCGGGCAAGAAACCCATTTTTGGCGTCTGTCTCGGCCACCAGGCCGTCGGCCAGTATTTCGGCGGCCACGTCGTCCGCGCCGGGCGCCTCATGCACGGCAAGCTCTCGCCCATCCGCCACCACAACACCGACGTCTTCAAGGGCATGCCCAACCCCTTTCCCGCCACGCGCTACCACTCCCTCCTCGTCGAGCGCGCCACGCTGCCCGACTGCCTCGAAGTCACCGCCGACACCGCCGAGGGCGAAATCATGGGCCTGCGCCACAAGACCCTCCCCATCTGGGGCGTCCAGTTCCACCCGGAATCCTACGCCACCGCCGGTGGCATCCAGATCCTGAAGAACTTCCTCGAACTTTAAATGTCTTAGTCTATCCACCTGCTCTGGGCGGCCTGCGCGGTCTCGCGCGACTGCGACTTTAGCTTGGTTTTACTTTTTTCTTTTTAATTCTTCCTTCTTACTTCCCGGATGAACTGCCCTAAATGCGGCCACGAGGACTCGAAGGTGCTGGACACCCGCACCGGCCGGGAGAACCGTTCCATCCGCCGCCGCCGCCAGTGTCTCGCCTGCGGCCACCGCTTCACCACGCTCGAGGAAACCGTGCGCGAGGGTTTTCTCGTCGTCAAAAAAGACGGTCGCCGCGAGGAATTTGACCACGCCAAAATTCTGAATAGCCTCCGCAAGGCCACCGAAAAACGCCCCATCGAGGCCGAGCGCCTTGAGCTCCTCGTCGCCGAGGTCATCGAGGCTATCGAAAAGGAATACGACGTCGAAGTCCCCAGCCGCGCCATCGGCGAGCACCTCATGGCCCGTCTCAAACAGATTGACCAAATCGCCTACGTCCGCTTCGCCTGCGTGTACAAGGACTTCAAGGACATCAGCGCCCTCGCCGAGGAAATCAAGGCGCTCAAGACGGCGCTGGAGTAGCGAACGGGGGTGGTGAATAACTTCCCCTTTATTTTTCGGGGAATTCGTGTCAATTCGTGGATGCTTTTTCATCCATGCCCGACGTCGCCGAAACCACGCCGCCCCTGCGCGCGCTGCACACGCTCCTGAGCTTCGCCCTCGGCGCCGAGCCGGACCTCGAGCGCCAGGTCCTCGCCGCGATTGATTTCACGCTCGAAAACGCCGCGCCCGGCGGCCCGGACGCCACCGCGCTCGGCCACTCCGCCGAAATGCTCCTCGGCCTCTTCCGCCGCGATGGCCGCACCCCCGCCTTCGCGCACCTCGACCTGCGCGAGCAAGCCTGGGAGCCGCTGTGGATTCGCGAGCGCATGCTCGCTTCGCTCCGTCCGCTCGCCGGCTACCGCGAGGGCATTTTGCTCACCACCGGCCTGCGCCGCCTGGCCTGCCCGCCCGGTCGCCGCTGGACCGCCCGCGCCCGCGCCCGCTACCAATCCGCCATCGCCTACCTCCAGGAAACGGCCGCCGCGCAGACCTCCCCCAGCACCGTCCTGCATTTGCTGTTTCTCTAAGGCACGGTTTATGCATTGCTAACCCACTGCCCCTTTCCACCCATGCCCGACAAAACCATTTTCCAGCGCATCATCGAGCGCGAGATTCCCAGCACCTCCGTGTATGAGGACGAGATTTGCTACGCCTTTCGCGACATCAACGCGCAGGCGCCCACGCACATCCTCATCGTCCCCAAGAAACCCATCGCGCGCCTCGCCGAGGCCAATCCGACCGACCAGTCCCTCCTCGGCCATCTGCTGCTGACCGCCGCGCGCATCGCCCGCGACCTCAAGCTCGAGCGCGGCTACCGCGTGGTCATCAACAACGGCCCCGATGGCGGCGAATCCGTCCCGCATCTCCATGTGCACCTCCTCGCCGGCCGCCCCCTGCGCTGGCCGCCAGGCTGAGGATTATTGCGCGCGCTGGCGGTGCAGGGCGGGGTCCACGCTGGCCGCCATGGCGGCTTGGTTTAGCGGCAGGTTGAGAAAGCTGGCGATGGCCGTCGCGGTGCCGGCCGGGTCGCGCAGGACATCGGCATGGCGGACGCGCAACACGGTCATTTTGCGCAGGTCGAGCATTTGGCTGACGCGGTCCAGTTGCTGCTCGTAAATGGCGCGCAGCTTATCCGGACTCAGCGCCGCGCCTTCGCGCCCATGACGCTCCAGCATGACCCGTTGGGAATTGAGCACCTCGTCGAGCGAACGCTCCGTCAGGATGATGCGGTATGACTGGCTGGAAGGCAAAAACGGCAGCAACTGCGCGACCAGTTTCAGCGCGCGGCCCTGCGCGTGCGGCAGCCACGCCTGATCCATGCGGATGTTTTTGGCCGGTGCGAATTCGAAGTAGCCCCGCGGATTGTCGGCGTCGGCGGGGCGATGGCCGTCCTGCAAGGGCGGCAGGCCGCCCGCCGCGAGCATTTGCATGAGCAGCGACGTGCCGGAGCGCGGCAGGCCGGAAACGATGGTGGCGAAAGGCGCATCGGCGCGCGCGGGCGCGAGGGTGGCGGGGTCGAAGGCGGGGGCCGGCGCGGTTTCGGCGTCGGCGGGCGCGAGGGCTGCGCGCGGAGCCTCCCGGGATGTTTCAGCGGCGCGGTGCACCTGAAGCCGTTGTGCGCCTTCGCGCAATTTGCCGCGGTGTTCGGCGGCCTTGGCGGGATTGTTCAGCCGCTTTTCATACAAAAATGCGAGGCGCCGGTGCGCGGGCAGGTAGTTTGCGTTTTGATTAACGCAGACATTGAACGCCTCGACCGCCGCGCCGACCAGGCCGTGGCGGTGCAAGGCCACCCCGAGCAGAAAGTGCGCGCCCGGGTTGTGGTAGAGCAGGCCGGTGGCGTTCAAGGCGGATTCCGCGGCGGCGAAATTTTGCTTTTGCGCGAGTTGCAGCCGGCACAAGGCCAGATGCGCCTCGGCGTTGTCGGGGTCGAGTTCGAGCGTGCGGCGGCAGGCGCGCTCCGCCTCGGCCCATTGCTTCAGCGCCGCGTGGCAGTCGGCCAGCCGCAGGTGGTACTCCGGCAAATCATGCCCGGCCTTTTCGAGTTTCCGGCAAAGCTCCAGGGCCTCCTGGGGTTTGCCTTCGGCCAGCAGCAGTTGCATTTCGATCTGGCGCAGCATCGCCGGGCTGAACCGCGCTTTGGCTGCGAGCACGTGCAGTTCGCGCTGTTGCGGCTCCGGCAAATCCGCGATTTTTTTGTCCTGGAGCAATTCCTCCTTGCGGCGTTGCAATTTTTCGGCGGCCTCGCCGGCAAATTTTTTGCGATTGGCGCGCAGTTCCTCCAGCGTCGTGCGCGCGGCGGCGCGGCGGCCGAGCATCATCTGGCAGGAAAGCAAGTGCGCGCCGTAGCGGTGCTCGGCGGGTTTTTCACGCCATAATTCGGCGAAAATTTTCGCGGCATCGGCGACCAATTGCGCGTCGATGAGGGCGCAGGCCAGGTTGTATTGCAATTCGCGCGTCGTCTCGGCCACGGCCTCCTGCGCATTTTCCGGCAGCGGCTGGATGTAGCCCAGCGCCTCGAGTTGCTTGAGCGCCTCTTTGGCCTCGCCGGCATCGAGCTGGGTGCCGGGCGGGTGGCTGCCGTCTGCGCCGGGAATTTCGTCCCACGACGGCACGGTGGCGATTTTTGGCGGCTCGCTCCAGGCGGTGACGATGGGTTTGCCGTCCATGTCCTGGCCTGACGGCAAATCAAAGAGCGTGAGCAACGTCGGGCAAATATCCAGCAACGTGGAGCCGTGGACGGCCTCGCCGGTTTTGATGCCTGGGCCTTTGAGCGCAAAGATGCCGTAGCGGCGGTGTTCGACCGCCGGGCCGGCGGGCTCCATCGGAATCGCCGCCGGGCGCAGGTGGTCGGGGTGAAAGCCGTGGTCCGACATCAGCAGCACGGTGGCGTGCGGCCCGGCGCAGGCGAGCAGCATGCCCAGCATCATGTCATGGTAGCAATAGCCCGCCTCGATGACGCCTTGGTATAGCTCGAAATCTTTCTCCGGAATATGCTTCTGGCGCGGCGGGTGGTAGCGCATGAAGCCGTGGCCGAAGTGGTCGATGGCGTCGTAGTATACGGCGGCAAAGTCCCACGGCTCGGTGGCGAGCAGGTGGGTGGCCGCGGCGTGGATGCTCGAGCAGTCGGCGATGGTCTTGGCGAGGCCTTGCAGGCGCTTGTCCTTCGCCTGGTCAATCTCCGCCGCCTTGGGCACGAACGGCAAAATGTGGTCGCCGTCGAGTTCGCCCGGGTGCACGCGCAGCTCCGCCAGCGCTTCGGCCAGGCGCGGCGGGTGCACGGTGCCCGGCGGCATCGGCCAGGGTTTGGCGGGGTCGGGGTTTGACGCGGTTTGGTAATGGTTCGACACCATCACCCCGTTCGGCAGCGGCTCCGCCGGGTTCGACGGCCACCACCCGACGACGAGGCATTTTTTTCCGCTCTGGCTCAGAATGTTCCACACGGCTTTGGTCTTGCGCGACAGGTTGGTGATGGGGCGCACCCCGCCCGTGTGCGGGTCCGGCTCGGCAAAGCCGTGGATGCCGTGCTTGTGCGGGCGCTTGCCGGTGGCGATGCTCGTCCACAGCATTGGCGAAAGCACGGGGTAGAGCGTGGCGAGGTTGCCGCTTACGCCGCCTTCCACCAGCCATTGGGTATAGGGCATTTTGCCCGCGGCCATCAATGGGCGGATGACCTTCCAATCCGCCGAGTCCCAACCAACCAGCAGGACTTTGCGCGGTGCGGACATGGAGATGCCGAGAGTAACACCCGCCCGCCGAATCCTCAGGCCGCCACTTTGCGCCGGCGGCGCAACTCGCGCACACCCGCCGCGCCAAAGGCCAGCAGGCCCAGGCCGAAGGCCGCGTCCGCCGGCTCGGGGACGGCGGAGATTTGCCCAGTTACGAAGGAATTGATGTCCGGCGCGGAGGCAATTTCATAGGCGCCGAATACGCCCGGATGCGCGGTGGACTCGACCAGTGACACGGAATTGATCTTGCTGCTGGCGTCGGTGGTGACTTTCGCTTTCAGCCAGCCGTAGTAACTGTGGCTGTTTACGCTTCCCCGGAATCGCAGATACCCGCTGACCGCCCCGTTCGCGCCGAGCGGCACGAAGGATCCTTTGTGACCCCTGAGCGAGTAGGACTTGGCCGCCAGTATAGGTGCGGGAAAGTCTAGCTGTGTGCTCGCCTTCACCGGTGCGCCCAAGGACAAACGCATGGGAATCCGCGTAAAATACAGATTGGGATGGCCGCTGCCGCCGACAAATCTCGCGGTGGAAAGAGTGCGGCCGCCCCTAAAACTCAAGATTCCGTGAAATATTCCGGCGACAAAGCTTTGCGTTCCAAACGCGTTAAGACTCGGCGGCGTCGTGCTGCCGGTGATGGAATTTTGGGGATAGTCGAAACTGGTGATGGCGACAATTTGCGCATGCGCCGCGGGCGCGAAGGCCAGCGCCGCCGCCGCCGTGGCGGAATAGGCGGCCAGCTTGGGCGCGAGCACGTTGCGAGCGGAGCGAGAGGACCGGGAATGCTTCATGGCAGGCGTAGTTTTAGGGTCACGGGAAAAACCAGTGGCGACGCAAGATTCCGAGCAGGTTTTACCCTATAAACCTAATTGTAACTTGGCAAATCCCAAAATGTAAAAAATCGGCCCATTGCCCCCTGAGGGCAGAATGATCACGAGCCGGCGGCCTGGCTATTCCCCGTTGAGCCTGCACCCTCCTATGCGGCCTGCTTGCGTCGGCGGCGCAACTCGCGCACGCCCGCCGCGCCAAAGGCCAGCAGCCCAAGCCCAAAGGCCGCGTCCGCGGGCTCGGGAATGGAGTTGGTGCCAAAGCTGTTGATGTTCGGATCCGTGGAAATATCGTAGGCGCCAAACACGCCAGGTGCGCCCGTCTTGGGAACGAGGGCAACAGCGATGGGATAGCCGTTGGCGTCGCCCGTGACTTTCACGTTCAGCCAGCCGTAGTAGCTATGTCCGGCATGGGAACCCTTGAATCCAATATAGCCAGTAACCGCTCCATTCGCAGGCGGGAGAAAGTTACCGTAGATATTGTTGGGATTGTTAAGCGCCAGTTCGGCTGCGAAATTAAACCCAGGCTGAAGTTTAATCGCCGATCCAGGCCCGAGTTTTAAAGCGATCCCTCCATTGTCCGCAATGAAGAGGCCGTTGCGCCCGTAAATGGATACCATGCCGCCCCCGCCGCTCGAGTTGTGGTAAACTTGAACTCCAGCAAATGCAAGCGCAAATGGACCGGCGCTAAATCGAAGTGTAGAACGGGGATAGGGCAAAGCAAAGCTCGGCGGGGTGGTGATGTTCGTATGGCCGGAGTAACTAAACGAGGTGATGGGGATTGTCTGCGCCTGGGCGTTGGGCGCGAAGGCCAGCGCGGCGGCGGCGGTCGCGGAATAAGCCCCCAAGCGTGGCGTGAGCGAACTCGCGGCGGTGGTTTTATTCCGGCGGGTTGCGGCGCGTTTTGATTTCATGGCCGAGTGGAAAACAACGGGCTTGGGCAGAGCAAGGATTGCGCCAAAATGGACAACGAATGGTTACACTCTAATAGCCATGGTTTCTCCGACAAGTAAATATTGCCGGGGGTGCCGCTACCGGCTTTCAAACCGGCCGTCGGCGCGCTTCACTGCCAGGCGCTTGAGCTCCAGCATCAGCAGCGACGCCGCGATGCGCGCGCTGGGCAATTCGGTTTTGGTCGCCAATTCATCCGGGTGCGCGGGCTTGCCGCCGGCCAGCAAATCGAACACCCGCTTGGCGTCCTCGCCGAGCCCGGCCAGAATTTCCGCGCTCGCCGGCGTCGCCAGCGGCGAAGCCTGGTCCATTTTGATGTCGAGCTGCCCGGTGAATTTCCATTCCTCCAAAATATCCTCGATGCCGGTGAGCAGCTTCGCCTCGCCTTCGCGGATGAGTTTGTGGCAGCCTCGGCTCGACACCTGGTCAATCCGCCCCGGCACCGCAAACACCTCGCGCCCGTGGTCGATTGCCTGCCGCGCCGTAATCATGCTGCCGCCATTCACATCGGACTCGACCACCACCACCGCGCGCGCCAGCCCGGCGATGAGCCGGTTGCGCATCGGGAACGTCTGCTTGTCCGCGCCGCGCCCGAGCGGAAATTCGCTGAACACCGCGCCTTGCCCGGCGATGCGCCGGAACAAATCGAGGTGCTCCGGCGGGTAAACGATGTCCACCCCGCAGCCGAGCACCACCGCCGTTTTGCCGCCGGTTTCGAGCGCGCCTTCGTGCGCCGCCAAATCAATCCCGCGCGCGCCGCCGCTCGCCACCCAAAAACCCAGCCGCGCCAAATCGCCCGCGAGCCGCTTCGCCACCGCGATGCCGTAGAGCGTTGCGCGCCGGCTGCCGACGATGGACACCACCCGGTCCGCGCCGGTGTATTCGCCCAGGCAATACAGCCCCACCGGCGGGTCGTGGATGTCGCGCAGCAATTCCGGATAGCCGGGGTCTTCCGCAATCAAAAATTTTCCGCCCAGTTTTTCCAGCGAGGCCTCCTCCTTCGCCAAATCAAAATGCGCGTGCCAGTTCACCACCGCTTCCGCGATGACCGGCCCCACGCGCTCGACGCGTTTCAATTCGCTCGCAGTCGCCGCCAATATCCGCGCCGGGTCGCCGTCGAACGCCTCGAGCAGCCGGCGCGTCGTCACCGGGCCGATGTTCGGCAGCGCGTTGAGCACCATGAGCGCCTGTCGCGGTGAAAGGGCGTCGCTCATCTTAGTGGCCCCAGTCGTTGCGCAGCGCCGCCGAAAGATAATTTGCCAGTTCCGCCGTCAGCGCCGCCGTGTCGCCGCGCTCGCGCGCCAGCGCATCCGCCGCCAGCCCGTGCCACACGACGCCGCAGCCGGCCGCATGCGTTGCGTCATCGGGCATTTGGGCGACGAGCGTGCCGATGATGCCCGCCAAAATATCGCCGCTGCCGCCCCGCGCCAGCACCGGCCCGCCGAAGGTGCTGCACCAAACAAATTTCCCGTGCGGGTTGCTGATGCGCGTAATGGGCGCCTTGAGCACCGTGATGACCTTGTGCTTCGCGCAAAATTCCCGCAAGTCCGCGCCTTCCCCCGCCAGCCGCGCAAATTCGCCGGCGTGCGGCGTCAGCGTCACCGGGCCGAAATCCTGCGGGCGTTGCGCGACGGCCTCCAAAACCGCCGGCGTCAACGCATCGGCGTCGAGCACCAGCGGCAGCGTGCATTCTTTCGCCAACGCCAGGATCAGCTTTTGCGAAGCCGCGCCCTTGCCCAGCCCTGATCCCGCCAGCACCGCTGTGCACCGCGGCCACAATTCGCGCGCGCGATCGAGCGTCGCCGCCCCGTGGCTGCCGTCGGCTTCCTCCGGGCACGCGCGCCACATCGCCTCGGGCCGCGCCGCCGCAAACGCCGCCGCGTGGGACTCCGGCGTCAGCGCGGTCACCAGCCCCGCGCCTGCGCGCAACGCCCCGAGCACGTTCAGCATCTGTGCGCCGGGATAACTCCGCGAGCCGGAGATGACCAGCAGCCGCCCATACGCGCGCTTGTCGCTTGCCGGGTCGCGCAGCCGCCCCAGCCAGTGCAGGATGCTCGACTGCAAAATAAATTCCCGCTGCTCCGGAGAAATGTCCGGATATTTGATGCCCGGCTGGCCGCAGAAAAATCCAATGTCGACTTCGCGAATGCGCCCGACCCACTTTGCATTCGCAGCGTCGAACAGCGGCTTTTTGGCGATGCCGGTTGCGTAAGTAAAATCCGCCGTGAAGGCCGCCGCCGCGGGCTTTTCGCTCACGCCGCTCGGCACATCCACCGCGGCGCGGAAACCAGTCGCGCCGGAAATTTTATTGACCGTCTCGATCAATTGGCGCGCCGGTTCGGGCAGCGGCGGATGGAAGCCCATGCCGTAAAGCCCGTCCAGGGCGATGTCCCACGCGCACCAGCGGCCCGCATGGGTTTCCTCGCGCAACTGCGCCTCGTCCAAAATTTCCACGCCCGCATGTTTGGCCAGCGCCTCCCACGCGCGCTTGGCCAGCGGTTTGAGCTTTTCTACTGGTTCAAGAAAAATCACGCTCACCCGCCCGCGCGGCCGCGACCGCAAAATCTCCTGGGCCGCCAGCAGCGCATCGCCGCCGTTGTGGCCGGGGCCCGCCAGCACCAGCACCTTCGGGTCGCGCGGCAAGGGCCGCCACTGCACAAAGTCGCGCAACACCGCCGCGCCCACGCCCGCCCCGGCGCGTTCCATCGCCGCCCACGCCTTTTCCGGGTCGTCGCCCAAAACGGCCTTTTCCCATGCCTGCGCCTCGGCGCTTGTGAGGATGGGGTGCAGGTAGGGGCTGGAGGATGCCATAAAGGATTATGAAATTTTTTATCCACGAATGGCCACGAAAATAAAGCAGTTGTGGATTCCGGCCCTTCGTGGAGAAGACGGCTTATTTCACCAGCAGCACCACCGCGTGGCCCAGCCCGGCGGTGTGGCTCAGCGAAACCAGCAGCCCCGTCGCACCGCGTTCTTCGAGCAGCTTTTGCCCCGCCGCGTCGAGCACCGCCAGCGGCGCGCCGTGCTCATTATGCTTCACCGAAAAAGTCTTCCAGCCGAAACCGCGCGCGATGCCCGTGCCAAACGCCTTCGACGCCGCCTCCTTCGCCGCGAAGCGCGCCGCGAGAAACGGATGCGGGTCGCGATGGCCGCGGCAGTAGGCGATCTCTTCCTCGGTGAAAATGCGCTGCAAGAACCGCTCCCCATGCCGCTCGTGCGCGCCGCGGATGCGTTCGACCTCGACGAGGTCCGTGCCCACGCCCAGCACCACGCGGCCAATGAGGGATTCAGGGGGGGGTGTCACGGTTGGGATTGCCAAAGATTTTTTCATCCGCGAATGGCCGCGAATTGTCCAGCCGGGCCTGCGGGTTTATTCGTGGATAAAAATTCAGTTTTGATTCATCAGCCGCTTCATCTCGCGCACGGCTTCATCGATGCCGGTGAACAGCGCGCGGCAGATGATGCTGTGCCCGATGTTCAGCTCATGCAGCCAGGGGATGGTGCGCACCTCCGCGATATTCACATAGTTGATGCCGTGGCCGGCGTTGACGGTCAGGCCGAGGTCGTGGCCCTGCGTTGCGGCGCGGCGAAGCTTTTCCAGTTCGGCGCCGCGCCGCGGCCCGTAATAGGAATGCGCGAATGCCCCCGTGTGCAACTCGACCAGCGGGCTGCCGATTTGCGCCGCGATTTCCACCGCTTCCGGCTCCGGGTCAATGAACAGGCTCGTCTTGATGCCCAGGCCCAGCAGCGCCTTCACCGTCTCCGCCACGCGCGTGCGCTGGCCCACGACGTCCAGCCCGCCTTCCGTGGTGATTTCCTGGCGGTTCTCCGGCACCAGGCAGGCAAAATCCGGCTGGATGACCTTGGCGAAGGCGACCATTTCCGGCGTGCACGCCATTTCGAGGTTCAGCCGCGTCTGCACGCATTCGCGCAATCGGCGCACATCGCTCTCTTGAATGTGGCGGCGGTCTTCGCGCAGATGCAGCGTGATGCCGTCCACCCCAGCGCGTTCCGCGCCCACCGCCAGCGCCACCGGGTCCGGTTCGACCATCTGCCCGCAATCGCGCGCAAACTGCCGGTACCGCGCCTCGCGCAGTGTCGCGGCGTGGTCAATGTTCAGTCCGAGCAGGATGGGCGTCTCGCGCATGAAAACAGGCTCCCAGTTTCCGGTGCTTCGCGTCGTGTTACAACCCGAAATTCAGCGCGGTGGCTTTTGCAACAGCGCCGCAACCACGTCCCGCCCCACCCGCCAGACGTTTTCCAGCGCGGCCTCCAGGCTGGGAAAATTCAAGCCGGGTTCCGGCCCTTCGACCAAATGCCGGTGCGCTGGCCGGCCCGGCGGCGGCAGCGTGTAGTTGCTGATGCTGCGCAGCAGCAGCACGCGGCGCCAGTCGGCCAGGTTCAATTCATGCAACCGCCGCAGCGCGCCAAGCGTGCCGGAGTCTTCCATCGTCGCGGCCGCAAATCGCCCGCGGTTTTTCGTCCAGTATTTCACCCAGCGCTCTGCCCAACGGTGGTGCCGCGCGCCGTGCCAGAACCGCGCCGCCGACAAAACGTCGCCGCGCAAGACCGCGGGTGGCCGTGCGCCCGCCGCGAATGCCGCGTAAATTTTTCGCGCCTGCGCCAGTTCGCGGGAATCGTGCAAAATCGTTTTTTGCGCGCGGCGCGCGGCCCAGCCCGCCAATTTTTTGTCCAGGTGAAAAACCTGCGCCGGCTCGCTGAACAGCCCCGGCGCCACCCGTCCATACGGCTTCGTCGCGCCGAGCGGCAACAATCCCGTTGACCATTGCGGCGGGTGGTCCTCCGTATGCAAATCATAGGCGAGGTCCCCGTCCACCACCCAATCCGCGACCGCCACGCCGCCCAGCGGGCAAATTTGCGGATTTCCGCCGGCAATGCCGCACACCAGCCACCAGGTCTTGCGCCAGTCCACTCCGGCGTGCAGGCCGAGCGTCATTAAATTCACCGCGGTGTTGACCGGTCCGACGCCCGCCACCATGGCCGCCACGCCCTCCCGGTTGCGCCACAGCACGCCCTCCGGCAGCCCCGCTTTTTTCCATGGCCGCAGACCCAGCCCCTCCCGAAATTTCGACAATTCCCCGGGCCGCCCGCCACCCGGCTGATACATTGCCACCACGACGATTTTGATTTGGTCTTGCATCCGCTATTCCTCCGGCAGCAGCGCCGGGCCGTGGTGGGCGTCGAGAAAGTCCTGCAAAATCAGCGTCGCCGCGCGCGAATCCACCTCGCCGGTTGCCCGCGCCGCGCGCTGGGCCGCGGGCGAGCGCCGGGATTTTTTTTGCCGCAGCTCCGCCTCCGCCTGGTGCGAGGTCAGCCGCTCATCCGAGCGATGCACTGGCAGTTTGAACCGCTTTTCCAGCTCCGCAATAAATCCGTCCACCTCGCGCGCCTTCGGCCCCGCAGTGCCATCCATGTTATACGGATAGCCAACCACGAGCGCCGTGATTTTGCGGCGGCTGATTTCCTGGGCGACTTGCGCGAAGCGTTCCTCCTTTGCGCCCGCCACCGCCGCCGCCAGCGGCACCGCCAGCGCCAGCTCGTCCCCGTAGCTCAGGCCCCAGCGCTTCGCGCCATAATCGATGCCGAGAAAGCGCATGGCGGTTTTCTCAAGAGACCCACATCTTGCCCTCGTACATCCACTTGTAGGTCTTGCCGCGAGTCTTGCTCAGGTAGGTGTAGCGCTTGAAGGTGATGAGATGGCTGCTCTGCGAGCCCTTGAGCTCCACGATATAATCCTCGCTCGGCCACAACTCGGCGTCCGGCAATTCGTGAGCGGCGGCGTGGACTTGCTTGAGGTGGGGGAGGAATCGATCGCTCATGGGAGAGGGGCGGCGGGTTAATTCGGCGAAGCTTATCAAATAGTTGCCGGAAATTCACTTGCAAAATGATCCAGGCCAGGCCGGGAACCGGGAATTCCATTTTTGCCGCGGCCCGGGTCCGTTCTGCCTCCGTAAAACCCTGTAGGCCATTCCCTCCGGAAACCACCTTATTACAGGTATTATTTTTGAGTATTTGGGGCTTTCACTTTGACACCCTCCTGCGAATGCGGCACGCTGATCGCATGATCAAGCGGGTTTACCTTATCGAGGACGAGGTCATGGTTCTCGATTTTTGCACGGAATACATCCGCAATTTCACCGACATGGAAATCGTCGGCACCAGCGGCAATGGCCACGATGCCTTGCGCGGCGTCATGGAAGCCAAGCCCGATCTGGTCATCGTGGACATCCGCCTGCCCGAGGTGAACGGTCTCGAAATCCTCAGCATTCTCAAGCGCAAGCAGCCCGACTGCAAAGTCCTCATCTTCACCGCCACCGTCAATCCGCACACCATCCGCGTTGCGTTGCAGGGCGGGGTGGACGGTTTCGTTGAAAAAGCCGAGGGCCTGCAGGGCCTCAAAAACGGCATCGCCGCCGTCAAGGACGGCAAGCGTTACTTCAGCCCGCACATCAAGCAGATGATGAGCCCCTACGATGACGACCTGAGCTCGAATCCGCCGTTCCCCGTGAACCCGCCGCCGGTCAAGAAATAATACGGACGGTTTGTTTTGATTGTCCGCGCAGCGGGCTATTGGCCGTCGGCGGAAGCTTCCTCCGGGGCGGTTGCGGGAGGCGTTGGCTGGACTGCCGGCGAAAGCAGCACCCGGGGGCCGCTGTCGGTCATGGCCGGGGCATTCGTCTCCGGCGCGGGCGGGTTGGTGGACAGCGTCACGTCCACCGGCTCGTTCGGGTCGGGTTCCACCCAGGCATTGTTGTTTGACGGGGTGGCATTGGTTGAATTGGCGAAGGGACTTTGTTCGCCGGTGATTATTTCTGTTTTTACGTCGTCCGGCAAATTGGCCTGGTTCACCCACGCCTCCGCGGTCTGCGCGTCATACTGCATCCACTGGCTGCCGAGGACGACCAGTTGGTCATGGCGCATGGTGGGGTCCTGAATCGCCATCGTCCAATTCAGCGAGCTGGACGGGTCAATGAAAAACAGGCCGTTGCTGAAGGAGGAAATGGCGGTGTCGCGCACCGGGCCGGGCGGCTGCGCGTTGATCCATTGCGAAGCCGACACCGCGTCGCTGTTCACCCAGTGGTCCATCAGCGCCGCGACCGCCGCCTGCTGCGTGTCCTCGTCATTGAAGCCGTTGATGGCCGACGCCGCCTTGCGCGGCTCCCATTGCGCCCACGAGTCCACGATGTTCACAAAAGCCTCCTCGCGTTCCCGGTCGTCCGTCAAGTTGCCCGCCCAGTTGGCGGCCGCCGCCGGGTCCACCGCCGCCCATTGGAGCGCCAAATTGTTCATGGCGACGTTCTGTCCATCACCGGGCGGCAAGCCCTCGACAAAGAGCGCCGCCGACCGGCCGTCCTTTTTCACCCAGTTCCCGATGGCGATTTGGAAAGCGTTGCCCTCCCCGGTCGAGGTGTAGAGTTGCATCGCCCATTGCACGGCTTCCGCCGGATGCAATTTTGACCAGCTGTCCGCCAGCGCCTGCAAACCCTGCGCGCGAAACACCGGGTTGGTCAGCGCTCCCGCCCACTGGGCCGCCGCCGCGCCGTCCTTGGCGCCCCAGGCGGTGAGCAGCGCGTCCACCGTGTCGGCCTTGCTGGCGTCCCCCGCCATGCCCTCGACCCAGGTTGCGGCTTCCGCGGGGTCCTTCGCCACCCAAATCGCGATGCCGTCCTTCATTGCGGCCACGCGTTCATTGCCTTCAAAATTGTCTTCGCCCCAGGTCATGGCCTCCTGCGGATAGCTTTTGGCCCATTGGTCGAAAGCCGCCAGCACGGCCTTCAGCCGCGCCGGCCCCGGCGCCAACTCGAGGGCCTTGAGTACTCCCGCCTTCAATTCCGCTGAACTGTGCGGAGGCGTCGTGTCGGAGGTGTCGGCCGTGCTGGTCACCGTTGCGGCTGCGCCATCTGGGGCCGCGGGTTTTTTAGCCGGGCCGGGCGGATGGCTCGTCCACCACACCCCGAAAAAAAACGCCGCCAGGAAGGCCAGTGCCAATATGGTCCGAAGTTTCATGAGGCGGATGGCCGGGGCAAGCGGGGCGTTCTTGGAAATAATACGTAAGTCCGGGGAGCGGCAATGCTATACCGGAACCGCTCATGACGCACCCCATGGGCAACCGCAGCCAAGGCCCGGAGTTGCGCGACATTTCCGGCATCTGCCCGATATTTCGCCGTTGGACGCACCCGCCCATTGCTGCCCGAATTCATGATATTAATTAACCCGCATTCCATCAGCAGGTTAGCGCACGACCCGGAAATTCTTGTTGCATTTTCCCTCAATCCGGGGTTTATTCACTTTGCAGGCTTAAATGTGTCTGCATTTGGGGTATTAAATAGAAAATAAGTGGCCGGCACGCTTAGGGGTAGGCGTGCCGGCCTTTTTTTTGCCCAAATTCATGCGCTCCGGGCCTACTGCATCAGCTTTTTGAGCAAAGGCTTCATCGCCTCCGCCCATACCACGTAGCCCGCGGGGGTGGGGTGCAGCCGGTCCGACAATTGGAAATAATCCGGGTTGATTTGCCCGTCCGGCCCCAGGAAGTTTTTCGTCACATCGAGGTAGAACACCTGCTTCTGGTCGTCGAGTTTGGCGATCGCTCGGTTGATTTCCGGAATCTGCTGCATCGCGATGGCGTCGTCGCCGCGCGGAAAGATGCTCAGCAAAATAATTTTTGCCTGCGGGAAATCCTTGCGCAGCTCATTCACCACCGCCGTGATGCCCTCGATGGTTTCCGCGTTGGTGTTGCGCCATGCCGACGGAAAGTCCTGCGGGCGGCGGCTGACGATGCCGGTGTTGTTCGTGCCGATCATCAGCACCACCACTTTCGGCGAAAAACCCTGGCCCTCGCCGTTCTGCAGCCGCCAGAGCACGTGCTGCGTGCGGTCCGCGCTGTAGCCAAAATCGGCCGCCTTCAAGTTGCCGTAATAGTGGTCCCAGACTTCCTTGCCGCGCCCACCGCGCCCATTGCTCGAGGCGCCAATCCAGAAGTCGGTGATGGAATCGCCGACAAACAGCAAATCAATATCCCCTTTTTGCGCTTGCGCGACAAACTGCTGGTGGACGCGCTGGTAATTGGAATTCGGCGCCGCTTGTTGAGGCACCGGCACAATCGCCGGGTTGGGCCGCGGGCCGGGCGGCTGCGCCGTCGTCGTCACCGGCCATTGCTGGGATGGCGGCGGGTTCGGCTGCGGCTTGGTCGGCACAAACGCCGGTTCGGATGGCGTCGTCGCGCAGCCGGCGGCCAGCAACGCGCTCAAGGTCAACAGGGCTAACTGTTTCGAAAACAGGGCGGGGTATTTCATGTCGCGGGAGGGCAGGGGGAAGTGTCCAATCAAGGCCATGCCGCGCCATTTGTCAATCAAGGCAACACGGCGCGAAAAATGTTGTTACCCTTTGCGTCTGATGATGTCCTATTCACGTCTTCCCCCTCCGCTTATGAACTCCAAAATCTTCGCCTTTATCGCCGGCGCCTTGTTCGGCGCCGCGGCTTTCGCCGGCGGCAACGCCTTTTTTCCCCATCCGCCCAAACCCACCCCCAATGCGGACGCCATCAAGCGCGCCGAAATCGCCATTGTGGATGCCAAAAAACGCGAGGCACTGCTGGATGCGCGCGAAAAAATGCTGAACGACCGCGAGAAGGAACTCGCCGATGCCGCTGGTCCCAACGCCGACTCCGGCCCGGCCGGCCTCTTCGGCAATGCGAATCCCAAGGCCGCCGCGGCCATGGCCAAAGTCGCCAGCAGCGCCATCAAGCAGCAGATGGACATGCGCATGGCCGCCATTAAATCGCGCCTGCAACTCACCGACGACCAAGCCCAGGCCCTGCAAGCCGTCATGGACAAGCAGGCGCAAATGGCCCAGGACCTGACGGAGAAAATGCTTTCCGGGAAAATGTCCAAGGATGAACTGCAAAAATCCATGCAGAATGGCGGCGGCGAGGAAATGGATTTCGACAAGGCGCTGCAGGGCATCGTCACCCCGGAGCAATACGCCCAATATCAAGCCTACCAAAACGACGAAAAGAGAAGCAACGCCGAGGCGATGGCCAATGGCGAACTCGCGCAGATCCAGACTTCGCTGCAGTTGACCGAAGACCAGAAAGACAAGGTCTTCGCCGAGATTTACCAGGAATCCGCCCAAATGCTCGGCATCGATGGCGCCAAGGCCACCCTTCTCACGGCGGATCAGCGCGCCGAAGCCAAAAAGGCCGCCATGCAGGCCATCCTCACGCCCGAGCAATTCGCCACCTACAGCAAAATGGTGGATTCCCAGACGCAGATGCAAAAGCAGATGATGGACGCGTTCGGCGTTGGCGACGACAAGGCCGGTGCCGGCGCCAATTCCACGGTCGATTCCTCCACGTCGGTGACCCTCTCCGTCGGGGTCGGCCCCTGAGGCCGGGCTACGGCCCGCCCAGTTCGTCCTGCAACGCTTTTAAACTCGCGCGGGCGTCGTCGTCATCGGGCTGGATGCGCAGCACTTCCTGGAATTCGAACGTCGCCTCGTTGTAGCGTTTTTCCAGTTGCAAAAGTTTGCCGAGCTGGAGATGGGCCTCGGCATTGTCCTTGTCGGTTTGCAGGGCCTGGCGAAATTGCGTCTCCGCCTGCACGAGCTGGCCGTCCGCCAGCATCGCCCGGCCCAGGTTGAGGCGCGCCTCGATTAAATCCGGTTTCCATTCCAGTGCCTGGGCATAGGCCGCCCGCGCCTCGGCGTTGCGCTTCAGCTTGAGCAGCGCCCCGCCGAGATCGTTTTCCGCTTCGGCATACGCTGGCCGCAGCTTGAGTGCCGTGGTAAATTCCGCCGCCGCGTCCGCATATTTCCCGTCCGCGAAAAGCTGGTGCCCATAGGCCAGGTGCATCTCGGCGCTATTCGGCGCCAGCCGCGCGGCCGCCGCGGCTTCGACGGTGGCATTTTGGTCCTGCCCGTCATCGGCGTAAGCCTCGGCCAGCCACTTGTGCAGCTCGGCGTTGTCGGCGTCGAGCGCCAGCCCGCGTTGCAAAATCGCGATGGCGTTTTTCGTCAATCCCTGCGCCAGCAGCGCCTGGCCATAACAACTCAGGGTGTCCGTGTCGTTCGGGTCGAGGTCGAGCGCCGCCTTCAGCGGTTTCAACGCCTCCTCGCTGTGGTCCGACAGCACCAGCACCAGGCCGAGCATGTACTGGGCATCGCGGTAGTTCGGGTCATTCTCGACCGCCACCCGCAAATGCTCCGCCGCCTTGTCGTAATCCTGCAGGTCCCGGTATTCGCATCCGAGGTTGTAGTTCGACTGCACGTCCTTGGGGTTAATTTTGACGGCCTTCTCATATTGCTCCATCGCGCGCGGCGCATCGCCGAGGTCCGCGTAGCACGCGCCCAGGTTCGTGTAGTAATTCTCGTTGTCCGGCTCCAACTGCATCGCCAGCATGAATTCCGACGATGCGTCAATATACCGGTCTTCATTGAGCAAGGCGCAGCCGAGGTTGTAGTGCGCGCGCGGGCTCTGCGGCCGCTGGGCCACGTCCACATACCACATCGCCACCTCGCTGCGGTAGTCCTTGTTGCGCGAGTAGGTGACCCCCGTGAAGACCAGCGCCAGCGCCCCGGCCGCGTAAAACACCCGCGGCCCGCTCAGCGCATAGGCTCCCAGAATCAGCACCGCCATGACCATCGCCAGGGGCAGGTACATCCGGTGCTCGGCCTCCGTCTGCGTGGTCAGCGGCATGATGCTCGAACTCGGCGCCAAAATCAAAAACACCCACATTCCCGCAAAACCCCACACCGGCTTTTTCCACAGCGCCCAGAACGTCCCGCCCACCAGCGCCGCCAGCGCCAGCGCCTGCGGCCACACGTCCTTGAGGCTCGTCACCACGTCGTAGCCGTAATCAAGCACCAGCGGATGCGGCCAGAAGCACAGCGAGAAATAGGTGATGATGGCCTCGCACTGCTTCAGCGCGTATGCGTATTTCGACATCGGCAAGTCGAACCCCACCGTGCCCCCGCGCTGGTTGTAGTGATGGACCAGCCACCCCAGCAAAATCCAGCTCGTCGCCATTGCCGCGTAAAACTTCCACCGCCGCCGGCCTGCCTCCGCCAATGACCCCGCCACGAACGTCCGGTCATACAGCAGCGCCATCAGCGGCGCCGAGAACATGACTTCCTTTGACAGCACCCCGAGAAAACACGCCACCACCGCGAGACCCTGCCACCATCCCGACCGCGGCGCGCCGCCGAGCCACCGGCTGGCCAGCGGCTCCTCCGTCGAGCGGATCAGGCAATAAATCACCCCCAGGTAAAAAAACGACACCATGGACTCGTTGCGCTGGATGGCGTTCGTCACCGTCTCGCTCGCCAGCGGATGCACCGCCCATGCCAGCGCAATCAGGAACGCCAGCGGCAACGCCGCCGCGCCGAAAATCTTGGCCAGCGGCGGCTGCCGCAGCGTTCGCCACGCCACCCCCATCAGCAGCCACGCCGTGGCGATGTGGATGGCCAGGTTCACCGCATGGTAGCTCCAGGGTTCAAACCCGTCGTCAGCTTTCGAAAACGCCTCCGAAATCTGGTAATTCACCGCCAGCGAGAAATTCACCAGCGGCCGGCCCACCGCGCCCGAGTTGTATTCCTTGGGCGCGTTCAGCGCCCGCCACGGCGGCCATAAAATATCAATCGTCTGGTTCTCGCTGATGCCCTGGCGGTCGTCGAAATAAAACGGCACGTGAAACGTATTCGCATACGCCGCCAGCGCCATCAGCGCAATCACCGCGGCCGCTAGCGCGCACCGCAGCCCCCCGGGCGGCCGCGGCGCGGTGGCGGGAGCCTTCCTCGTAGACACGGGCACGCTCGCGGGCAAAGGGTCGGAAGGCGGTTGCATGAAGGCCGGACAGGATATAAGCAGAATCAAACCCCGTATGAGGATAAAAATCTCACAATCCTTTGCCTTCCTCGCCCCTGGACTGGCCCTTCTTATCTGTGGCTGCGCCCATCCCGCCACTCTCTCCGCCAGCCTCGACCCGCGCTTTCAGGTGGGCGAAACCCTCTTTTCCGACGATTTTCAGCGCGATGATGGCCTTTGGGTCGCCGAGCTGGAAAAGGGCGGCGCCGTCAAAATCGGCGGCGGACGGATGGAAATCGAAGTTCCGGGCGGCGGTTCCGTCTGGTTCCGCCCCGAGCTTTCCAGCCCCGTCCTCATCGAATACGACGCCACCCTCCTCCAGGGCGGCGGGCCTCACGACCGCGTCAGCGACCTCAACTGTTTCTGGATGGCCCAGGACTCCCGCAGCCCCGGCGATATTTTCGCCACCCGCCGCACCGGCAAATTCACCGATTACGACCAGCTCCGCTGCTACTACGTCGGCCAGGGCGGCAACACCAACACCACCACGCGCTTTCGCCGCTATATCGGCGTGGCCGACAACCGCCCCCTGCTGCCGGAAAACGACCTGCATGACGCCCGGTTCCTGCTTCAGCCCAACGTCCAGCAGCACCTCACGCTCATCGCCTGCGGCCGCCTCATCCAATATTACCGCGACGGCCAAAAAATCTTCGAGCTCACCGACCCCGCCCCTTACACCCGCGGCTGGTTCGCCATCCGCACCACCCAGAGTCATCTGACCGTCGAAAACTTTTTCGTGCGGCGGCTGATTCCGGTGGCGAAGTAGGCTCATTTCCGCCGCCGCTGGCTCACCGCCTGGCGCAGCAGATATTCAATCTGCCCGTTGACGCTCCGCAGCTCCGCCTGCGCCCAGCCCTCGACTTCCTTCCACAAGTCTGGGCTGATGCGCAGGAGGAACGATTTGCGCGTCTCCTCCTCGGGCAGGTGGCTTTGGTTGCCGGTTTTGGTCACGGAGGCAGGGGTCGGGCGGCGCGGCGGCGAAGGATTTTCGGCGGCGCGGGCGCGGCGGTTTTCGTCGGTGAGGACGGTGGTTTTCAAGCAGGTCGTGGAAGGTCGAAGGTTGGGTTATTGTCCGGCGGGCGGCGCGGGCGGCTGCTGGCCGCCGCGCGGCGCAAACGGGTTGCCGCCGGGCTGGCCGGCCCGGGCGCGGATCGCATTCATCGCCGAGTTCGATTTCCCGGTCAGCATGCTCTCAATCATGTTCGACATGAAATTGCCGCCCTTGCCGCCGCTGCCGCTCAGCAGCTGCGAAGACATCGCCATGATGGGGGCGATGCGTTGCATGTTTTGCTTTTCCTCGGCGCTCATCTGGTCGTTGGTGTTGATGAAATTGGTGAACATGGCCGGGTCCTGCTGGTACATCTGCATCGCCACGACCATCGTCACGCTGTTGCGCACGCCGGAATCGCTGATGGTGCCGAGCCATTTCGCCGCGCTTTCGGGGTCTTCCTCGCTCGCTTGCATCGTAAACACCGCCACCGCGCGGTCCTTGTCCGGTGAAGCCGGCAGCGTGTTGAGAAATGCACCCGGCCCGTCGAGATCGTCTTGTGACCAGGCCATGATGGCGTTGGCCAGCACCATGCCTGGGCCGCTGAGCGGGTCTTTCGGCGCATTCGGGTCGGCGTTGGCGAGCGCTTGCTGGTCCGCCGATGCGGCCCAGGTCGCCGCGGCGAGCGGGTCGCTCGACGCCCAGGTGCTCACCGCGCGTGCCTCCAGGCGAGTGCGTTCCGCCGGGTCGGTGAGTGCCGCCGCCCAGGTGGTCGCATCCTCGGGCGAATACGACGCCCAGCTCTCCGCCAGGTGGTCCATCGCGTCATCGCGCGTCTGGCCTGCCGGGAGCGTGGCCAGCAATTGCTGCGCATCCGTAAAATGGCCCGCTTGCGCCAGCGTGTCGGTCAGGGCCTTCAACGCGTCGGATTTATTTTGCCGGTCGCGGTCGTTGCCTTCGCTCAGCGCGCTCACCACGTCGAAGGCTCCTTTCGGATCCGTCGCCGCGATGCCCGCAATCGCCGCGTCATAGCGCGCCTGCGTCGCCGCCGCCGACGCCGTTCCGGGGTTGTCTTTGAGCCATTGGAGCACGCCCTTCGGGTCCTGGGCGCCCATGGTCTTCAACGCGATGTCCACGCTGTCTTCGCGCAATTTCGGCGATTTCAGTTGGTCAATCGAAGCCAGCACGCCCTTCGGGTCGCTCTTGGCCCACGATTTCAACACCGCGCCGAGCACCGTGTCGCGCACCAGGCCGCCTTTGCCGGCTTGCAACGACTTCACCAGATCCACGCATTCCTGCGGCGTCAGGTTTTTCGCCCATGCGGCCAGCGCCTCGGCGTCCGGCGCGCCGGGGCCCTTCATCAGGCTCGCGAGCGAGACGCTGCCGCCGGCGCTGCTGCCGCCGGCGGCAGTTCTGCCGCCTGCGGCGGCGGCATGCTTGGCGTTGGCGGTATCGGTGGCGGCAGCGCCGCCTTTATTTTGGCCGAAATAATATCCGGCATAACCGGAAGCCGCGCTTGCGGCCACCAGCAGAATGAGGGCGGGAGTCGTTTTCATGGGAGGGTGGGGGAAGGGAGTCGGGTTAGTTGTAGAGCGTGCCGGTGTTGATGACGGGCGAGGCGTGGCTTTCGCCGCACAACACCACGAGCAGGTTGCTCACCATCGCGGCCCGGCGTTCGTCATCCAGTATTACAACCTTGCGGTCGGATAGTTCCGTGAGGGCCATTTGCACCATGCTCACGGCATTGTGCACGATGATTTGCCGCGCCGCAACCACCGCCTGCGCTTGCTGGCGCCGCAGCATCGCCTCGGCGATTTCCGGCGCGTACGACAAATACGAGATGCGCGCCTCGTCCACCACCACGCCCGCCTTCGCCAGGCGCACCTGCAGCTCCGTGGTCAGCGCCGCCGACACGGCGTCGCCGCCGCTGCGCAAGGTCACGTCGTCCTTCGCGTCCGTCGTCTCGCCCACGTCGTAGGCATAGCTGCTGGCCAGGTGCCGCAGCGCCGACTCGCTCTGGATGTTCACGTAGCGGTTGTAGTCGGCCACGTCGAATTTCGCCTGCGCCGTGTCCGCCACCCGCCACACCACCACCGCCGCGATCTCAATCGGGTTGCCGTGTTTGTCATTCACCTTCAGCTTCTCCGAGTTGAGGTTGTAGGCGCGCAGCGACATCTTGGTGAACTTGGCATAAAACGGGTTGGCCCAGAAAAATCCGCTCTGGCGCACCGTGCCCTTGTAGGCGCCGAACAAAATCAGCAGCCGCGCCTCGTTGGGCTGGAGCGAGAAGTGTCCGTTCAGCGAGAAAATCGCCGCCACGAACACCAGCACCGCGCCGATGATTTGCGCCACCAGCATCCAGCCGGCGGTGGCGCCGTAGTCCGAATGCATCAGGGTATAGATGAAGTAGGCGACGCTCCCGAATAACAGGAGCAGATTAAAGCCGAGCATCGCGAAGCCGTTCATGGCTTGCACGGCATTTTCCCGGCTGGAGATGGTGGTGGCTGGAGCATTCATGGTGTTTCAGGTTTGGAGTTGAGAGTTGTCTGAAAATTTTTCGCCCGGGATGTTTTTGGTTTGCGCAGCGCCTCGCGGATGCGCGCGGCGATTTCTTCGCATTGCTCTCGCTCTTTGGCGGAATCGGCATCGCAGATGACGATGGGCTTCTCCTTTGTTCGCAGCACCAACTCCCAGTCTTCGCATTTGCGCCCGAAAAGCGTCCCCTCGTCCAGTTCCACCACAGCCTCCGTGATGTCCTCGAAGGGGAGTTCTTGGGGCTTGACCCACCACCGCCACCGGCGCCGCCAGGTCAGCTTCTGCGCCGCCTTGTCGAATTCATAATCCCGCGGCGACAAGTATTCCAAATATGCGCCAAGCGCTACCAACACTCCCAGGCCATCCAACGCGAACCTGCCATAGGATTGATGGGTGAACCACTCCCGCCCGAATCTGCCGAGCACAAACAACAGAAAGATCGCCCCGATCGTCGGGGGATACAGCCCGGGCGAGTGCACCACGTGCAGCACCGAGTCGTCGCGAACGATTCTTATGTTCATGGAAATGGTGGGTGGATTGTTCACGCCTTGGGGTCGCGCAAAATTTCCCGGATGCGCGCCGCCGCCGTTTCGCAGGCGGCCTTCGTGCCGGTGGTGTAGGCGTCGCAGACCGGCAGCGGCCCCTGCGCCGTTTTCAGCACGAGTCGAAAAGCCTTCCCGCCGTTGTCGCCAAGATTTCTTACCTCGACGACGGCGTCGGTAATGTCGGCAAACGGCATTTCCCCGCCGCGCTGGCTCAGCAGCAACCGTCGCCGCCAGGTCAATTTGCGCGCCGCTTTGTCGAATTGAAAGTCCCGCTTGGAGAAAAACACGAGGCTGACGGCCACGCCGACGGCCAGCATCAGGCCCAGGCCCAGCCACGTCCCCGGCGCGTGCAGGCCCGCGCGGAATTTATAGAAAACGGAGCCGCCGGCGAACATCGCCGCCACCAGCGCAAGCCCGCCGAGGGGACGGGTGGAGTCCACCAGCTGCAGCATCGAATCGTCGCGGACGATTTTCATGGGTGAATAAAGGTTTTGGTTTTACGCGCGCGCCTGCTCCGCCGCGTCGGCGAAGTCGCACACAAAGTCCATTTTTCCCACGAGCTGCTCCACCAGCCCCGAATTGGCCATCGTGCCGGGAATGACGAAGTAGGCCTCGCCGTTAAGCATGCTGAGAAAAAACGGCTCCGACTTCGCCCGCCACTCCTGCAACCGCCGCCGGATTTTGTCCGTGCACGCGGTTCGCGCCACATGGTCGCTCGTCGCGGTGACGGTGAATGACGTGTCGAAAGCCGCATCGCCGGTCCGCGCTTCGCTCAATTGCGGACTGACATCCTTCGGTGTTTCACCCCCGGTCGCGTCATTCGGGGTGACGAACAGGCTGGCGGCGTCCGGCCGATTCAGTTCTGCCTTCAAGGCGATCCATTGCCGCCGCCGGTAATCTTGCTTTGCCTTGATGCTCACAAACTGCAGTTCCCGTCCGCGGTAACGTCCGCTCACCGCCAACTGCTTTCCCCGTTTTCCGGGAACTTTCTGTTCTTCAATTTGCCAGCCCAGCCGGTTTGCCAGCGCGGTCAGGTTGGCTTGCGCCTGGCGCCGGCCCCAAAAGTTGAAAATGCCCTGGATCGCAGCTATGACGACTACTGCGGGAACGATCAGCCAGTGCAGGATATTTTTCGTGCTCTCCGTGCTTTGGCCCTGAATCTGGCTGAGGATGGTGGCGATGCAAAGCAACGTCGCCATGGCTAGCGACGACACCACCACCGGCAGGGGGATGTGGTGTTGCCGCCGCCGAGTCCGCCAGATCAGCGCCGCCGACGAGAGCGCCAATCCCGTGACCGTCGCCGCCACCCGCATCGCAACCGAGTAACCCTGCATGTACTCCACGGACAATACGGTGAGAATCACCCCGATCGCTCCGATGGTGGCCACGCCATCCTCCCGCCACGACCACCACTTGCGCCGGTTGCGCGTCCCAAAGAGCATGAAGGCAATCGCCGCCGCGATGTAGACCCCCGTCGAGATCTTGTTCGAGGCGGTGGCCGCGGCGAGGCTAATGGCAAATATTCCCATGGCGGCTTGATTTATAGCAAAGTGATATCACTTTGAAATCAACTGTCAAGCGGCAAAAACGCCCCCCGCCCCGCCTTGGCTTGCGCCCGTTTGCCCCAACCCGCTCCTTGCAACTTGCCTTCCTTTCCGCAAGATGAGGGGCGCTTCCGCTTCCTCATGGCCCTCAAATTCCGCCTTCGCCACAAAGTCACCGGGCTCGCGCTCGCCTCGGCGCTCATGCCGGTGCTGGGCTTGCTCCTGCTCCTCGCCTGGCAGGAAAACCGCCTCAGCAAGCTGGCCATGAACCAGTTTGAGCAGCGGGTGCAGGGCCAGCTCGGCGCCGAACTGCGCGGCCTCTATGGCATGCTGGAAACCGCCAACGGCCTGCTCCAATCCAAGGTGGATGCCAGCCTCAGCGTCGCCCACGAACTCTTCGATCGCGCCGGCAACCTCAGCTTCGGCCCCGAAACCGTCACTTGGGACGCCGAGAATCAGGTCACGCACGACACCCAGCGCGTCACGCTGCCCGAGCTCAAACTCGGCGGCCAGTGGATCGGCCAGAATCCGGACTTCACCATCCCCTCGCCGCTGGTGGACCAGGTCAAGCAACTCGTTGGCGGCACCTGCACCATCTTCCAGCGCATGAACGAGGCCGGCGACATGCTGCGCGTCGCCACCAATATCGCCCGCGCCGACGGCCGCCGCGCCATCGGCACTTTTATTCCCGCCTCCAGTCCCGTCGTGCAGACCGTGCTCAACGGCGACACCTTTCGCGGCCCGGCCTATGTCGTCAACGCCTGGTACGTCTCCGCCTATGAGCCGTTGCGCGATGCTTCCGGCCGCGTGGTCGGCATGTTGTATGTCGGCGTGAAGCAGGAAAACGACGCCTACCTGCGCGACACCATCGGCCGCGCCAAGCCGGGCGACAATGGCTACGTTTGGGTCGCCTTCGGCAAAAACCCGTCCAACCTCCCGCCCTTCATCATCCACGGCGGCGGCGAGCCCGTCGCCTCGCTCACGCTTGACTCCATCAAGGATGCCTCCGGCAAGCCCGCCTTGCGCCCGCTCATCGAAAATGCCATTAAATATCCCGGCAACGTCGAGTTTGCCACCGGCTCGTGGCGCGTGCAAAAGGACCCGGCGGACCCCGCCTACAATGAAAAGGAGTCCGCCGCCATTTATTACGCGCCGTGGGATTGGGTCATCGGCCTCACCGCCTACCAGGTCGACTCGCACATCCTGCGCGAGCAGCTCGCCGGCGAATTTTCCCGCGTGCACACGGCGGTCGGCCTCGGTGCGCTGATCATCCTCGCCATCGTCGGCGGCGTGGCCGCCTGCCTCGGCCGGCTGATCGCCCGGCCCATCGCCGTGGCCACCGGCGTCGCCCGCCAGATCGCCGACGGCGACCTCACCGCCGACGTCACCGTCCACAGCGGCGACGACGAAACCGCCCAGTTGCTCGCGGCCAACCGCGACATGATTGCGAGCCTCAACGGCCTCCTCAGCCAGGTCAAACGCTCCAGCATCCAGCTTATTTCCACCGCCAACGAAATTTCCACCACCGCCAAACTGCAGGAAACCACCGTGCAGGACTTCGGCGCCTCCACCAGCCAGATTGCCGCCGCCGTCAAGGAAATCTCCGCCACCGCGCAGGAGCTCTTCGCCACCATCTCCGGCGTCTCCGACCTCGCGAACAATACCGCCGGCCTTGCCGACACCGGCGGCCGCCAGCTCGAAGGCATGAAGACCAGCATGCAGACGCTGGCCTCCTCCACCGGCTCCATCTCGCAAAAACTTTCCACCATCAGCGACAAGGCCCGCGCCATCACCGGTGTCGTCACCGCCATCACCAAAATCGCCGACCAGACCAACCTGCTCTCCCTCAACGCCGCCATCGAGGCCGAAAAAGCCGGCGAATACGGCCTCGGCTTCGGCGTCGTCGCCCGCGAAATCCGCCGCCTGGCCGACCAGACCGCCGTCTCCGTCCTCGACATCGAGCACATGGTCCGCGAGATGCAAGCCGCCGTCTCCGCCGGCGTGCTCGAGATGGACAAGTTTACCGGCGAAGTCCGCACCGGCGCGGCCGAAGTCGGCACCCTCGGCGGCCGGCTCGCGACGATTCTCCAGCAAGTCCAGTCGCTGCTCCCGCGCTTCGGCCTTGTCAAGGAGGGCATGTCCGCCCAGTCGCAGGGCGCCAAGCAAATCAACGAGGCCATGACCGGCCTCACCGACGGCGCCCGCCGCACCGCGGATTCGCTCAAGGAATTCGACCGCGCGGTCGTCAGCCTCCATTCCGCCGTTGAGGCGCTCCGCCGCGAAATCACCCGCTTCAAAGTCTCCGAAAACCGCGCCACCGGCCTCACGCGCATCATCTTCCCGCCGCGCAAAGAGCCCAAGTGAACATTCAACACCCAAGATCCAACATTCAACCCCCCGCCGCAAAAGTCACTGGCCGATTTTTTGCGCGGCACTCGTCCCGGCGCCCGCGAAAATTCCCACGGCCGTTTTCCCGTCTTTAATTGAATGTTGAAGGTTCAATGTTGGACGTTGAATGTTCCATCCCCGTCATGCTCGCCGTCCTCTTCAACCTGGGTGACCGGCGCTGCGGTCTCGACTCCGCGGCCGTCGAAAGAATTGTGCCCGCGCTGCCGCTCCGCCCCATTCCCGGCGCGCCCCCCGGTGTTGCCGGCGCCTTCGACTATCGCGGCGCCATGGTCCCGGTGGTTGACCTCGTGCGCCTGGCCGCCGGTCGCCCGGCGCGTCCGCAGTTGAGCAGCCGCATCATCCTGGCGCGCCATGCGCCCGCCGGCGGCGCGCCCCGCCTCGTCGGCCTGCTCGCCGAAAGCGTCAATGACGTCCGCGCGCCTTCCCGCCACTCCGCGACCGGCTCGGCGGATGCGTTCACCGTCGTCACCATTCCCGAGTTGGTGCCCGCGGAATTATTTTCCAAGCTGCCCGGGGAGGGCACCGCGCCGTGACAACCCTGCCGCCCGTCTTGCGCGAGCGCCTGCGCGCCGCCTACGGCCTGGACGCCTCCGCCGTCGGCGAGGCCACGCTGCGCTCCGCCTGGCAGCGCCGCCTCGCCGCCGCGGGCGTCGCCTCGCCGGAAGATTTTGTCACGCTGCTTGGCCGCTCCGCCGACGAATTCGACGCGCTCGTCGAGGAAGTGCTCGTGCCCGAAAGCTGGTTTTTCCGCGATGGCGCGCCGTTTGCCTTTCTCGAATCCTGGACGCGCGAGCAATGGCGGCCGCGCGCCGCCGGCCGCGTCCTGCGCGTGCTCAGCGTCCCTTGCGCCGCCGGCCAGGAAGCCTGGTCCATTGCGATGACGCTGCTCGACGCCGGCCTGCGCCCGGCGGAATTCACCGTCCTCGCCGGCGACCTTAGCAAGCTCGCCCTCGAACGCGCCCGCGCCGCCGTTTATCCCGACTCCGCCTTTCGCGGCGCCGATGCCTTTGGCCGCGGCCACCATTTTGAACCCGCCGGCCCCAATCTTCGCCGCGTCCGCGCGGAACTGCGCGGCATCGTCCACTGGCGGCATTGCAATCTGAACGACCTCAACTTTTTTGCCGGCGAGGCGCCCTTCGAAATTATTTTCTGCCGCAACGCGCTGATTTATTTCGACGCCGCCGCCCGCCGGCGCACCCTCGCCAGCCTGTGCCGCTGCCTCGCCCCCGGCGGCCTCTTTTTTGCCGGCCACGCCGACGGCCAGCCCCTCCTCGATGCCGGCTTCACCTCCTTCGGCCCCCCCGGCGCCTTTGTGTTTCAATTGCGCACCACATGAACTCCGCGCCGCAAATTCCCCCGGTCGAGCCGCAGGCGGAATCCTGCTGGCGGCGCATCGGCGTGTGGGGCGACCGTACCTGCCCGGAGCTCGCGGCGCATTCGCATTGCGGCAACTGCCCGGTCTTCGCCGCCGCCGGTCGCGCCTTGTTTGACCGTGCCGCACCCGACGGCTATCTCGGCGAATGGGCGGATGTTCTCGCCACGCCCGCCGATTCGCGCGAGGAAACCGTCTCGGCCCTCGTGCTGCGGCTCGGCCCGGTGTGGCTCGCGCTGCCGTCCGCCGCCGTCGCCTCCATCACCGAATTGCGCGCGCCGCATCTGGTGCCGCATCGCTCCGGAAAAATTTTCACCGGCCTCGTCAACATCGCCGGTGAATTGCAGCTCGCGTTCGATGTGCGCGCGCTGTTCGGGTTGGCCGCCGCCGCCCCGGCCAATCTTGCGCTGAGCAGCCGGGTTTATCCGCGCCTCGTCCTGTGCCGCCGCGAAGGCCGCGCTTTTGCGTTTGCCGCCGATGAAGTCTACGGCTCGGCCGCGCTGCCGCTTTCGCAAATGCTGCCCGTGCCGTCCTCGGCCGGCGCCGCGCTTTCGATTTACGCCCGCGGCCAGTTTTCCTTCCGCAAGCGCCAGCTCCTCCTCCTCGACGACGAATTGCTCGCCGCCGCCCTCGCACGCCTGCAACTTTCCTGACCATGGCCGCCGCCCGCCTCGAAGAATCGCTGCTCGACCTTTTTCGCTCCGAGGCCGCGGCGCAATCGCGGGTGCTGGCTGAGGCCTTGGCCGTGCTGGCGACCGAGGCCGGCGGCCCCAAACAAATTAACCTGGCGCTCGAAGCCGCCCACGCGCTGCAAGGCGCGGCCCGCCTCGTCGGCCTCGACCTTGCCGCCCAGCTTGCCGAAGCCATGGCATCCGCATTGTCCGCCACCCTCGAGCCCAAGCAGCCACTCTCGCCCGAATTGCTCGCCGCGCTGGAGGCGTCCCACCTCTGGCTCGCGCAATTTTCCCAATTCCCCACCGCCGACTTGGCTGCGCCCTCCGCCGCCGCGCTCCACGGCCACGCCACCTGCCTCCACGAGTTGCGCGACGCCACCGCCGCGATGGTCGCGTCGGCAAAAAAACCCGCGAAAAAATCTCCCGTCCCCCCATCCGCCGAAAGTCCTTCGCCGGTTCCACCCCCTGCGCCACTGCCGCATTTCGAAGCGCCGCCACCGCCGCCTGCGTCAAAGCTCGATTTCAGCCTCCTCGACCTCTACCGCTCTGAGGCCGAAACCCAGGTCGCCGGTCTCGCGCAAGGCATCGTCGAACTCGAAGGCGATCTCGCCAACCCGAAAAAAATCGAGCCGGTCATGCGCGCGGCCCATTCGCTCAAGGGCGCCGCCCGCATCATCGGCCTCGACCTCGTGGTGCAGCTCGCGCACACAATGGAGGACGCCCTCGTCGCCGCCCAGCAAGGCCGCCTTGCGCTCGACGCCGCGGGCATTGACTCCCTGCTCAAGGCCGGCGACTGGATTGCGCAATTTTCCCAGCTCCCGCAGGAGCAGCTCGCCGCGCCGCCCGCCGCGCAAACCACCGCCCAAGCCCAGTGCCTTGCTGATTTGCGCGATGCGCTCTCCGGCAAGCCCGCGAGCCCGGCGAAGGAAAAAAGCCCCGCCGAATCGCCCAAGCCTGCGGCCCCGCCGGAAACGGCAAACCGCAAGCCCGATACGCCTGCCCCGACTCCGGCTTCCCCGGACAGCGTGGTCCGCATTTCCGCCGCCAGTCTTTCGCGCCTCATGGGGCTCGCCGCCGAAACCCTCATCGAGGCGCGCCGCCTCGAGCCGTTTCGCGGACAGTTGCTCAAATTAAAAAACCAGCAGCGGCAATTCGTCTCCAATCTCGAAGCCGCCGAGCCCGGCGCCGACCTCGCGCCGCTGCGCGCCCAGGCGCAAGACACCCTCGCCGTTTTGCGCGAACAGCTCGAAAATTTCGACCACGCCGCCCGCCGCGGCACGCTGCTCTCCGGCAAACTTTACCAGGAGGTCATCGCCAGCCGCCTGCGCCCGTTTGGTGAAGGCGTGCAGTCCTTCCCGCGTCTGGTGCGCGATGTCTGCCGCACCCTCGGCAAGCAAGCCCGCCTCGAAATCGAGGGCCGCGAAACGCCGGTGGACCGCGACATCCTCGAAAAACTCGAGGCCCCGCTCGGCCATTTGCTCCGCAACGCCTGCGACCACGGGCTCGAAAATTCCGCCGGGCGCGCCGCCGCCGGCAAGCCCGAGGTCGGCGTCATCCGTCTCGAGGCCCGCCACCGCGCCGGCCTGCTCGTCGTGCAGGTGGGCGACGATGGCCACGGCATTTCGATTCCGCGCCTGCGGGAAAAAGTCGTCGAGAAGGGCCTCGCAACCGCGGCGCTCGCCGCCGGTTTGAGCGATGACGAAGTTTTGCAATTTCTGTTCCTGCCCGGTTTTTCCACGGCGGCCACCGTCACCGAGATTTCCGGCCGCGGCGTCGGCCTCGACGTGGTGCAGGACCTCGTGCGCGGCGTCGGCGGCGCCGTGCGCATCTATACTTCCGAGGGCCGCGGCACCGTCTTCTCCCTGCAACTCCCGGTCACGCGCTCCGTCATCAGCGCGCTGCTCGTTGAAATCGCCGGCGAGGGTTATGCCTTTCCGCTCGCGCGCCTCCACCGCGTCCTCCGTGCCCCGCGTTCCACGATTGATGCCTCCCGCGGCCATCCGCTGGTCTCGGTGGACGGGTTTGACGCTGCGCTCGTTTGCGCCCGCGCCGCGCTCGGCCTCCCGCCCCTGGCCACCGCGCCCGTCGGCGAACTCACCGCCGTGGTGGTCGGCGGCGGCCTGGAATTTTTCGCCCTCGCGGTGGACCGCATCCTTGGCGAGACCGACCTCGTCGTGCGGCCCCTCGACCCGCGCCTCGGCCAGGTGCCGGGCATTCAATCCGCCGCCATCGCTGAAGACGGCGCGCCCATCCTTATTATCGACGTGGACGACCTGCAGCCGCGGCTCCAAAAGCTTGCCGCCGGCATCGCCGACGCGCCCACGCCCACCATGCCCCATCCCGCCCGCCCGCGCATCCTCCTCGTGGACGACTCCGCCACCGTCCGCGAAACCGCCCGCAAGATCCTCTCCACCGCGGGCTTCGACGTCGAAACCGCCGTGGACGGCGCCGACGGCTGGAACGCTGTGCGCGTCGGCAAGTTTGATCTCGTGGTCAGCGACGTGGACATGCCGCGCCTCGACGGCCTCGCCTTCGTCGCCCGCCTGCGTGCCGACGCCCGCCTGCGTTCACTCCCCGTGGTCATGGTTTCTTACAAAGACCGCGAGGAAGACCGCGCGCGCGGACTCGCCGCCGGCGCCAACGTTTATCTTGCCAAGTCCAGCCTCACCGACGACACCTTCCTTCGCGCCGTGTGCTCGCTGCTGAAAATCACCGCATGAAAATTGGCCTCGTCAACGATATGCCCCTCGCCCTCACCGCGCTCCGCCGCGTGGTCGAGAAAGCTCCCGGCTACACGGTGCTGTGGGAAGCGCGCGACGGCCGCGAGGCCCTGCAACTCTGTCTCGCGCAGCCGCCCGACATCGTGCTGATGGACCTCATCATGCCCGTCATGGACGGCGCCGAGGCCACCCGCGAAATCATGCGCCGCGCCCCGTGCCCCATCCTCGTCGTCACCGCCTCCGTCACCGTCAACGCCGCGAAAGTTTACGAAGCGATGGGCCACGGCGCGCTTGACGCCGTGCGCACGCCCACGCTGGCGAACAATGGCGAATTCGACGGCGCCGCCGCGCTCCTCGCGAAGATCGAGCGGGTCGCGCTGCTTTCCGGCAAGCTTAAGCCGCGCGAAACCCGCAATATTTTTCCCGCCGCGGCCCCGCTCGCGGCCATTTCCGCCGACCCGGCCAGTTTTCCACCGCTCCTCGCCATCGGCGCCTCCACCGGCGGCCCGCAGGCCCTCGCCGAAATTCTCGCCGCGCTGCCCAAGCGCTTTCCCGCCGCCATCGCCATCGTCCAGCACGTGGACGCCGAATTCGCCGAGGGCCTTGCACAATGGCTCGCCAGCCGCACTGGCCACGAGGTCGCCACCGCCCGTGCCGGCAAACGCTTCGAAGCCGGGCACATTTGCCTCGCCGCCACCGCCGACCACCTCGTGGTGGACGCCACGGGCGCCGCCGTCTACACGCCGCTCCCGCGCGAAATCGTTTACCGCCCCTCCGTGGATGTTTTTTTCCGCAGCCTCGCGCAGCACTGGCCCGTGCCGGGCGCCGCGGTCGTCCTCACCGGCATGGGCCGCGACGGCGCCGCCGGCCTCCAGCTCCTGCGCGAACACGGCTGGCGCACTTTTGCCCAAGGTCCCCGGACCAGCATCGTTTACGGCATGCCCAAGGCCGCCGCCCCCGCCGCGCAGGAAATCCTCGAACTCCCTGACCTCGGGCCAGCCCTCGCCAAGTTGTTCAGGAAATTTCCCGCCGCCACCGAAACTTGAGGCGCCGATTTGACGCTTCAAGTTTCCCGGCCGATGAAGCACGCAAACTTTTGCGGGCGCCGGTGAATTGTTATCTTGCAGCGTAATGCGTTTGCGTCTTTTTATAAAATGGCGCGCAACCATTTGGCCATGTCTGCAAAAAAACTTATTCCCGCGCCCAATCTTGACCTCCTCATCTACGAAGTTCGCGGGCAAAAAGTCATGCTGGATTCGGATTTGGCTCAGCTTTATGGTGTTCCCACGAAGATTCTCAATCGGGCGGTAAAACGAAACATTGGCCGCTTCCCCAAGGATTTCTTCTTTCTTATTAATCGTCAAGAGGTTATGAACTTGAAGCGCCAGATTGGCACCTCAAGTTCTGGATATGGCGGTCGCAGGCACGGCATTTATGTTTTCACTGAGCATGGCGCGATCATGGCCGCCACGGTGTTAAATAGTCCCCGCGCGGCGCAAATGAGCGTCTTCGTTGTCCGGGCATTTGTGAAGATGCGTTCCCTGCTGGGCGATAGTCGGATCTTGGCTGGCAAATTGGCCGCGCTCGAAACAGAATTGAAGCAACGCCTCAATGTCCACGAGGCTGCCATCGTCACCATTCTCCAGCGGGTGATGGACATTCTCGATCCTCCGCCAGAATCACCGCCTCCTCCGAAGCCCCGCATGGGGTTCAACTCCTGACATTTCCTCTGTGCCCGCTGCTCCGCCCACTTCCGCTCCCGCCACCGCGCCCATCATCGTCCTCATGGTGGACGACCAGGCCATGCTCGGCGAAGCCGTCCGCCGCATGTTCACCGGCGAGCCGGACATCCAGTTCCACTTTTGCGCCGACCCGACCAAGGCCCTCGAAGTCGCCGGGCAGGTTCAGCCCACCGTCATTTTGCAGGACCTCGTCATGCCGCAGATGGACGGCCTGCAACTCGTCAAATTTTTCCGCGCCAACCCGGCCACGCGCGACGTCCCGATGATTGTGCTCTCCTCCCGCGAGGAGCCGGAGACCAAGTATCGCGCCTTCCAACTCGGCGCCAACGACTACCTCGTCAAGCTGCCCGACAAACTCGAGGTCGTCGCGCGCGTGCGCTACCACTCGCAGGCCTTTCTCGCCCGCCGCGAGCGCGACGCCGCGCTCGAGGCCCTCAACGCCGAATTGCGCGAGGCCGAACGCTACATGCGGTCGCTCTTCCCCGCGCCGCTCGCGGCCCGCGGCCTCCGCGCCGACTGGACTTATATGTCCTGCACTGCCCTGGGCGGCGATTCCTTCGGATACCATTGGCTTGATGACGACCACTTCGCCGTGTTCGTCCTCGACGTCTGCGGCCACGGCGTCGGTGCGGCCCTGCTCTCCGTTTCCGCCGTCAACGTTTTGCGCGCGCAATCCCTGGCCCACGTGGACTTCAAAGACCCCTCCGCCGTTCTCGCCGGCCTCAACGAGGCCTTCGACATGGACAAGCAGAACGACATGTATTTCACCATCTGGTACGGCGTGTACAACCGGGCGGCGCGCGAACTCGTCCACGCCGCGGGCGGCCACCCGCCCGCCGTCCTCCTGCCCGCCGCCGCCCCGGCGCAGCCGCGCCTGGTCGCCACCAACAACGCCATCATCGGCGCCATGCCCGGCCTACAATTCAAGTCCGCGCGTGAAACCATTGCTCCCGGCGACCGCCTCTACGTCTTCAGCGACGGCGTGTATGAGGTCAATTACGCCGACCGCCCCGCCGTCATGATGACGGTCGAGGAATTTGCCGCCGGCCTGGCTCGCCCCGCCGCGCCCGGCGCGCGCAAGGTCGAAGACATGGTCGCCTTTGTCCGCCAGGCCCAGGGCCGCGACAATTTTGACGACGACTTTTCCCTCGTCGAAATCCAATTTGACTAGGCTGCACTCCTCATGCGCTTCACCTACCGCAATGATTTGTCCGAATTGGCGAAAATTGCCGCGGACATCGAAAACTTCGCCGAAGCCAACGGCCTGGATGCCGCGGCCGCGCAGACGTTCAACCTCTGCCTCGACGAGCTTTTCACCAACATCGTCTCGTATGGCTATGCGGGCGACGGCCGCGCCCATGAAATTTCCCTCGACCTCGAAGCCCGCCCGGCCGAAATCGTCGCCGTTCTCCGTGACGACGCCAAGGCCTTCGACCCTCTGACCGAAGCCCCCGCGCCCGACCTCGACGCCCCGCTCGAAGAGCGGCGGGTCGGCGGCCTCGGCGTCCACTTCGTCAAGCAGTTGATGACCCGGGTCGCCTACCGCCGCGAAAACGGCTGGAACGTGCTCGAGCTCGCCCGCGCCCGCTAACCGCCCCAATGCCGTGTAACCTCTCGGTGACGAGCCGTTTTTTTGTATCATTGCGGCATAGGCCGCTCCCCGCGATTGCCTGTTGATATTATCCGCGGAAATGTTAAAAGTAACCCCTCGCCATGAGCCTCATCCCTGGATTCATCAAAAAACCCATCGGTTGCATCCTCACGCTCGTCGTGGGACTTTTCCTCATCCTGCTCGTGCTCGGGGTCGTGGGCGGCCTGATTGTCGACCACTTCGCCCTCGACATCGCCGCGCACGAAATTCACCAGCGCAGCGGCTTTGTGCTCACCGCCGAAAAGCAGAACATCAATGTTTTTGCCGGCTCCGCCGACGTCCAGGGCCTCAAGCTCGAAAACCCCGAGCGCTTTGCCGCCAAGGACTTTGTCCGCTTCAATGAGTTGAAGGGCAGCGTCGAAATCGGCGCCCTGCTGAAAAGGCAAATCGTCGTGGACGAGGTCGTGGTGGACCTCGACACGCTGGCCGTTGTGCAGGACAAGGACGGCGAATATAATTTTGCCGCCCTGCAAAAAAGCCTCCTCGGGGGCGGCGCGGCCACCGGCGGCGGCAAGGCCTCCGGCCTGTCCATCCCGCCCTTCACCATCAAGAAATTCACCCTCCGCATCCACCAGGCCAAATATTTCAATTTCAAGACCGCCGACGGCACGCCCAAAATTTACGACGTCAATTACGACCGCACCTTCACCGATGTGAACGAGAAAAATCTCACCTCGGTGGAAGTCGCCATCGGCACCGACCTCGCCGGCCACGGCTTCAGCGTTTTTCTCGACGTCCTCAAGGACCAGGTTCTCGACCCCGACACCTACCTCAACGCCGTCAAGGGCATCGGCAATCTCGCAGGCAACGCCGCGGGCGCCGTCCTCGACGGCGTCGGCAACGCCGCCAAGGGCGCGGGCGACCTGCTCAAGAAAATCATTCCGTGATTCATCCATTGCGGCTGTCATGAGCACTGACCTCCAGCCCCCCGCCGCTTCGCGCACGTTTTTGGCCGACGTGTTGGACAATCTCTACAACTGTGTGGCCGTCAGTGAAGCCGTCCGCGAAGCCGGCCGTATTGTGGACTTCCAATGCACCTACGTAAACCGCGCCTACCTCGAGGTCCTGCAGGTGTCGGCCGAGGAGGTCTACAGCCACCGGTTGCTCGAACGCCACCCCAATTTGCGCGCCTCCGGCCTCTTCGACCAGCTCGTTGAAGTGGTCGAAACCGGCCGGACCCTCGACACCGAGCGCTACCTCGACGCCGAGGGGGCGAATCTGCACGTCCGCGCCGTGGTCAAAAAGTTTGGCGACGGCATCCTCTCCGCCTTTCATGACATCGCCCGCCGCAAGCGCGGCGAAACCGAACTCAAGCGCCTCAACGAGGAGCTCGAACGCCGCGTCACCGAACGCACCGCCGAACTCGTCGAAACCCAGCAGCGCCTGCAGGCCGCCTTCGACGATGCCCAGCGGGGCAACCGGGCCAAAGGCGAATTCCTCGCCATGGTCTCCCACGACCTGCGCAGCCCGCTCACCGCCATCCAGGGCTACGTCGGCCTGCTCATCAGCGAGGGCCTCAGCCCCGAGCAGACCGAACAGCTCAACGTCATTGACCAGTGCGCCGACGGCCTCCTGCGCCTCCTCGACGACCTCCTGCGCTTTTCCCGCCTCGAGGCCGGTGAGTTCAAACTCGAAAACGAGCCCTTTCTCCTCCCGGCGCTGTTCAACGAAACCCTCGACATTTTCCGCCCCGCCGCGATGCAGAAAAAAATTGCCCTGCGCGTCGAGCTCGATCCCGGCCTGCCCCCTATTGCCGTCGGCGACCCCGCGCAACTGCGCCGCATCATCGCCAACCTCGTCGGCAACGCCCTCAAATTCACCGAGCGCGGCGAAGTCGTCATTCAAGCCCGCGCGCAACCCCGCCCGGCTCCGGCCGATGGCTGGACGCTGGAGGTAAAAGTGACGGACACCGGCGCCGGCCTCGACCCCGCGCTCGCCCGCCGGCTGTTCGAGCCTTACGTCCAAGGCGCGGATCGCTCGCGCCGCACCGACGGCGGGGTGGGCCTCGGTCTCGCAATTTGCCGCCGCCTGTGCCAGTTGATGGGCGGCGCCATCACTTACGAGCGCGCTCCCGGGCAGGGCAGCTGTTTCGCCTTCCACATCAACCTCGGCGCGATGGACCGCGAGTGGAAACTCGTCCAGTAGCCTGCGCCAGCGTCCAGTCCACCGCCTCGGCCAGCGTTCCCGCCATCGGCGTGCCCCGGCCGCTCAGCCGCTCCGCGTGCATGTGCCCGTGATGCAGTAACAGGCAATCCGCCTTCAGCGCCGCCGCCACCTCGTGGTCGTGGGCCGTGTCGCCGATGAGCAGCACCGTGTGCGGCGCCTCATGCAGTTCCAGCGCCCGCAGGTGCGTCAGCCCGCGTGCCACCTTGCCGTCGGCGCGGATGTTGTCCAGCCCGCTCAAGCGCGTGAAATATTCCGTCAACCCATAGTGCCCCACCACCTCCCGCAACGTCTCCTCGTGGTAGGCCGACAGCACCGACTGCTCCAGCCCCGCCGCGCGCACGCGCTCCAGCGCCGCCACCGTCCCCGGTTGCAGGTTGCACTCGTAGCGGCGCCGGTTGTACGCCGCGATGTATTGCCGGCTCACCTCGTCGAACGAATGCGTCTTAAAGTCAAACCCCCGCCGCTCGTAAAACCCCAGCACCGGAAACGAAAAATCCGCGCGGTATTCCGCCACCGTCAACGGCGGCAGCTTCGCGTCCGCCAGCAGCCCGTTCAGAATTTCCACGCACAGCCACGCATCGTCGAGCAGCGTGCCGTTCCAATCCCAGATGACATGCCGGTAGCGCATGAAGCCTCAGTCCATCTGCTCGGGATGGCGCGAAAAATACGCCGCGGGCGCCTGCATCAGCGCGAGGAACACCAGCGCGCAATTCAACACCGGCAGCGGCAGCGGCGGCCCGCTGTCGTCGGCGTTGGCGTACAAGGCGCCCAGCTCGCCCGTCGGCGCGGCGTTCGGCTGGGCGTTTTGCACAAACAAATTCGCGATGTACAGCACGTCGAACACCAGCACGAACACGAACACCACCGACGCCGCCGTCAGCATCACCATCAACCGTTTCCATTGCTTGTCCGACCGCACCCGCCCATACGGCAGCGCCAGCAAAATCCCGTAGAAAATAAAATAACCCGCCTCGAAATTCGCCCAGCCCGGCCCCTGGCCCAGCCAGCGCGACAAACTCAGCGGCCCCCAGAGGATTAAAAAAAGCCCCACGCCGACCCCCAGGGCGCGCGCCATCGCCAGTTCCCGCCGCCGGTGGGCGCGCAGGGTCGGGTCGGGGACGGGGAACGAGGAAGGGAAGTGGGTTGCCGCGGACATGGGAGACAAACTCTACGCCACGCCACCGCCGCGTTCAACGCTGAACTCTGGCGCCGATTCAGCGTTGAGGCCCGCGCCTTCGCCATGTTTCAATGGCGCCGTGCCTGCTTCGCCTGATCACCGTCTCGCGGCTGCGCGCTTTTACGCGATTCTCGACCCCGGTTACGCCCCGCCGGAAAAGCTTGCCCCGCTTTGCCGCGCCGTGCTCGCCGGCGGCGCGGACGTTGTCCAACTGCGCGCGAAGGCCTGGCCCACTTCCGCGCGCGTCACCTTGCTGCGCGCGCTGGCCCCGCTCTGCGCCGATGCCGGCGTTCCGCTCGTTTGCAATGATGACCTCGCCGCGGCGCTCGCGGTGCCGGGCGTCGGCCTTCACGTCGGCCAGGACGACCTGCCGCCCCGCGAAGCTCGCGCCGCCCTCGGGCCCGGCCGCGTGCTCGGGCTGTCCACCCACTCGCTCCCGCAGGCCCGCGCCGCGCTCGCGTTGGGCGGGGTGCTTTCCTATTTCGCCACCGGCCCGGTTTTTGCCACGCTGACCAAGCCCGATTACCCGGCGGTCGGTTTGGATTTGGTGCGCGCCGTCGCCGCGCTCAATCCCGCGCTCCCATGGTTTTGCATCGGCGGCATCAATCGCGCCAACGCCGCGTCCGTAAAGGCTGCGGGCGCCCGCGCCATCGTCGCCGTTTCCGAAGTGCTGCTGGCGCCCGCCCCCGCCGCAGTCGTTCGCGAACTTCGCGGCGGTCTGCGCTAGCGCGCCAAAAATCACTCCGGTCGCACGAAAACCAAGTCGCACCAGTCCCCCAGCACGCGCGAATCGCCAAAATTTTCCAATTCATCCGGCGCGTCGAGCTGCCAGCCTTCGGCCAGCACCGCCTCAAACGCCGCGCGCAAATCGTTCACCTCCGCCGCGAGGATGCCGCTCATCGCCAGGGTGCCGCCGGGGGTGATGGCCTTGGCCAAATCATCCGCGTGCAGCGCCAGCACGTCGGCCTGGATGTTCGCCAGCAGCAAGTCCGCCTCCCGTCCTTCGAGCGCCGCCTCGATGCCGGCGTAGTCGAATTCCGCCGCCGTTTCCGGCAAGCCGTTGGCCGCCAGATTCTCCCGCGAGACCTTCACCGCCTCCGGGTCGCGGTCAAACGCAAACACCTTGCGGCAGCCCAGCAGCGCCGCCGACAGCGCGAGGATGCCCGACCCGCAGCCCGCGTCCACGATTTTCGCCGCGCGGAAACTTTCCTCGCCCCGCGCCGCGCGAAAATCGAGGAGCCGCCGCGCCATCAGCCGGGTCGTCGGATGGTCGCCCGTGCCGAATGCCAGCCCAGCGTCGAACAACAGCCGCACGTGCCCGGCGGGCAATATATATTCGTCGCGCAGCCATACCGGCACCCAGTGCAACTCGCCGCACGACCATGGCCGCAGGTAGGCTTTGTAGGCCTCCTGCCAGTCGCGGTCGTCGAGCGTCGCTTGGGCGGGCCGTTCGGGCAGGGTGGGGAAGGCCGCGCGCAATTCCTCCCATGCGGCCCGCGCGGCCGCCGCATCGTCAAAATAGCCAAAGACCTGGCACGCCGCGCCCGTGGCGTCCGTCGCCACGCCCCACGCGCAGCGCGGCAAGCCATTGAACCACTCCTCGAGCTGGTCCACCAGTCCCGCCTCGATGGCCGTGCGTAATTCAATCATGGGGCAATGATTTCTCGCCGGCTCAATTCTGCTATGACCCGCGGCAGCAGGGCGTGTTCCGCCGCGTGGACTTTGGCCGCGAGCGTCTCCGCCGTGTCCTCCCGGGCGACCGGCACCTCGCTTTGGGCGAGAATTTTTCCGCCATCCACCTGCGCGTTGACTTCATGCACGGTGCAGCCCGTCACCGGCACGCCGGCCGCCAGCGCCTGCCCAATGGCGTCGAGCCCGGGAAATTGCGGCAGCAGGCTTGGATGCAAATTGATGATGCGCCCCGCGAACGCCGCCAAAAACGCCGGCTTCACCACGCGCATGAAACCCGCCAGCACCACCAGCTCCGCCTCCCACGCGCGGATTTGCGCGATGTAACGCAACTCGGCATCGCCTTCGAGCTTCGTCTTGAACGGCGCGGCGTCGAGATACACCGACGGCACGTTATACAGTGGTCCCAGGTCCAGGATGCGGGCGTGCAACTGGTCGGAAATGATGCCCGCGACGCGCGCGCGGCCCAGGCGGCCCGCCCGCTGCGCCTGCAGCACCGCCTCCGCATTGCTGCCGCGGCCGGAGCCGAGTATCGCCACCTTGAAAGGCTTGTCCACGGCCCAAGTTTCGGGCTTCGCGCCCGGCTTGGCAAGCCCCGCGCGCCGGCTTTCGCTTACTTCACCGACTTCTTGTATTCCTGCACCAAGCTGTCGAGCACGGTCATCGCGCCGTAAACATGCTCCCGTTGCGCGATGGCAGTGTCCATTTTCGCGATTTCCGGCGAATTGGCCGGCACGTCCGCCGCCGCGCGCTTGGTCACCAGAAACACCACGCCGGTATTGCCTTCGGTGAGCGCGGCGCTGGGCTCGTCCTTGTGCAGCGCCAGCAACAGCGGAATGGTCGTATTGTTCGAGCTCACGAGCGCCGTCAGCGCGTCGCGGCCCATCGCGGCCAGCGGGCTGTCCGGCAACGGCGTCGTTTTGTCCTCTTCGCCCAGCGGCATGTCCATGGCGGTCTTCTCGACATCGTCCAGCGTCACCGCCGTATAGTGTTTGACTGTGAAGCCGGCCGCCTTCGCCGCGTCGTCGAAGCTCTTGCCGGCCGCCATCGCTTTCACCACGGCGTCGTGCATCGTCGTGCACAGCGCAGTAAACTGTCGGGCCTTTTCGGATTCGGTGTAGGCCTTCAGCACCTCGTCGCGCGCCTCCGCAAAGGTCGAGGCCCGCGCCGGCACCCCGTCAAGGTAGAAAAATATCGCCACGCCGTCCGGCAGTTGCGCCTTTTGCGTCGGCTGCGCCGGGTTGAGCGACGCCGCGACTTGCTGCTGGATGTCGTTCGAGATTTCCGCATCCGACTTCGCCGGCTTGCCTTCGACCACCGTCGGCAGGGTTTGCACCTTGGCGTTGTACTTTTTCAGCAGCGTGCCGAATTGCGGCGCGTCAATTTTCAGTTCCGGCGGATTGAGCTGCGACCGGATGTCGTAGTATTCGCGCTCGAATTGGATGCCCTTGCTCTTCACCTCGTCGAGCGCCTTGGCCTTTTGCGCCTCGCGCCAGGCGTCGGTCACCGCGGTCTTGTCCGCGTCGGAAAGCTTGGCCGGGTCCGCCTTCGGGAAAGCGTCCTTGTGCTGCTTCACATAGTCCTGCAAGTCCGCCGCCGTCGGCTCGCCCACCGGCGCGCTGGCAAACTTCACATAGGCCATGTTCACCTGCGCGGGTTGCGGAAAGCGCGTCGGATCCTTGTCGAAAATCTCCTGCAAGCCCGCCGTCAATTTGTCGCCGGTCAGCTCGATTTTCGGCGTGAACGATTTATAGTCCACCGTGGCCACGTCGAGGTCGGTCTTGATCTGGTTCAGCGCGACCTGCGACTGGGCGAGAAACGGCGGCACGTATCCCGGCCCCGCCAAAATCGTGCGCACGCGCTCCAGCCGGCACTCCTCCTTCAGTATCGCCGTCAGCGCGTCGCGCTGCGGGGAGGCCTCCACGCTGTCCTTGAAATTCACGTACAGTTCGTTGCTGAAGCGGCCGTCCGGCCCCTGAAAGGCGCGCACCGTTTCAAAAAAATGCTGCATGTCGTGCACCGTCGGCTCCGGCAGGTGCCATTCGTCCGCCAGGTGCATCAGCACAATGCGCTGCTCCACCAGCCGCTCGAGTTCCTGGTCGGAATATTGCAGGCCATACAGCCGCTGATTGGTAAATTGAATGGCGCTGACCAGGCCATGCATTTCTTCCTGGTCGCTCATGTCCACCCCCAGAAACATGGTCGCCTTGCCTGCGCCGCCCCCTTGCACGCTGAGCCGCGGCACCGCGCCCATGCTCACGATGAACGACACCAGCAGCACGCCCAAGACCAGCAGCAAAACCCACTTAAAATGCTTGCCGAAAACACGTTGAAACCAGGTAATCATAATCGGGGAAGAGGATTGCGCCCGGGGTGGGCGCGTTCAGGGGAAAGGTTTAACCCTGCCAATCCCGCCCCTCCAAGTCAATCCCCTTCAGCGTCCCTCCCTGTCCGGTAATGTCGCAGTTTGAACTTGCGGAAGGGCCGCCGACCAGCGGCGCCCCTGCGGCAATCAGCTCAAAAACTGTAGGGCGTCGCTTGCGACGGCCCAAAGCGAGACATTACCCCCTTCTCCCTTGATTCATTGATAGCGTTACCCAAATTCAGCTTGCCAATCCCGGCCAAATCACCGAAAATTACGCTTGCAAGCATGAGTAGGCTGTTCCCGGTTTGTGGTAGAAACCGGGGAGCGATTTTTACCCTCCCAAGCAAATCCTTCGCGCAGTCCGACCCCAACCGGTTTTATCCGTATTCCATCATGAATCGCCCCTCACCCCGGATTTTTGCCGCGATCGTTGCCCTCGCCCTCGCTTTCGCTCCCGCGCTTCGCGCCCAGACCGTTTCGACTGATCCTGTCGGCGCCATCACGCTCACCCTCAAGGCCGACTCCGACACGCACGTCTCTGTTCCCTTCCACCGCCCCGTCGCCTTGGAAACGCAAGTGCAGACCATCTCCGGCAACACCATCACGATCAATTCCTCGGCCAACATTTCCTCCAATCAGTTCGTCTACAATTCCCCCTCGCAAACCAACACCTACTACCTTCAGTTCACCACTGGCAGCCGCGCCGGCATGTTCTACACCGTCACCGCCAACGACGCCTCCAGCATCACCATTGATCCCAATGGCGACGCCGGCCTCGCCGGCAACGTCGGCACAGGCGACACCTTTCGCGTCATTCCCTACTGGACGCTAAACACGCTTTTTCCGAACGGCCAAGGCCTGTATTCGACGACCACCCTCACCCCCAAGTCATCGATTCTTATTCCGGCGGCCACCACGCCAGGCATCAATCTCTCTGCGGCTGGGGTGTATTACTATTACACCGGCAGCGGCGGCCCTGGCTGGCTCAAGCTCGGTGATAACGCGCATTTCCATCCCGATGTCGTGTTTGCGCCGGATTCGCTTTTCATCGTCCGTCATCCGCCCAGCGTCGCGGACACCCAAATCGTCCTCGTCGGCAATGTCCCGATGTCCGCGCAGTCCGTCATCCTGAACAACCTTCAGTCCAATACGCCGCAGGACAACGCCATTGCCCTTCCCGTGCCTGTCACCGTCACCCTCGGCAACTCCGGCTTGGCGAGCGTCATGGTTTCCACCACCACGCTGACGCCCAAGGACGAACTCCTCGTCTTTGACCCCACCGTCTCGGCGCAGAACAAATCCGCCTCCGCCATCTACTATTATTACACGGGCAGCGGCGGCCCGGGCTGGCTCAAGCTTGGCGACAGCGCCAACTTTCACAACAACGACGTCATCTTCCAGCCGGGCTTCGGCTACGTCTTGCGTCGCGCCGCGCAGCCTTCTCCTGGCTCCAATGTCTGGACCTTTGTTCCACCGTACCTTGCCCCGTGATTTTTTAATTTCACGATTCATGAAATTCCTCTCCAAACTCCTGCTGTTGCCGGCTTTGCTGGCCGCGCTCGTTGTCCCGGCTCACGCCACTCTCACGCTGACCTTCGAGGCGGAAAACCTTTTGCAGGGCGGCAATGGTTCGCTCAACGTCGCCGCCAACTCCCTGGTGCTCGTGGTTGCCGACACCGGCAACAACGGCTTTTCCACGCTCGGGGCCGGCAACATTGCCGTGGGCGCCACCATCGGCACTGGCTCGACCGATTTGATTGTTGGCCAGCTCGCAGTCAGCGCCGCCGGCATCGGCACCAACGGCGAAAATGTGCTGGAAGCCACCCTGAACGGAGGCCCCACTCCCTATTTCGGCAGCTGGGCCGCGGGCCAGCCCCTCGCCATTTATTGGATTCCTTCCCTGAATTTTGGCGACACCAACATCGGCAACAGCGTCGCCTACGGCATGTACACCAATGCCACCGACCATTCCGGCACTGGCGGCAGTCCTGCTTGGGTTACGCCGTCCGATGGCGGCACGCAGACTTTCTTCTTCTCCACCACCGGCGTTTTCAGCACAATCACCGACCCTGCTAGCGCCGGCTACGCTTCCTTCTCCACGCCTTCCGCCGTCCCCGAACCCTCTACCTTTGCCCTCCTCGGCGGCCTCACCGCCCTCGGCGTGACGGGCTTCCTCCGCCGCCGCAAAACGGCCCAAGCCTAAGTTTTTTCCAAGTCAATTTGCCCAAGGCGCGAAGAGCATTCCTCTTCGCGCCTTTTTGTTTGCCCGTTTCCTCTCCGTCCCGGGCACCGTTCCTGCTTATTCTCCCTTAATCCTTCGCTCAACCTGCCGATAATCAGGCACTTAAGGGTTATTCCATTGACACCCGCCTCCAACCGCGATATTTCCAAACAGCATGGCCGTTCCTGTTTCCCAAGCCTTCAAAGTCATGGCTTACGTCCTCGGGCAAAAGCTCAGGGGCAACAAGCGCTACCCGCTCGTGCTCATGCTCGAGCCCCTCTTCCGCTGTAACCTCGAGTGCGAGGGCTGCGGCAAGATTCAGTATCCGGAACACATCCTGAAAAAACGCGTCTCCGCCGAGCAGGCCCTCGCCGCAGCCGAGGAATGCGGCGCCCCCGTCGTCAGCATCGCCGGCGGCGAGCCCCTCATCCACCCGGAAATCAACGCCATCGTGGACGGCCTCATCAAGCAGGGCCGCTACATCTACCTTTGCACCAACGCGCTCCTCCTCGAGCGCAAACTCGACTCCTTCACCCCGCACAAGCAGCTCACCTTCTCCATCCACATGGACGGCCTGAAGGAAGAGCACGACAAGTCCGTCTGCCGCGATGGCACCTACGATGTCGCCGTCGCCGCCATCCGCAAGGCCGTCGCCCGCGGCTTCCGTGTCACCACGAACACGACCCTCTTCAACAACGCCAAGCCCGAGCGCGTCCGCCAGTTCTTCGACGAAATGACCGCCCTCGGCGTCGAGAGCATGATGCTCTCCCCCGGCTACCCCTACGCCAAGGCTCCCGAGCAGGAAATCTTCCTCGAGCGCAACCGCACCAAGGCGCTCTTCCGCCAAATCCTCGGTTCGCCCAAAAAAGGCTGGCGCTTCAACCACTCGCCCAACTTCCTCGCGTTCCTCCAGGGCAAAGTTGACTACGATTGCACCCCCTGGGGCAACCCGACCTACAACGTCTTCGGCTGGCAGAAGCCCTGCTACCTCCTCGGTGATGGCTTCGCCTCCTCCTTCAAGGAACTCATCGACTCCACCGAGTGGTCCCGCTACGGCCAAAAGGGCTGGGACGAACGCTGCAAGGACTGCATGGTCCACTGCGGCTACGAAGCCTCCGCCGTCAACGACATGTTCTCCTCCGTCGGCGGCCTCGCGCGCACCGCGAAATTCTTCTTCAATCCCGACGCCGAGGGCGATGCCACGGCGCACGCCTCCGCGCCGGTCAAGTCCGCCGCCTTCGCCGCTCCCGCTAAAGAAACAGCCGCGGCCCAGCCAGGCGCAGCCACGTGTGGAGGTGGTCACTCATGCGGTTGCGAACCGGCGGCAAAAGCCGAACAAACGACGCCAGCGGCACGGTCTTGAACGGGTTCCGCGTCAGGTGCCCGGCCAGTTTCCACGGCGTGTAAGTGCCCGTCGGCATGTCGTACGCGCGGTCCAGCGTGTCCTGCGGCAAATTCTCGTGCGCCTCGTCGCTCACGATGCGCACGCCGACAAACGGCAGCCCGAGCCGCTGCGCCACCGCCGCCACGTGCGCCTGCTCCATGTCGCACAACGCCGCGCCCGTGCGCTCGAGCAATTCCTGCTTCGCGCCCGCCGAACCCGCGATTTTTTCCACCGTCGCCAGCTTCGCCTCGCGCGGCCG
>DASZWY010000181.1:0-5963 GCA_035546135.1 Opitutales bacterium
ACGGCCAAAGCGCCGAGTCCCTCGGCCTCGACGGCACGGAGGTCTTTTCGCTCCCGGGTCTCGGCGAGGGCCTCAAGCCCAGGCAGGCGCTCGAGCTCGTCATCCGCCGGGCCGACGGCCGCGAGGAACGTGCCCCCCTCCTCGCGCGCATTGACACGCTTATCGAGGTCGAATACTTCCGCCACGGCGGCATCCTGCCCTATGTGCTGCGGCAGTTGCTCAAGTAGGCGGCGGGCCACGGCTCACGGAACCAATCCACCATCAGGGCTTTCCCATCAACCAGGCTGCGGGACGTTTCCAAAATTTAACCTCAAACTGCTCGCCTTTCGGCCTTCAGTCGCTTCAGTGGCCTCTGTCGCTCGCCCGGCTTTCCCGCGTCCCCCTTTCCTCACCGCCTTATTTCTTTGTTTTTTCGGCCGATCTTGCCTATATTTTAACCTTCCTGTCCGCTCCGCATGGCCAACGACACTACTCCGGTCTTTCTGGTCCACACCAACGGCGACCCCGTCGTGCTGACGATTGTGGGCCGGGCGAGTTACCTCAATTGCGCGCCCGTGGCGCAGTTTTTTGACAAGCTGGCCAAATCCGGCCGCCGCCGCTTCGTGCTCGATTTCTCCCGCTGCACCGGGATGGACTCCACCTTCCTCGGCCTCATCGCCGGCGCCGCCATGGAACTCAAGAAGCTCGACCCGCCCGGCCTCCTCAGCCTCATGGGCCTGAGCCCGCGCAACCTCGACCTCGTGCGCAACCTCGGCCTGCACCGCCTCCTCTGCGTGGACTGCGGCGACTACCCCATGAATTTCTCGCCCGACCAGGCCCGCGCCCTCATCACCCCCGACGAGCAGGAACTCGCCAACGCGCGCATGATCCTCCAGGCCCACCAGAACCTCGTCGCCGCCGACTCCGCCAATCTCAGCAAATTTCAGGACGTGCTCACGTTCCTCAAGGACCAAACGGAAAAAGAAGCCGCCACGGGGAAGTAGTTTGCCGGCGGGAAAATTTTCGGACAACGGCTTGACGTGGGGCGCGCTTGCTGGACAATGGGCGCGGCCCGCGAGGGTATCGTCCGCATGCACAGCCTGAAGCAGCTTTTTGAACAAAACCAAGCCTGGGCGGAAGCCATCAAGCGCCGCGACCCCGAGTTTTTTCAAAAGTTGTCCCGCCAGCAGAATCCGGAGTTTTTGTGGATCGGTTGCTCGGACAGCCGCGTGCCGGCCAACGAAATCGTCGGCCTGCTGCCCGGCGAAGTCTTTGTCCACCGCAACGTCGCCAACGTGGTGGTGCACACGGACCTCAACTGCCTCTCCGTCGTCCAGTTTGCCGTGGATATGCTCAAGGTGAAGCACATCATGGTGGTGGGCCACTATGGCTGCGGCGGCGTGCTCGCCGTCGCCCGCGGCCAGCGCGTCGGTCTCGCGGACAACTGGCTGCGCCACGTCCAGGATGTGAAGGAAAAGCATCACGGGGCACTCGCGGCATTGCCCGACGAGGCCGCGCGCGGCACCCGCCTGTGCGAACTCAACGTCGTCGAGCAAGTGGCGAACCTCGTCTCCACTACCATCATCCAGGACGCTTGGGCCCGGGGCCAGCAACTCGCCCTCCATGGCTGGATTTACGGCCTCAAGGACGGACTCCTGCGTGACTTGAACACCACGGCGACTAATTTGGACGAAGCCTACGCCAATTATAAATCGGCGGTCGTTAGAATCAACGGTTAACTCATTGATTTTGAAACACTAGAATTATATATATTAAAATAATAAATTAATATAAAAAATAGAAAATAGAATTGACGGCAAAACTACACCGCATAGTTTTACATCATGTCCCACGAATTCCTGACCTCGCTGCATTCGCACGTGATTGAAACTTCCGGGGCGAAGACGATTGGGGCAATGGGCAAGGTGGAACAGCTGGCGGCCAAGCGAAGTCGCGGTCGGCCGCGGACGGAAGCGACCGGCGGGGAAAGGCACCGGACGGTCGGCGTCTCGATGTCGCCGAAATTGCAGGCGCGGACGGCGGCGCGGGCGCGCGAAGTGGGCTTGTCGTTCAGCCGCTACGTGCAGTGGTGCCTGGAGGCCGAGTTGGACCAGGTGCCGCTGGCTGAACGGTTCCGCCCATTGGAATAGTTGATTATAATATTATTTATAAAATTATATTGACGGCTCGGGCGGTGCTTGATTGAGGATGGGGATGAACCTGCAAACGAAGTTACGCTCGCTCAATCGCGCGGAGGCCCGCCTGGCCGGGCAAAAGGCGCGACTGCTCAACGAGGCCCGGGCGCGCGCGCGCCTGGCCGCGCAATTGGAGGGGCTGGTGCGGAAAATCGGCCTGCCGCCGCGCGACTTGGTGTTTGCGCTGGTGGACCTGTACAAGGTGCGCCTGGCCGGGCGGCGCAAGGGCCGGGGCCGGCGCCGCCGCACCAAAATCACGCCCGAACTGCGCGACGCGGTGAAGCGGCGCGTGGCCGGCGGCGCCTCGATGAACCGCACCGCGCAGGAATTCCGCCTCAGCTACGCCGTGGTGATGAAAATGATCCGCGGCGCGTATGACCAATTGTCCTGAGTATTCCGCGGCGTAATTACAGCTTCCCCCGGTGGGCCAAATCCTGGATGAGTTTCACCGCGAGGCCGGTCCAGCCGGTTTGGTGGCTGGCGCCGCAGCCGCGGCCGGTGTCGCCGTCGAAATATTCGTAGAAGAGGACGAGGTCCTTGAAATTCGGGTCGGTGGCGTAGCGCAGGTCGTCGCCATGGCAGGGCCGGCGGCCGGCGTTGTCGCGCAAAAAGAGCCGGATGAGGCGGCGGCTGATTTCATCGGCGCCGTCGGCGAGCGTCATGTGTTTGCCCGAGCGGGTGGGGCACTCGATGCGCAGGCCGTCGCCGTAAAAATAATCGTAGCGCTGCAGCGCCTCGATGAGCAGGTAGTTGACCGGAAACCACACCGGCCCGCGCCAGTTCGAGTTGCCGCCGAAAAGCCCGGTGGTGCTTTCGCCGGGAATGTAGCCCACGCGGTAGCTCTGGTGGTCGAGGTTGAAAACGGCGGGATTGGCGGCATGGACTTTCGAGAGGCTGCGGACGCCGCCGGGGGAGAGGAACTCGTTTTCGTCGAAGACATATTGCAGCACGCGCTCGAGCCGTTCGCGCGAGGGGATGGCGAGGAGCATCTTGCCCGAGCGCACGCCGCCGGTTTCCATGCACGCGATGTGCTGGCGCAGGTCGGGCCGGTGATCGAGGAACCAGCGCATGCGTTTTTGAAACTGCGGCAGGCGGTTGATGACTTCCTCGTCGAGCACTTCGACCGCGAGCAGCGGGATGAGGCCCACCATCGAGCGAATCGGCAGGCGCACGGTGTTGCCCTGGAGAGAAAGCTGGTCGTGGTAAAAGCCGGCGTCGGGGTCCCACAGGCCGGTGCCGCCGAGGGTGTTCATCGCGTCGGCGATGGTGACGTAGTGCTCGAAGAATTTGGACGCGACGCCTTCATACGCATCGTCCTCGCCGGCGAGTTCGAGCGCCATGGAAAGCATGGTGCCGCAGTAAACGGCCATCCACGCCGTGCCATCGGCCTGCTCGAGGTGGCCGCCGCCGGGCAGCACCTGGTTGCGATCGAACGCGCCGATGTTGTCCATGCCGAGGAAGCCGCCGCCAAAGACGTTGTTGCCCTCGGGGTCCTTGCGGTTGACCCACCAGGTGAAATTGATGAGCAGTTTGTGGAACGCCTGCGCGAGGAAGTTGAGGTCGCGCTTGCCGCGCGCGGCCGTGAGCTTGTACACGCGCCAGCACGCCCAGGCGTGGACGGGCGGGTTGGTGTCGTCGAAGGAAAATTCATACGCGGGCAGCGCCCCGCTGGGGTGCGTGTACCACTCGCGCAGCATGAGCAGCAGTTGTTCCTTCACCAACAGCGGGTCCACCAGCGAGAGCGGAATCATGTGAAACGCGAGGTCCCACGCCGCAAACCACGGGTATTCCCATTTGTCGGGCATCGAAATCACGTCGCGGCTGAACAGGTGCGTCCAGTTGTGGTTGCGGCCGGTGAGGCGCGCCGCGGGCGGGCGGGGCTGCGAGGGGTCGCCGTCGAGCCAGTCGCGCACCGAGTAGTGGTAGAACTGCTTGCTCCAGAGCATTCCCGCGATGCCCTGGCGGATGACTTGCTGGTGCTGCTCGTCCATCGGCCCGGCGGAGCGGCGCACGAAGTGGAAATACTCGTTCATCTCCGACTCGCGGTCGGCCACGATTTGCTCGAAGGCCGGGCCAAACAACTGCGCGGGCGCCTCGTGCTGGCTGGTCAGCCGCAGGCGCAGCGTCATTTCCCCGCCCGCGGGGATGGTCAGTTTGTACAACGCGGCGGCCTTGGTGCCGGTTTTGCCGGGGTTCACCACGCCTTCGCGTCCGTTAATCACATATTCGTGAAAGGCGTCCTTCACATAGGGCGTGTATTGCGCGATGCCGAAGAGCTTTTGCGAGTTCGTTTCGTTCTCGGTGAAAATCCATTCCGGGTCGGGCTGGCCTTCGACGGCTTCGGCGGCAAACAGAAACGGCTCGAGGTCCTGATGTTCGGCGTAAACGACGCCCTCGCCGGTTTCGTAAAGGCGCGGCTTGAGCGTGCAGCCTTCGTAATGACAGCCCCAGATCCACGAGTTGCGAAACCAGATCGTCGGCAAAACGTGCAGCGGCGCGTCGTCCGGCCCGCGGTTGGCGATGCGCAGGCGGATCAGCGTGTCGTTCGGGCCTTCCTTGGCGAAGGTCGCAAACACGTCGAAATAGCGGTTGCCGTCAAACACGCCGGCGTCGCTGATTTCAAATTCGCGGTCGCCGGTGCCGCGCGCGCGGTTTTCGGCGACGAGCCGCGCGTAGGGGAATTCGGCCTGCGGGTATTTATAAAGCGCGCGGGCGAAGGAATGCGTCGGCGTCGAATCGAGGTAGTAATAAAGCTCCTTCACGTCCTCGCCGTGGTTGCCCTCCTGGTTGGTCAGGCCGAAGAGGCGCTCCTTCAAAATCGGGTCGCGGCCGTTCCACAGCGCGACGGAAAAGCACAGGCGGCATTCGCGGTCCGTCCAGCCGAGCAGGCCGTCCTCGCCCCAGCGGTAGGCGCGGCTGCGGGCCTGGTCGTGGGGGAAATAATTCCAGCAGTCGCCGTTTTCGGAATAGTCCTCGCGCACGGTGCCCCATTGGCGTTCGGCGAGATACGGGCCCCAGCGCTTCCAGTTTTTCTGACGGGTGGCGTCCTCGGCCAGGCGGCGTCCCTCGGCGGTCTGCGCGGCATCGTCGGTGGCCGCCGGGCCGCGCGCGGGCGCGGGCGCGATTTTCTGGAACCGCGTGCCGGGCTTCGGCCGTCGGGCGCGGGTCGCCGCCGCCACCAGCGATTCATCGGCCGGATGCTCAATTCGCTGCGGCAAAAACGGGTTGGTAATTTTCGGCTGCGGCGAAGGCTTGGGCTTGCGGGGCATTCTTGCAATATACCCCGAAAATCCACCGACGAAATGAAAAAGACGCTGAAGCGCGGTGAATTGTGCAAGCTTGCGCTGGGGTTGGGTTCGGCTAAATTGGCTGGCCCCACCCCTTGACCCCATGTTGCGTTCTTTTCGCCGGGATTTGGTTTTGTTGTTTTCACTGGCTGGCGCGTTGGCGCCAGCCCTTGCCTTTGCGCAAGCCCCCGCCGCCGATGCGCCGGCGCCGGTGCTGGTGCCGCTGACGACCGTGGCGCCCGATGGCAAGCCGCACAAGTTTGAGGCGCGTGACGGCCAGTTTTTCATCGACGGCCAGCCGACGCTGCTCATCGCGGGCGAGATGCACTTTGGCCGCGTGCAGCCGGAGGACTGGGACACGCGCATCAAGCAGGCCAAGGCGATGGGCCTGAACGCCATCAGCTTTTATTTGTTCTGGAACCAGGTCGAGAAAAAGGAAGGCCAATACGACTTCACCGGCATGAACGACGTGCGCACGGTGCTGCAACTCTGCGAGAAAAAC
>DASZWY010000182.1:0-2352 GCA_035546135.1 Opitutales bacterium
TCCGTTTGACGAAGCCAAGGAAGGCACCTTTATCCGCCTGCAGCGCGACCCGAGCCAGTCCATCACCAACCTCGACTTGAAAAATGGCACCCTCCAGGGCGAAGTCAAAGCCCTGAACACGGCGGCTGGTTCCCAGTTTACGATTAACACCCCGGCTGGGTCCGCCGGCATTCGCGGCACCATCGTTTCCATCTCCGTCATTCGTGACGCCAACGGCAACATCACCGGCGTCACGGCCAACTGCGCCACCGGCAACGTTGCCTTCACCCCGGCTCCGGGTGCCCAAGCCACGGCGACTACGAGCGGCGGCACGACGACCAACATCACGAACTCGAACGTGGACGTCAACACTGGCGCCACCATTCAGATTTCGCTGACCACGGACAGCACCGGCAAAGTCACCGGCGTGAATCTCACCGGCGCGGGCGCCACGACCGCTCAGGTCCAGGCCCAAGTGAATGAGTTGTTTGACGCCATTAACGCCATTCGCGCCACCGACAATCTCCCGGCCATTCCGGCGCCGACCGTGACGTCCACCACCAACGTCACCGCCAATGGTAACACGGTGGCGACCACAACCCAGGCCAACTTCGACCAGACCTCGGCGAACATCCAGACCGTTCTCCCGAACAATCCGAGCACGGGTGGTACCGGCAGTGGTGGAACTGGCACTGGTGGCGGCACCGGCGCGGGCACCGGCACGGGTGCGGCCACGGGCACCGGGGGCACGGGTACGCCGACCAATCCGACCGTCCCGGTCTCGCCCCAAGGCACGACCTAGTTCTCTTCGGGAATTAATCTCCCGACAACGAACCCCGGCTGGCCTTGCGCCCGCCGGGGTTCTTTTTTAATCTCGGCTCTTAATGGCAGTCGCCCGCAGGCGCGCTTGCCCTCGCCGTGTTTTCATCCTACGGTCGCGACGGTATTTATTATCATGAGCCTCCTGATTTTCAGTTGCTCGCTCAATCCCGCCAGCCGCAGCACGCAACTGGCGCAACTGGCCGTGACCGACTGTCAGGCGGCCGGTGGCACGGTGGAACTTGTTTCGCTCGGCTCGCTCAATCTGCCCGTGTGCGATGGCGATGGGGTTTACAGCCACCCTTCGGTCTCGGCGCTGGCGGACAAAATTCGCGCCGCGCGCGGCATCATCCTCGCACTTCCGGTCTATAATTATGGCATCAATGCCGCCGCCAAGAACCTGGTCGAACTCACCGGCGAAGCCTGGACGGGTAAAATCGTCGGCTTCATCTGCGCCGCCGGCGGCCCGGGCAGCTACATGAGCGTCATGCCTTTTGCCAACAGCCTGATGCTCGATTTTCGCTGCGTCATCACCCCGCGCTTCGTCTACGCCACCTCGCAGGATTTTGCCGACGAGCAACTCGCCGAGGACGGCGACCTGCGCCGCCGCCTGCGCGGGCTCACGCGCGATGTCGCCACCTTTGCCGAGGCGCTCGATGGCATGACGGGGTAGGGGGAGGTATACTATATGCCCGTACTTGCGACTGCGCCCGTTTCTTCTCCCGCACTGCCCTGGCTCGGCGCGGGACGGTTTCCGCTATACCTGGCGCCGATGGCGGGCTTCACCGACAGCCCGTTCCGCCGCCGCTGCAAGGAACAGGGCGCCGATGTGATGGTGACCGAGTTTGCCAATGCCGAAGGGCTGGTGCGCGGCACGCCGATGGCGTGGAGCGACCTGCATTTTACCGCGGAGGAACGTCCGCTCGGCGTGCAAATTTTTGGCGGCGATCCGGCGTTGATGGCCGAGGCCGCCCGCCGCGTCGTCGCACAACTCCGGCCCGATTTCATGGACCTCAATTTCGGCTGCCCCGCCGACAAGATCACTTGCCGCAATGCCGGCTCGTCGCTCCTGCGCGATTTGCCCTTGTTGGAAAAAATCGCCGCGGCCGTTGTCAACGCGGTGCCGCTGCCGGTCACGGCGAAAATCCGGCTCGGTTGGGACGAGAATTCGATTGTCGCGCCCGAGGCCGCACGGCGGCTGGAAGGCGTCGGCATCCGCGCCCTCGCCATCCACGGCCGCACGAAGGAGCAGGGCTACCGTGGCGGCGCGGATTGGAGGGTGATTACCGAGGTCGCCGCCGCGGTGACAATTCCCGTCATCGGCAATGGCAGTGTGGACACCCCGGCGATGGCCGCGCGCTTGCGCAAGGAAACGGCGCTGGCCGGCCTGATGATTGGCCGCGCCGCTTTGGGCTATCCGTGGATTTTCCGCGAACTCCGCGCCGGCCTCGAAGGCCGCCCGCCGCCGCCACCGCCAAGTCTGGCCGAGCGTTGGGGCCTGCTGCTGCGTTACACCGACGAACGCCTCGCGCTTGAAAGCCGCGACCCGGCCAC
>DASZWY010000183.1:0-5458 GCA_035546135.1 Opitutales bacterium
AGGCTACCAATACAGCCACGAATTTCCCGAAGCCATCTCCGGGCAGGATTATTTGGAAAAATACCTGAAGCTTTACGACCCTGGCCCGCACCCCGCCGGGGCCGAGGCCGGCATCGCCGAGCGCCTCGAACGCTGGAAACAGTTAAGGAAAGCATTAAGCAAGGAGCCGGGGGCGGGGAGTAAAAGCGGCAAAATTTAAATTTGGTCGGGTCTTGAGGTGCATTTTCTCCCTGCTCCCTGCTCCTGACTCCCTGCTATTTCAAGCTTCTCACTCCCGCTTTCCTCCTTCATCCTTCCCCCATGGCCCAACTCGGCGGCTTTACGGTCAACCACGAACGTGAAACGCTTTGGCGCGTCTTCGCGCGCTGGCTGGTCATCGCGTTCGGGGTGGTGCTGGCGGCGCACACTTCGCCGGGCATTTCCTACACCGGCAAGGATTCCCTGGGCGCGCACGGCCTGGTCACGCTTGCGCTGGTCGTGATTGTCCTGAGTTTTTTCAATATCGTCCTCAAGCCGCTGCTGATCTTTTTCACGCTGCCCTTTGTGGTCTTTTCCCTTGGCCTTGGTTTGCTCTTCATCAACGCGGTGCTGTTTCTGCTGGCCGGGAAATTGGTGCCGGGTTTTCACGTGGATGGTTTTTGGTCGGCCTTTTGGGGGGCGTTGGTGGTGAGTGTGGTGTCTTTCCTCGCCAACCGCTGGCTGGGCCGCCGCCGCTTCGTTCCCAGCACCCGCGGCCTCGGGGGACAGCGCCCGCAATCGCCCGCCGCGCGCCGCGATGACGACGTCATTGACGTCTAGCGCGAAACGGCGTATGTTCCCCTTTCGTCATGCCCAATGAAGAAGTAGAGTTTTCGCACGGCGCGACCATTTTGCGCCAAGGGGACGCCGGCGGATTTTTTTACGTGCTGCTCAGCGGCGCCGTCGAAGTGTACAAGGACGACGTGCAGCTCACCACCATGATGTTTCCCGGCACGATTTTTGGCGAGATGGCGGACATCCTCGGCAAGCCGCGCACCTGCACCGTCAAGGCCAAGGGCAACGTCAAGCTGACCAAAATCACCTCCCAGCCAATGGAGCAGCTCATGCGCGAGCAGCCCGACGTGGTCGCCAAAATCATCAAGACCCTCGCCACGCGCCTCGAGCGCACCACCCAGCTCGTCTCGGACCATTCCAAGGAATCGCCGATGTGGACGGTCGAGGGCAAGAAGCCCAAGGCTTGATTTGGGCGTTGCAGTCTGGCGCGGCCTGGTCTCCAATATTCCTCCCTATGAAAAAACTGCCCCGCCTGCCCGCCCTGCTTATGTTCACCCTCCTTTTTCAGGCCCTCGCGGGTTTGGTCAACGGCGCCGAGCCGCTCGCTGTGGGCACCGCCGCTCCCGCCGTGAAGGCCACCAACCAGGACGGCAAGACCGTGGACCTCGGCGACGTCTACAAAAAGGGCTACGTGCTGGTTTATTTTTATCCGAAGGCTTTTACCCCCGGTTGCACGACCGAGGCCTGCACGTTGCGCGACGCCTTTGCGGATTTGACCAAGCTCGACGTGACCGTGCTTGGCGTCAGCCACGACACCGCCGACCAGCAGAAGAAATTCAAGGAGCAATATAAACTGCCCTTCGATTTGCTGGCTGATCCGGCGGGCAACCTTTACCAGGCCTTTGGCGTGCCCGGCCTTGGCAACCGTCAGTCCTTCCTCGTCAAGGCCGGCAAAATCGTCTGGCGCGACCTCAAGGCCGTGCCCGACCAGCAGGCCATCGCGGTGAAAAAATTCATCGAGGACGACAAGGCCAAGGCTGCCCCTGCCGCCAAGCCCCCCGCCTCCGCCGCTCCCGCCTCGGCCAGCGGCAGCGCCAGCAAGTAAGCATTGAGCGCCGCGCCGCGGGCGTTTATCATTGCGCGCATGGTTACGATTACCGCGGAATACCTGGGCGACCTGCATTGCCGGGCCGTCCATCAACCCTCCGGTGCCACGATTGAAACCGACGCGCCCAAGGACAACCAGGGTCGCGGCGAGGCTTTTTCGCCGACGGATTTGTGCGCCACTTCCTTGCTCACTTGCATGGCCACCGTCATGGGCATTCAGGCCCGCACGCTGGGCTACGACCTCGCCGGACTCAAAATGGAAGTGCGCAAGGAAATGACGCCGCCACCCCGCCGCATCGCGCGCCTTTCGCTCGATTTCCAATTTCCCCGCCCGGCCGACCCGGCGACCCGCGAGCGTCTGCAACAAACCGCGGAAACTTGCCCGGTGCACCGCAGCCTGAGCCACGACGTGGTCGTGGAAACAAAATTTTCCTGGCCGCAGCCATGACCGCCCCCGCCCCCGCCGCTTTGCCCGCCGCGCTGACCATCGCCGGCTCCGACTCCGGCGGCGCCGCCGGCATCCAGGCCGACCTGCTCACCTTTGCCGCTTGCGGCGTTTACGGCACGAGCGCGGTCACCGCCGTCACCGCGCAAAGCCATATCGGCGTGGCCGCCGCGCACCCCGTGCCGCCGGCGGTGGTGCGCGCGCAAATCGAGCAAGTGCTGGCGTATTATCCCGTGCGCGCCATTAAAATCGGCATGCTGCTCAACGCCGGCATCATCGAGGCCGTCGCGGACACGCTCGCAACCCTGCCGAAAATTCCCGTCGTTGCCGACCCGGTGATGATTTCCAGCTCCGGGGCGATGCTGCTCGAGCCGGCTTCGCTGCCCGCGCTCACGCAAAAACTTTTGCCCAACGTCGCGCTCGTCACGCCGAATTTTGACGAAGCCGCGGTCTTCCTCGGCTACCGGCCCGAGTCCACGCCGATTGCGATGGAGCATGCCGCCATCGCGCTCGCGCGGCAATTCAGTGTGCCGGTGTTGCTCAAGGGCGGCCACTTCGCGCTCGACCCGGCGCTCGACGTCCTCGCCGGGCCCGAGGGCGTGCGCGCGCGGCTGTCGGCCCCGCGCGTTCCCGGCGTGGACACGCATGGCGGCGGCTGCATGCTGGCCGCGGCCATCACCGCGCACTTGGCCAGAGGCGCGGGCCTGGTGGACGCCGTCGAGCGCGGTCGCGCGTTTTTGCAAAGATGCTTGGCTGCGCCCGCGATGCTGAAAGACCGGAAAATTCTGCGGCCCGCGCCGTAACGGCGGAGATTTTTCGCGAAAAGGAACGTTTTGCAGCGGCGCCGGGCGTGACGAAATTATGACAATTTTGGGAAAGACATTCGCCGGCAATGTGGTAGTATGTCCATCTCGCCCGACGAGGAACCCCCCTTTAAGGTGAGACCCCTGGAGTGACGGCAAGCTCAGCCCGCCGCTCCGAAGCGGGCCTTTCGGCCCCCTTCATTTTTTGCTGGCGCAACCCCATCCAACCCTGTTTAATCACGCGTTTTACCCATGAAGAAACTCCTCCTCCCCATCCTCCTTGCCTGCGCTGTGGCCATGCCCGTGCGCGCGCAAAGCATCCTCGTTATCGACGTCAATGGTGTGTTCAACGGCCTCACGGAAGTGCAGACCGAGATCGCCAAGATGAAGAGCGCCGTGGACGAATATAACAGCTATCTCAATGATCAGACCAAGGTCATCATTGACATGCAGACCAAGGTCCAGCAGCTGCAGCAGCAGGCCGACAACCCGGTCAACACGCCCGAGTCGCGTGAGACCTTCAAGCGCCAGGCCAGCGAGCAAGCCGCCATCCTGGACTCGAAGCGCCGCGAGATCGCCAGCTTCCAGCAAACCTGCAACAACGTCATCCAGCAGCAGCAGGAAAGCCTAGTCTCCACCCAATTGGGCAAGATTCGCGACGACGTGAAGACCATCGCGGCCAAGCGCCACGCCAATCTGGTCGTCAACAAGTCCAACATGGGCATGATCAGTTCCGTCATTTATAATGACGACGCCATGGACATTTCCACCGAAGTGCGCGACGACCTGAACAAGGCCGCCGCCGCCGCTCCGGCTTCGACGTCCCCCGGTCCGGCCCTGCCGACCCCGCCCTCCTCCTCGGCTCCCGCGACGACCGCTCGTCCGGCCAGCAGTGGAGCAGGCCGCTAATCCTTCCGGCTTAACCCGGAATTCCGAAAACGGCGCCGTGCGCGATATTTGCGCCGGCGCCGTTTTCATTTGCTCCCGCCGCCGCCCGCCCTAACTTAGCTACCCGTGCGCATTGCCTACACTGTGGATGAACTGGTGCGGCTCATCGGCGAAGGCCGGGTCGAGGGCGCCGCGTCCCAGCCCGTCTCCGGCATCGCCGCGCTCAAGCTGGCCAAGCCCGCCGACCTCGCGTTTCTGGGCAACTTGAAATACAAGGCCGACGTGGCTTCGTCCAAGGCCGGCATCATGCTGGTGCCGGAGGATTACGACGGCCATCCCGCGGGCGGCCAGGCTTTTATCCGCGTGGCCAAGCCCTCGCTGGCGCTCGCGCGCGTCTGCCGCGAGATTGAGCGCCTGCTCTGGCCCAAACCCGCCCCGGGTGTCCACGCCAGCGCCGTTATTGCGGCGGGGGCGAAAGTGGACGCCACCGCCCATATCGGTCCGCAGTGCGTCATCGAGGCCGGCGGGCAAATCGGCCCGGGTTCAGTGCTACAGGCCCAAGTCTATGTTGGCCGCGACTCGGTCATCGGCCCCGACTGCTGGCTCATGCCGCACGTGGCGGTGATGGATTACTGCGCGCTGGGCCGCCGCGTCCGCCTGCATTCCGGCGTCGTCATCGGCTCCGACGGCTTCGGCTACGACACGAACAAGGGCGCGCACGAAAAAATTCCCCAGATTGGCCGCGTCGTGATTGAAGACGACGTGGAAGTCGGCGCCAACACCACGGTGGACCGCGCCCGTTTTAACGAAACCCGCATCGGCGAGGGCACGAAGTTGGACAACCTCGTGCAAATCGCGCACAACGTCATCATCGGCAAGCACTGCCTTATCACCGCGCAGGTCGGCATTTCCGGCAGCACCACGCTGGAAGATTACGTCGTCATCGGCGGCCAGGCCGGACTCACCGGCCACCTGCATATCGGCGCGCAATCCATGATTGGTGCGCAGGCCGGCGTCATCCACGACCTCGCCCCCAAGAGCTACGTGCGCGACAGCCCGGCCATGCCCTACATGATCGCGCAGAAAGTCCACGTCCTCAAGGGCCGCCTCCCCGAGCTGTTCAAGCGCCTCGCCACGCTCGAGGAAACCGTCGCGCAACTCGATTCACGCCGGCGTTAAAATTTGTTCCCCCCGGCATTGTCACAGAAAGGTTGCTTTTTCAGCGTGGGTGCGCCAGCTATGTCCTGCGCGCACCTTCCTGTATGATGAACGACACTCCGCTCAAAATCTTCACGGGCAATTCCAATCCCCTGCTGGCCAAGGCCATTTGCCAGCACATCGGGGCCGAGCTGGGCCAGGCCACCGTCACCGCGTTCCCCGACGGCGAGACGTTCGTCAAAATCAACGAGAACATCCGCGGGGCCGACGTCTTCATCATCCAGTCTTCGTGCAGCCCGGCCAA
>DASZWY010000184.1:0-4339 GCA_035546135.1 Opitutales bacterium
GATATCTTTTTTCTGGATAAAGCAATTTGTCAACGCGTTATCCCGTTGCCAACCCGCTGCGGCGGCTCATGCTGGTGGCATGGCTCCGCAACTGTTGCGTTTCGCGCCAATTTACCAGGAACGCGTCTGGGGCGGCCGCGCGCTCGAAGCCTCGCTCCGCCGCGCCCTGCCCGCCGCCGGCCCCATCGGCGAAAGCTGGGAAATCGTGGATCGGCCCGAGGCACAGTCCCTCGTCACCGGCGGCCCCTGGCATGGCCGCACCTTGCATGAATTGGTCGAGCGCGAGACCGCCGCGCTCCTCGGCCCCCGCGCCAAAGCAACCGTGCCTTTCCCCATTCTCGTCAAATGGCTCGACGCCCGCGAGCGGCTCTCGCTCCAAGTGCACCCGCCCGCCGCTCTCGCCAAAAAACTCCGCGGCGAGCCCAAGACCGAAAACTGGTATGTCGCCGAAGCCGCCCCGGGCGCCGCGCTCATCGCCGGACTCCAGCCCGGCGTGACCCGCGAAAAATTTGAGGCCGCCCTGTGTGCGCAAACACTCGAGCCGCTGGTGCACCGCTTTCCGGTTCAGCGCGGCGACAGCCTCTTTGTCCCCAGCGGCCGCCTGCATGCCATTGACGCCGGCCTGCTTATCCTCGAAATCCAGCAGAACTCCGATACCACCTACCGCGTCTACGACTGGGGCCGGGTCGGGCTCGATGGCAAACCGCGCCAGCTCCACGTTGCCGAATCGCTCCAATGCATCGATTTCTCCGACGTCGCCCCGGCGGCGATTCCCGCCTCCGCTGCCGAAGAAATCCTCGCCGATTGTCCTTATTTCCGCATCCGCCGCGTGCCCCTGGCCGCCGGCGCGGAACTGAAATTCGCCGCCAACGACCAGCCGCGGATTATCTCCGTTGCCGAAGGCCGCCTCGTCACCGACGACCCCGCGCATGCCCAACTCGAACGCGGCGCCAATGTGCTCATCCCCTATGCCGGCAGCGCCGAGCTTCTGGCCACCACGCCCAGCATTCTGTTAGTGACGGAAAATTTCTGCTAGCCCCGCCGCCAATTGGTTCAAGCCGTTCCGCGCCGGCGGCGCAAATATCCCGCCGCGCCCAATCCCGCCACGCCCGCGATTCCGGCAAACGTCGCCGGCTCCGGCACCACGACGATGCTATACTGGGTTGGTCCGTCGCTCGCTCCGCCACCCCAGGAGGATCCGGAATTGGTCGTGAATGTGTAATTCCCGGTAATGGTCCAGCCATTTTTCACGAAAGGATTGGGGGTGGTTATGTAAGTCGGCTGATAATTTGCCGTGCTGGTCGTGGAGCCCTCCACCATCCAATAGGTGGTGCTGGCCGCGAGCGTCACGGTGCCGCTTGGAGTGTAAGTAAATATTCCCGCAGTGTTGGGATTGGTCGAACCCGTCAGGGCGGCAAACAAAGACCCGGGCACTCCCGAATTATCTGTGTAGATGTCCACGAAATAGCCGCCCGTGCCGCTGCTCGCGACAAACTGGATTTTAATCGCCTCGAGCGTCAGCAGGTTCAGGTTGCTTCCCGTGATGAATTTGTCTGCCAGCCAATGGCCCATTCGAACTTGAGTCCCATCAGACGAAGGCGTCGTGATGGAGGACACCGCCACGATATCCGCGCGAGCCGGTGTGGCGATCGAGATAGACAGGGCGAGTAGGGCAAGGCCAAGAAATCGACGCATGGGTTTTGAAGAGGAAAAGATAAGCAGGACGGTCGGGTGCAAAGAATATACCTCTTCGGGCATGAGTCAACGGGATAGGTTGTTTACCCTAAAAATTTTCAGGTAAACAGCCTGCCTATTTTACGCAGCGTTACGAGACGCAAGCACGGAATTGGAGGACGCAATTTCCAGATTGATTTTTGGAATCATTCCAATTAAGTTACCCTTTCACGGCCTAAGTCTAACTGCCATGAAACTCTCCACCCCCGCCAAACGAGCCCTCGGCGACGCGCTCGGCCATGCCCGCCAGCGCTCCACCCGCCAGCGCGAGCACGTCTTCGCCGTCCTGCTCGACAAGCGCGACCACCCCACCGCGGACGAAGTTTACGCCCGCGCCCGCGCCACCATGCCCGCCATTTCCCTCGCCACAGTCTACAACTGTCTCGAAACCCTCGTCGGCTGCGGCCTTGTCCGCCAGGTCAACATCGAACGCGAGCCTTCCCGCTACTGTCCGAACCTGCACGAGCACGCCCATTTTCACGACCAGGCCACCGGCCGCGTCTACGACATCGACCTCCCGCACAACCTCGTGAACAAACTCAAGGGCGTCCTGCCCGCCGGCTACGAAGCCGAGCACCTTGAAATCTCCTTCCGCGGCAAAGCTGCTTTGAAAATGTCCAAGTCTGCCTGACTGCTCATAGCCGTCCACTTTTTCCTTTTTAATTTTTCCTTCTAAATTTCTTCCATGCCCTCACTCGACATCCGCAACCTCTGCGTCAGCATCGGCGACAAGCCGATCCTGAAAAATTTCACCCTCTCCGTGCCCAAAGGCGAGGTCCATGCCATCATGGGCCCCAACGGCACCGGCAAAAGCACCCTCGCCAAGGCCCTCGCCGGCCACGAGGACTATACCATCACCGGTGGCGAAGTCTTCCTCGACGGCGAGCCGCTCCTCGGCCTCGAGCCGGACGCCCGCGCCCGCCTCGGCCTCTTCCTCGCCTTCCAATACCCGTGCGAAATCCCCGGCGTTTCCATCGCCAACTTCCTCCGCGCCGCGCTCCAGGCCCGCCTGCCCGAGGGCGAGGAAATCGTCGCCACCCAATTCTACAAGCAGCTCCATGAAAAAATGGACGTGCTGAAAATCGACCGCAAGTTCACCGCCCGCGGCCTCAACGAGGGCTTCTCCGGCGGCGAGCGCAAACGCTGCGAAATTTTGCAGATGATGATGCTCCAGCCCAAGTACGCCGTCATGGACGAGACCGACTCCGGCCTCGACATCGACGCGCTGAAAATCGTCGCCCAGGGCGTCAACCTCATGCGCGGCCCCAACCTCGGCATGCTCGTCATCACCCACTACCAGCGCCTGCTCGACCACATCGTGCCCGACGTCGTCCACGTCATGTATGACGGCCGCATCGTCAAGTCCGGCGGCAAGGACCTCGCCCTCGAGCTCGAAGCCCGCGGCTACGACTGGGTCGGCCGGGAACTCGCCACGCAATAACCTTCCTTAAAATTCCGCCGCACAAATACGCAAAAACTCCGGGTGAAGCCCATCCGCTTGCGCCTCTTTGCGGCCAAACTTTTTCCTCATCATGCCCACCGAAGCCACCCAGATCGAAATTGACCGCGAGAAAGGCAATTTCCGCTACGACACCGACTACGCGTTCGACGCCGGCGTCGGCCTCACGCCCGCCACCGTGGACTACATTGCCGAGGTCAAGGGCGAGGCCCCGTGGGTGCGCGAGTTCCGCCAGAAGGCGCTCAAGGTCTTCGAGTCCAAGCCGCTGCCCACGCATTGGGCGAGCAAGGACCTCGAGACGATTGATTTCGCCAAAATCCGCTACTACCTCGCCCAGGGCCAGAAGCCCAGCCGCACCTGGGACGAAGTTCCCGCGGACATTAAAAAGACTTTCGAGCGCCTCGGCATCCCCGAGCAGGAGCGCAAGTTCCTCGCCGGTGTCGAGGCCCAGTTCGACAGCGAGGCCGCCTACTCACGCATGAAGGAGGGCCTCGAAAAACTCGGTGTCATTTTCGTCGGCCCGACCGAGGGCCTGCGCGACCACGAGGAAATTTTCCGCCCCTGGTTCGGCAAGGTCATCCCGACCGGCGACAACAAATTCTCCGCCCTCAACAGCGCCGTGTTCTCCGGCGGCTCCTTCATCTACGTTCCCAAGGGCGTCAAGGTGAAGCAGCCGCTCCAGGCCTATTTCCGCATCAACGCCGAAAACTTCGGCCAGTTCGAGCGCACCCTCATCATCGCCGACGAGGGCGCCGAGGTCACCTACATGGAAGGCTGCACCGCGCCCAAGTTCGAAACCGCCACGCTGCACTCCGCCGTCGTCGAGCTCGTCGCGCTCAAGGGCGCGAAAATCCAGTATATCACCGTCCAGAACTGGTCCAACAACGTCTTCAACCTTGTCACCAAGCGCGGCCTTGCGCACGAGGAATCGGAAATCCGCTGGATCGACTGCAACATCGGCTCGCGCCTGACGATGAAGTATCCCGGCGTCATCCTCAAGGGCCGCCGCGCCCGCGGCGAGGTGCTCTCCATCGCGCTCGCCGGCAACGGCCAGCACCAGGACACCGGCGCCAAGATGGTCCACGCCGCCGACGAAACCACCTCGAACATCGTCTCCAAGTCCATCTCCGTCGGCGAAGGCCGCGC
>DASZWY010000185.1:0-18839 GCA_035546135.1 Opitutales bacterium
CAGGTAGCTCAGCGCCGTCCCGGCGACGGTGCCGAGGAGCACGCGGCGGCGGCCGAGGCGGTCGGAGAGGCGGCCCCAGAACGGCGAGAAGAAAAATTGCAGCACGGAATAGAGCGAGCCGAGGAGACCGCCGAAGAGCGCCGCCACCTGATCATCGCTGGCCGAGGGCGCAAGGGAGCGCGCGGCGCTGACGAAGCTGGCGAAGAGCCCGCCACCGGCGGCTTCGCTCATGTAGTGCTTCAAAATCGCCGGGAACAGCGGGAAGATGATGGAGAAGCCGACCAGGTCCAGAAAGATGGTCAGAAAGATGATGCCGATGGGCGAGCGCGGGGCGCGGGCCGGGACGGTGGAGGTTGCTTGTGCGGTTGCCATCAGGGAACCAGTCCACTATTTACAGAGGTTTTTACAACATTATTCCCCCGTGCCCATTGCCGCTGAAGATATTCTCGTGCTTGCCACGCGCCGCAGCCCGCTCGCGCGGCGGCAGGCGGAGATGGCGCGCGCAGCCCTGGCGGCGCTGCCCAACGCCCCGTGGAAGAAAGTCCAACTGCTCGAGCTGACGACGACTGGCGACAAGCAGCGGGACTGGGTGCTTTCGGCGCAAGGCGGCAAGGGCTTGTTTACGCGCGAACTGGAGGAGGCGCTGCTCGAAGGGCGGGCGCAACTGGCGGTGCATAGCGCCAAGGATTTGCCCACCACCCTGCCTGTGGGCCTTGATTTCGCGGGATTTTTGCCGCGGGCCGACCCGCGGGATGTCTTGGTGCGGCGGGCGGAGGTCAAAACCCCCAAGCGCATTGCCACCGGCAGCCCGCGCCGCCGCGAGCAGTCGCGCGCATGGTGGCCGGAGGTGGAGTGGACGGAACTGCGCGGCAATGTGGATACGCGGCTGAAAAAAATCGCGCAAGGCGAGGCGGATGCGACTTTTCTTGCCGCCGCGGGGCTGGAGCGGCTGGGCATCACCTCGTGGGACGGGCTGGTCTTTGAGCCGCAGCCAGTCGAGCGCATGGTGCCGGCGGCGGGCCAGGGCGCGATTGCGCTGGAATGCCGCGCGGCGGATGCGGGGAAATTTACCGGCGCGATGTGCCTGGCGACGGCACGCGCGGTGTTGATCGAGCGCGCGGTGCTGGGCGCCTTGGGCGGCGGTTGCCACGCGGCCTCGGCGGCGCATGTGGCCGGCGACACGCTGCGGGTCTTCCACGCGCCGAAAGGCCGGGCGAATTTTACCATAAAAGAAAAAGCGGCCGCAAAAGCCATTGCCGCCGCGGTGGCGGACGTGCAACGATGGCTGAGCGCCGGCTGATTGCCCATGGACACTCCCGACCCCGAAATTGTGCGCACGTGGCTGCTGGACTACCAGGAGTCCGTCATTGCTGAAATGCACGCCGTGGACCCGAAGCTGGCCTTCGGCGCAGACCGCTGGCAGCGGCCCGGAGGAGGCAGTGGCGTGTCGTGCGCATGCTCCGGCGGCGACGTGCTGGAAAAGGCCGGCGTGAATTTTTCCGACGTGCATGGCATCCAATTGCCGGCGTCGGCGACGGCGGCACGGCCGGAGCTGGCCGGGCGGCCGTTTCGCGCGATGGGCGTGTCGATGGTCATGCATCCGCGCAATCCGTATTGCCCGACGTCGCACGCGAACATCCGCTTCATGGCGGTGGGCGGACCGGGTGAGAGCGTGTGGTGGTTCGGCGGCGGGTTCGATTTGACGCCCTATTACGGCTTTGCGGAGGACGCCGTGGCGTGGCATCGCGCGGCCGAAGCGGCGTGCGCGCCATTTGGGGCGCACTTGTATCCAAAATACAAGGAGGAGTGCGACCGGTATTTTTACCTTCGCCACCGCCACGAAACCCGCGGCGTGGGCGGCTTGTTTTTTGACGATTTTTCCGAGGGCGGATTTGCGAAGGCGTTTGGTTTTGCGCAGAGCGTCGGCAAAGCCTATGCGCCGAGCTACGCAGCGATCTTGCGCAAGCGGCGCGATACGGCCTATGGCGAGCGCGAGCGGCAGTTCCAGCTTTACCGGCGCGGGCGCTATGTGGAGTTCAATTTGCTTTACGACCGCGGCACGGTGTTCGGCCTGCAATCGGGCGGGCGCACAGAGTCCATCCTGATGTCGCTGCCGCCGCTGGTACGCTGGGAATACAACTGGCAGCCGGAACCCGGCAGCCCCGAGGCCCGGTTGACGGAGTATTTCCTGAAGCCGCGCGACTGGCTCAACGAAGGCGCCTGACCCATGACCGCCCGCGAACGTTTCCTCGCCGCCTGTGCGCGCCAGCCCGCCGACCGCCGGCCGGTGTGGCTGATGCGCCAGGCCGGGCGCTACCTGCCGGAATACCGCACGCTCAAGGAAAAGCATAGCTTTGTCGAGATGGTGCGCACCCCCGCGCTCGCGGCGGAGGTGACCTTGCAGCCCCTGCGGCGGTTCGCCCTGGATGCGGCGATTGTGTTTAGCGACATCCTAGTCGTGCCCGAGGCGCTGGGCCAGCCCTACCATTTCCGCGAACAAGGCGGCATCGCGATGGATTTCGCGCTCGATGCGCCGGAGAAGATTAAAAAATTAAACGACGAAGGGGTGACGGCGCGGCTGGATTACCTGGCCCAGGCGGTGAAATTGGCGCGCGGGGAATTGGGGACGGAAAAAGCGCTGCTGGGCTTTGCGGGCGCGCCGTGGACACTGGCGGCGTACATGACCGAAGGCGGCTCGCCCGCGGAATCACCCGCGATTGCGCGGCTGGCCCAAGAAAATCCAAAAATTTTCGGCGAACTGATGGAGAAACTTTCCGGAGCCGTTGCCGAATGCCTGAAGCTGCAAATCGCGGCGGGGGCGGATGCGGTGCAGATTTTTGATTCGTGGGGCGCGCTGTGTCCCGGGGAATTTTACGCGGAGTGGTCGCTGCGGTGGGTGCGCGAGGTGGTTGCGGCGCTGCCGGCGAAGACGCCGGTGATACTGTTCGCGAAAGGCATGGCGGCGCACGCCGAAGCATTGAAGCAAACCGGCGCAAAAGTGCTGAGCCTCGACACGAGCGTGGACGTCCCCGCGTTCCGGCGCGCAAATGCCGACGTCGCCACCCAGGGCAATCTGGCGCCGGAATTGCTGGTGGGCGAACCGAAGAAAGTGCGGGAGGCAACCAAAGCCCTTTTAAATTCCCTCCATGGCCCGGGGCACATCGTCAACCTCGGCCATGGCGTGACCCCTCAGGCAAAAATCGAATGCGTGGCGGCGCTGGTGGAGACGGTGGCGGCAACCCCGACTGCAACATGAAGCGCCTGCTGGTCATCGGCGGCGGGCTGGCCGGGCTAAGCGCGGCCTGGGAGGCGAAGCGTGCCGGCGCAACGGTGCGTCTGCTGGAAATTGCTCCGCAAATCGGCGGCGTGATCCAGTCGTGGCGGGAAAACGGCTACCTGACGGAAGCCGGGCCCAACACGCTGCTGGTGAATGATGCGAATTTAATCAGCCTCCTGCACGAACTTGGCTTGGAAAACGAAATCGTGGAAGCGGCGCCGGCGGCGCGGGAAAGATTTGTGGTGCGCGAAGGAAAGCTGGTGCCCGTGCCGATGTCGCCGGGACAATTTTTGGCCAGTTCGCTGTTCAGCGTCACGGCGAAGCTGCGAATGCTCGGCGAGCCGCTGGCGAAAAGGCGGCCGGACGATGCGCCCGGCGAAGAGAGCCTGGCGGATTTTGCCCGGCGGCGACTGGGCGCGGAGGCGTTCACTTACGGTCTGGAGCCGTTTGTGGCCGGGGTTTTTGCCGGCGACCCCGACAAGCTGGCGGCGCAATATGCTTTCCCCAAATTGCCGGAGATGGAGGCGAAGCATGGCTCCCTCGCTCGCGGGGCCTGGAGCGCGATGCGGGCGAAAAAGAGCGCGGTCACACGGCGATTGATTTCCTTTCACGACGGGATGGCGGCGATTCCGCGCGCGCTGGCGGCCGCGTTGGGCGACGCCATCGAATCCGCAGCCGAGCTCACGGCATTGGAAAAAAATCCCGCCGGGGAATGGCTGGCCGGCTGGACAAACCCGTCCGGCGCCAAGCGGGAAAATTTTGACGGCGTGGTCGTGGCGGCGCCGGCCTACGCGTTGGCGAAACTGCCGCTGCCCGCGACCTTGGCCGCGCAATTGAAATTACTGGCGGGAATCGAGTATCCGCCGGTCACCGCGGTGCTGCTGGGTTATCCCCGGCACGGGGTGGGACATCCGCTGGACGGCTTCGGGGCGCTGGTGCCACGGGTGGAAAAATTTTCGATTCTCGGCGTGCTGTTTAGTTCGACGCTGTTTCCCGGCCGCGCGCCCACGGGCCAGGTGCTGCTGACGGTGTTTGTCGGCGGAGCGCGGCAGCCGGAGCTGGCCGGGTTGCCGGACGACGAACTCACGGCGAAGGTCACCGCTGATTTGGCCAAGCTGCTGGGCGTGCCCGCGCCCCCAACCTATCGGCGCATCGTGCGCTGGCCGCGGGCGATTCCGCAATACAACCTCGGACACGGGGCGATGCTGGGGGCGATTGACGCCGCCGAGCGCGCGTGGCCGGGGCTGGCACTGGCGGGGTCGTATCGCGGCGGGGTATCGGTGCCGCAATGCCTGGCGACGGGCCGGGCGGCGGGGCGCCGGGCATTAAATCTGTCGCCAAACGCCGCGGAATAATTAGCCTGCTTGCTTTCCCATGGGCCAACCTGCCGTCCTGCTCCTGAATCTCGGCTCGCCCGATTCGCCGTCGGTGGCGGACGTGCGGCGTTATCTCGCGGAATTTTTGTGGGACGAACGCGTGCTCGACACGCCCGCGCCGGTGCGCTGGCTGGTGCTGAATTTGTTCATCCTGCCGTTTCGCCCGAAGAATTCCGCCGAGGCGTATGAGAAAGTCTGGACGCCCGAAGGCTCGCCGCTGATTGCCACGAGCCGCCAGGTGCAGAAAAAGGTGCAGGGGGAACTGGGGGCGGAGGCAAACATCGCGCTGGCGATGCGCTATGGCGAGCCATCGGTGGCCAAGGCGGTGGCGGAATTGAAAAAGGCCCGGCCCTCGCGCGTGCTGATCGTGCCGCTGTATCCGCACTATGCGATGTCGAGCTACGAGACCGTGGTGGTGCTGGCGGAGAAAATCCTCGCGGAACAGTTGCCCGGCGTGCCGGTGGACGCGCTGCCGCCATTCTACAATCATCCGCAATACATCGCGGCGCTGGCGGACTCGATGCGGCCGCAATTGGAAAAGGGGTTCGACAAAGTTTTGTTTTCCTACCACGGCCTGCCCTACCGGCATTTGCAGAAGAGCGATCCTTCGCATGCCCATTGCCTGAGCCGGCCCGATTGCTGCGACGGCTGCCACCCGGCGCACCAAACGTGCTACCGCCACCAATGCCTGCGCACGACGGAGCTGGTGACGGCCAAACTCGGACTGCGGCGCGAACAGTATGAAAATTCCTTCCAAAGCCGGCTTGGGCGCGACCCGTGGCTGACGCCCTACACGGACTTTCGCCTGCGCGATTTGCCCGGCGAGGGCGTCAAGCGGCTGCTGGTGGCGTGTCCGGCGTTCGTGAGCGACTGCCTGGAGACGCTCGAGGAAATCGCGATGCGCGGGCAGGAGACATTCGTCGAGGCCGGGGGGAAGGAATACGCCCTCATCCCCTGCCTGAACGAACACCCGGCGTGGATTGCCTTTTTGCGCGACGAAATCCGCGGATGGCTGACGCGCGGCGCCCCCAGCAAGCTCGACGAGTGGCAACGGCCATAACGGCGTTTAGGCTTGCGACAACGGGGGCGGGCGGATTTGATGACGGCCTGCTCATGGGCGAATACTACATACGCGCGGCAGAGGGCGGCGACGTCCGGGGCCCGTTCGACGAGGAGCAACTGACCTCGCTGGCGGAAGCGGGGAAAATCACGCTGGAGACGCAGCTAGCCGACGAGACCAAGGAGAACTGGGTGGTGGTCGGCGAGAATGCGGAGGTCAAGGCGATGCTGTTTCCGGAAAAGAAAAAGCTCGGCTTGAAAAAAGGCGGCGGCACCGAGGCCGTGACCATGATCAACCGGCCGGAGGACGCGGGGCAGCCCGAGGTGACGGTCGAGCAAATGCTCGCCGCGGGCGAAGGGCACACCGAGGACACCAAATATTTGAAGGAGCGGCAGCAGAAAATGGACAAGGCGGCGGGCCTGGCGATGCCAGTGCTCGCGGCGATGATGTTGCTGAGCGGCCTGGCCAACAGCCTGCCGCGCTACCCGGTGTTGCTGGATTTGTTCTCAAAAGGCGACTGGCACGGATTGCTGCATGAGCCCTTCGCCGTGATCGGCCTCTTCGACTTTTTGATCGCGGGCGGCTTGTTTCTCAACGTGTTCAGTTTGTTTCCCCTGGTGCGGTTCCGCGCGATGATCGGGATGGGTTATTTTCTCTTCTATTACTGGTCACACGGGGACACGGTCGGGATGGCGGCGTCGGTCGGCGCGGGGCTGGGGCTGTTCATCTGCACGCTGACGCTGAATTTGGGGCTGATGATTTTGTTCGCACTGGTGGGCGTGGGCAGCATGGGCTACCTGGCCTGGGCGGCGTGGACGGCCTTGTCCGTCGCAGGTTGAGGAGGGCATACCGGCATGGCGCAAATCAAGGCAGCGACCCCAACCCGGCTGGCGCGGCGCACGCGCCAGCTGCTGCAGGAAGACATCTGGCACCACACGATGGTCGAGGACCGGACCGTGCGCGGAAAAATCTACGCGGTGCTGCGGGTGCTGAGCATCACGGAGCGCGGCATCATGACGAAAAAGATGTTCAGCCAGGCGGCGGCGCTGAGCTACGCGTCGCTGATGTCGCTGGGCCCGATTGTCTCGCTGGCCATCATGCTTTCGACGTTCGTCCTGCAAAACAACCACAAGCAGGACTCGATGGAATTCACCAAGGACATGCTGAGCCGAATTGTGACGTTCATCGCGCCCTCGACCTCGAATTTGACCGGCAACGAAACGGCCAATAACAATCCGGACACCGGCGCGGCGCCGCCCGACGATTCCGCCACCGCGGACAATTCCGCGGCAACAAGCCAGGCGAACCCCGAGCTGGTGGCGATGCTGAACAGCTTCGTGACGAGCGCGAGCAACGGCAAGGTGGGCATTTTCACCCTGGTCATCCTGATTTTCATCTGCATCCAGATGATGATTTCGATTGAGAACAACTTTAACAGCATCTGGGGCGTGCGGCGGGGGCGCGACATGCTGCGGCGCATCGTGCTCTATTGGACGGTCTTCAGCCTCGGCGTGCTGGCCGCGTTCACGACGGCGACAGTGGTGTCGGCCGCGGCGCTGGGCAGCCTGGCGCAAGACTACCTGCCGGCCTGGGGCAAGGACGTGCTGGGGAACTTCACCGGGGTGACGCACCTGCTGGCGTTTATCTGCCTGACGCTGCTGCTGGCGCTGTTTTACCGCTTCATTCCCAACACGGCGGTGCGGTGGCGGCCGGCGTTTATCGGCGGGGTGGTGGTGGCGATTTTCCTGATTTTGAACAATTATTTTTCCTTCCTCTACGTCACCACGGTCATCAGCAAAAAGAGCCTGTACGGGTCGGTGGGCATCGTGCCCATCCTGATGTTTGGGCTGTATGTGTTCTGGGTGATGGTGTTGTTTGGGGGTGTGCTGACGTACGCGGTGCAAAACGCGAACAACATCACGGCGGACCGGCTGTGGAATCAGGTGAGCCCGCGCACGCGGCGGCTGCTCAACCTGGCGGCGTTCCTGCAGATTGCGCGAACGTTCCTGCGCGGCAAACCCGGCTTGACGTCGGAGGAAATCGCGCAAACGCTGCGCGTGCCGGCGGCGCTGCTCAACGAAGGCCTGGGCCGGCTGACGGACTTGCACATCGTGAGCATCGTGGAGGTGCCGAATGCGGACGGCGAAGTCGAGTCGCGTTACCAGCCCGGCCGGCCGCTGCACAAACTCACCCTCGGCAAATTTCACCTCGCGCTGGACCTGCTAGGCAACACCGAGGGCGACGAAACCTTGCAGGAGACCGACCCGCTGCTGCCGCAATACGTGGCGGCGCTGGGAAAATTTGAGGCCGGGCCGTTGCTTGAGCAGACGTTCGCCGAATTGCTCAAGGACGAAAAATCGGGGCTCACGAGCATTCCGTTCCGCGTCTAGGGCAGCAGGCCGGCGTCGCGGAAGGAGAAAAAACCGAGGCCGCGCGGGTCGGCGCCGGGCTGGCCGAGGACAATATGGTCGAGCAACTGAATGCCGACAACCTCGGCGGCTTCGTGAATCTGGCGGGTGAGGTCAATGTCGGCCTTGCTGGGCGCGGGATCGCCACTGGGATGGTTGTGCGCGGCGACGATGGCCACGGCGCCGGTGCGAATGGCCTCGCGGAAAACTTCGCGCGGGTGCGCGAGGCTGCTGGTGGCGGTGCCGGAAGTGATTTCGACGCGCTTGAGCAGGCGGTGTTTGCGGTTAAGGCAGAGGACCCAGAATTTCTCGACCTCGAGGCCGGCGATGAGCGGTGAAAAATGGCGGTACACGGCCAGAGGGGTGGCGAGACCCTCGGGGTCCTGCGCCGCGGTTTGCGCGAGGACGCGGCGGGCGACTTCCATGACGGTGACCAATTGCAGTGCCTTGACGCGCCCGATGCCTTTGACGCGGCGAAAATCCTCGGCCTTCCACGCCATCAGCGCCGCGAGCGAACCGGCTTCGGCGAGGAGAATGCCGGAGACCTTGAGCACGTCGAGCCCGGCGCTGCCGCTGCGCAGGAGCATGGCGAGGAGTTCGGTGTCACTGAGCGCGGCGGGCCCATGGCTTTCGAGGCGTTCCTGCGGGCGCTCGCCGGGGGCCAGGTCGCGCAGCGTGGGCGGAGTCTCGCGCACGGCGCGCACGGGCGCGCCGGCTGGGGCGTAATGGCTGCCGAAGGCGGGAACCGTGAGGCGGGACGGGCGCGGATTTGTATCCACAACGGTTAGGTTGTGTGCCGAGGGTCAGGCTGGCGAGCGAAAATTGCCGCGCGTCTTCCGCGCGATTCACTCGGCGGCGAGATTGGCGAAAAGCAAATCGAGCAGGACGGCGTCCTTGATGCCGGGAGCGGACTCGACGCCGCTGTTCAGGTCGATTATTTTGGCGCCGGTGGCGCGAACGGCCGCGCGAATATTTTCCGGGCGCAAACCGCCGGAGAGCACCCAGCGGTGCTTCTGGTGCCGATCCGCGAGGGATTTGAAGTGCGGCCAGTCGCCGGTGCGGCCGGTGCCGCCATAAGTGCCCTTTTGGTAGGTGTCGAGCACGAGGGTTTGCGCCGCCTTGAGGGCGGTGGCGGGGAAATCTTCGCCCGGGGGCTGGTGGGGCGCCAGCCAGAGGCGCTCAAAGCCGACTTCCTTGCTCCAGCCGTCCACGGTTTTTTCGACGGTATTTTTGGGGTCGTAGTGGACCTGGAAAAAATCAAAACCCTGCGCGCGGCGCTTTTTCAGCGTGCCCGGCTCGGGGGCCACCTCCACCGCGACGCGTTTGCCGTGCGGGATGGCCGCCAGCAGGCGATCAAGCCCGCTTTCTGCCACGCAACGCGGGGACTCGGCAAAGAGCACGATGCCGAAAAAGTCCGCGCCGAGTTCCCGCGCCAGGCGGGCATCCTCCTGGCGCGTCAAACCACAGATTTTGATGCGCGGGCGCATGGATAAAAAATAATACTCGAAAAATTGGCCTGAGGTCTAACCCCCAGTTCTGACTGGTTAAGGTAATATTATAGGCCATCTTGGGGGAATTATCCAATGCAATCATGGCCAAGCATGGACGATGCCAATTGCGGCAAAACCTGTGAAAGCTCGAGGAGCGCCGGAGGATTTTTATCATTTTTTTCACAAATCCCGGCGTTGAATCAAAAAAATTCGCTACTTGCGGCCGGGGGAAAGTTTGTCACATAAAGCACGCGCCAGGCCGTCGAGGGAATGCTCCCCGGATTCGAGGTCCACCGGGAGTTTGTGCTCGCGCAAAGCAGCGGCGGTCAAGGGGCCGATGGCGCAAGCCAGGGGACGGCGGGCGCCGGGGGCGAGCGCCAAGTGCCGGGCCTGCTGCACGAACGATTCGACGGTGGAGGCGCTGGTGAAAGCAATGGCGTCGGCGCCGTTCGCGCGAAAATTTTCCGCGACGGGGTCGGTGGACAAATCGGTGAGGTCGGTGCGGTAAACCCGCAGGGAATCCACGAGCGCGCGGGCGTCGGCTTCGAGGCGGCGCGGGAGATTGTCACGGTTGCGGCTGCCGGTGACGACGAGCACGCGGAGATTTTCCAGCGAGCCATCGGCGATGAGGGCGTCGGCCAATGCGTCAGCCGTGGCGGCCGGGGGTTGAAGGGCGACTTCGAGGTGAAATTTTTCGACTTCGCGCGCAGTGGCCGGACCGACGCAGGCAAATTTCAACGGGCCGAGCGCACGCACATCGTGACAACGGCGCAGGACCTCCTCGAGAAAAAGGCGGGCGCCGTTGGGACTGGTGAATACCCCCCATTCATAGGTGGCAAGCTCGGCAAAAACGTCGGCGGCGGTTTCGGCATCGAGGTCGGGCTTGATTTCAATCAGCGGAAGCTCGAGGACTTCGGCGCCCAGTTCCTCGAGTTTGCGGCGCGTTTCACCGGCCTGCTCCCTGGCGCGCGGGACGACGATGCGTTTGCCAAAGAGCGGGCGGGCCTGAAACCAGCCGATGTTGCGCGCGGCCTGCACGGCGGCGCCAATGATGATGACGGCGGGCGCGCCGAGGCCGGCGTGGGTGGCGTCCTCGACCAATTTTCCGAGCGTGGTGAAGAGCGTGCGCTGGCGCGGCGTGGTGGCCCATTGGACAACCGCCGCAGGCGTGTCGGCCGCGAGGCCGCCGGCGCGCAGTTCGCCGATGATGCGCTCGAGCTGGCCCATCGCCATGTAGAGGCAGAGGGTGCCGCCGAGGTTGGCGAATTTTTTGAAGTCCACGCGGAACTCATGCTTGTCGGGGTCTTCGTGGCCGGTGATGAAGGACACGGAGGAGGCGAATTCGCGATGCGTGAGCGGGATGCCGGCATAGGCGGCGGCGGCGAGCGCGGCGGTGACGCCGGGGACGATTTCAAAGGCAATGCCGTCGCGCGCGAGGCGCTGGGCCTCTTCGCCGCCGCGCCCAAAGATAAACGGGTCGCCCCCCTTGAGGCGCACGACGATCTTGCCGGCCTGGGCGCGGGCGACCATCAGGTCTTCGATCTCGTCTTGCGGGATGGCGTGCTGGTGCGGGTCCTTGCCGACGTAAATCAGCTCGCAGCCCGGCTTGGTCCAGGCGCGCAGATCGGCGTTGACGAGGCGGTCATAGACCAGCACGTCAGCGCGGGCGATGAGTTCGCGCGCGCGCTGGGTGACGAGGGCCGGGTCGCCCGGCCCGGCGCCGACGAGGTAAACGGAGGACATGGCGAAAGGATGGAGTATGAAGGAGGAGGGATGAAGTAAAAAGCGACGCGCCCGGCTCGGATGGGCCGAGCCTTTTTGTTCGACACCGCGCGTTTATCCTTCCGTCTTCCGACTTCAGCCTTATTTCGCGTAGGCGGCCTGGGCGCCTTTGATGTTGCGCTTGGGGACCCAGGGCATGAGGGCGCGGAGGCGCTGGCCGGTCTTTTCGATGGGATGTTTTTCGCCGGCGGCGAGGAGGCGGTTATAATTCTTGAGGCCGGTCTGGTATTCCTTCACCCATTCGCGGGTGAACTGGCCGGACTGGATTTCCTTGAGAATCTGCCTCATCGCCGTGCGCGAGGCTTTATTAATCACGCGCGGGCCGCGGGTGATGTCGCCGTATTTGGCGGTTTCGGAAATCGAGAAGCGCATGCCGGAGATGCCGGACTCGACCATGAGGTCGACGATGAGCTTGAGTTCGTGGAGGCACTCGAAATAAGCCATCTCGGGCTGGTAACCGGCGGCGACGAGGGTTTCGAAGCCTGCCTTCACCAACTCGCTGGCGCCGCCGCAGAGCACAGCCTGTTCGCCGAAGAGGTCGGTTTCGCACTCTTCCTTAAAGCTCGTCTGGAGGACGCCGGCGCGGGTGCCGCCGATGCCTTTGGCCCAGGCGAGGGCGATGGCCTTGGCGTCGCCGGTGGCGTTTTTGCTAACGGCGATGAGGGCGGGCACGCCTTTACCTTCGAGGTATTGGGAGCGGACGATGTGGCCGGGGCCTTTGGGCGCGACCATGATGACGTTGACGCCTTTGGGCGGCTGGATGAGGCCGAAGTGAATGCAGAGGCCGTGGGTGAAGAGGAGGGTCTTGCCCGGGGTGAGGCTGGGCGCGATGTCCTTCGTGTAGACGGAAGGCTGGCGCATGTCGGGCAGGCCGATCATGATGACATCGGCGCGCTTGACGGCTTCGCTGGTTTCATAGACGGCGAAGCCTTTCTGCTCGGCGATCTTCCAGGACTTGCTGCCGGGATACAGGCCGATGATGACCTGGGCGCCGCTGTCCTTGAGGTTCAGGGCATGGGCGTGGCCTTGGGAGCCAAAGCCGATGACGGCGAGGGTTTTGTTTTTGAGAACGCCGAGATCGGCGTCCTTGTCGGTGTAGACTTTGGCGGGCATAAGTAAGATAGTGCGCTGGTTCTTGGTTCTTGGTTCTTGGTTCGGGCGTGACGGTTACGCGCCGCGCGGGAGGGCGAGGTTGCCGGTGCGGGCGAGTTCCTTGATGCCGAAGGGAGAGATGATTTCGAGGAAGGCCTTGATCTTGCTGTCGTTGCCGGTGCACTCGAGGGTGATGGCCGTGGGGGTGACGTCCACCACCTTGGCGCGGAAGATGGAGGCGATTTCGACGATCTCGGAGCGGGTCTGGCGCGTGCAGTCGAGCTTGACCATGATGAGTTCGCGGGCGACGAAGGGCTGGCCGCGGGAAAAGTCCGTGACTTCGATGACGTTGACGAGTTTGTTGGCCTGCTTGATGGCCTGGTCGAGCGCGGCCTCGTCGGCGGCGATGGTGACCGTGATGCGGGAAAGCTCCGGATTCTGGGTCGGGCCGACGTTCAGGGTCTCGATGTTGAAGCCGCGACCGGAGAAGAGACCGGCCACGCGGGCGAGGACACCGAACTTGTTTTCAACGAGGATGGAGATGGTATGGCGCATGGGGCCGTCCGCCGCACTGGTGGACGGCACAGGACTCGAACCTGTGACTTCCTGCGTGTAAAGCAGGCGCTCTAACCAACTGAGCTAGCCGTCCTCCACCGAGGGGAAGGGGTCGATTGTTGCGACTGGCGGGCCGGACGCAAGCCGATAAGCGGGGGGGCAGTGTCCTAATTTACGGGCGCAGCAAGACTGCGCCCCTACGAGGGATACAAGGCGTTTTTGTAGGGGCGCAGTCTTGCTGCGCCCCGTTTTAAAACTGGTTCTTTAAATTCGGACATTACCAGCGGGGGGTAGCCACGCATTTTCGCAGCGCGGTGCTTTAGCCCGCTGCATATTGTATTCGCAGCCGGAGCGCGGGCTGAAGCACCTGGTTACGCCCTCTTCCCCCCCCCTCTTCAAGTGGAGGAAGATATGCGAACGCGATCCCCACCTTGTTTTCCTTCACAACTATTTGATGAGCAAGTGATTCAACGGCGTTTCTTTTCTGCTGTCGAGTCATGTTCGGCCAACGTTCGTAAAGGTCTTTAGCATCTGGCATTATGTCAGTGACTCACGTCCCCCTTGCCGTCATTTTATCCCGCGTCGCTCGGGTCTTTCTCAAGAGCATCGTATTAAAAGAAATTTCGGCTGAACCAAAACCGCAAATCATTGCCGTCGGCTATAGAAAAGAACGGGCTCGGGAGAAATCCGCAGCCCGGTTAATCAAAGAACTGAGACGAGCAGTCTAACTGAGAGGGAATTGTTTTTTCGGAATTGCCGGGTTCGGGACGAGGGGGTTAAATGGACTTGGTTCCGGTTGTTTTGTTCGATATTTTCCGCAAAATTTCGCAAAACTTCTCTCCAGCGGGTGTGACATCTCCACTCTTTGCTCTGGCAATGCCGACCGGAATCAGTTCCTTGATTCCGGCCAATGGGCGATAAGCCAATCTCTTTCCACTCACAATCTTGAAAACGGAGAGTGTCAGTGCCACACCCCGGCCAGATTCAACCGCCGTGATCAGCGAACTCGCGCCGTCGCATTCCAGGGCGATGCGAGGCTTGAGGCCCAGAGGACTGAAGAGGCCGTCCATCAGAGAATAATAGTCCGGGTAATCTTTGCGGACAAATCCTATCAGTGGTTCAGCCGCCATTTTTTCGAGAGGCACTGACTTTAGCCGTGCAAAAGGATGGCCCGGTGCAAACGCCACGCAAAATGGATAGGTGCGCAAGGTTTCAAATTCAATGCCTTCAACCACGGCTTTAGGCATGAGCGCGAGCTGCAGTGCGCCACTTTGAAGGCCGTCAATAAGTTCGCGCCGCGAACCATCATGGAGCAGCACATTGACACGGGGGAATGCCTTCTGAAACGCCGCCAGCGCCGGCGGCAGTATCTCAACCGTGGGCGAGGCCGCGTAACCGACGTGCAACTCGCCGTAGTGTCCTCGGGCGAGCGCGCGAACTTGCTCCACGGATTCATCGGCGCGTTGCAAAAGGTCGCGAGACAGGTCCAAAAACAATCTTCCCTCGGCGGTGAGCGTGACGCCGCGCGGGCTGCGCTTGAGCAAATCCACGCCGATTTCCTCCTCCAAATCCTGCACTTGCCGGCTCAGCGCGGGCTGCGCCACGCGCAATTGCGACGATGCCTTCGTGAAGCTCAAGGCTTCGCCCACGGCGAGGAAATAGCGGAGATGCCGAAGTTCCATGACGGCAGCCATTATGCCGAAAAGGCATGGCAGCGCAAGGAACATGGTATTAGTCCGTCAAACAAATCGGAGATATGATGCCGTCAGTGAATAAAAGCTAAAGCAAACAAAAAACAAAAACATGAAAAACATCCTACTCATTGAAAGCAGCCCGCGAGGAAGCGATTCCTACTCGCATCAGGCAGCACGTTCCCTGGTGAATGAAATTCAGCAGCAGCATCCTGGCGCACAGCTCGTGGTTCGGGATCTGGCGCAAAATCCACCCCCGCACGTTGGATTGGCATTTGTCACTGGCATGTATGTTCCGCCAGAAAAGCGCGCACCTGCACAAACCACCGCGGTAGCCTTGTCGGACGCACTGATTGACGAACTTTTCGCCGCCGACACGATTGTTGTCGCGGTATCCATGCACAATTTCGGCGTGCCCTCGACGCTCAAAGCGTGGATTGATCACGTTTCGCGCGCCGGACGGACGTTCGCTTACGGTCCCAATGGCCCGCAAGGCTTGCTCAAGGGCAAGCGTGTAATCCTCGTGCTGGCCAGTGGCGGCGTGTATTCGGACGGGCCGATGAAGGCCTTCGATTTTGCCGGGACGTATCTCCAGACGGTTTTCAAGTTCCTTGGCATCACGGATGTCAGCGCCGTGCATGTCGAAGGCGTGGCCATGAGCGCCATTGGCCCGGAAAAAGCACTCGCTGCCGCGAGTGAGCGATCCAGACAAATTCTGGCTCAGGTAGCCTGAAATTTAATCAAAATAAACCCACAACCCGAAAACCAACAACACCGAAAAAACTATGAAAATCGCAACTATCATCGCACGCAGCCTGCTCGGGCTGATCTTCCTCGTCTTCGGACTGAACCTGTTTTTAAACTTCCTCCCGATGCCGCCGCTGCCGGAAGGTCCGGCTCGCGACTTCATGACGGCGCTGTTCGTTAGTCACTACCTTTATGTCGTCGGCGCGTTTCAAGTCGCGGGCGGGGCTCTGCTGCTTATCGGGCGCAAGGTGCCGCTAGGCTTGACCCTGCTTGGACCGGTCATCGTGAACATCGTCTCTTTTCACGCCCTGATGGCTCCGTCGGGATTGCCGATGGCGATCGTGGTTTCGTCACTTGCGCTATTCCTGCTCTGGAGCTATCGTGAAAACTTTATCGGTCTGGTGAACGGCGCATCTGTTTCACCGACTCATACGGCCGCCAAGTCGTCGGTGGCCGGGGCATAAATTCTTGAACCTTCACCCCATTTCTTATGAAAGCTGTAATCATAGAAAAATACGGCAGCCCGGAAGTCCTCCAGTGGCAGGATGCCGCCGATCCGGTTCTACACGACGGCGAAGTGCTCATCCGGGTGGCCGCCACGTCGGTCAACCCGTTCGATGTTAAGCAGCGAAGCGGACAGTACAAAGACTTCGCCCCAGTCGCTTTCCCCGGCATTCTGGGACTCGATGTCGCCGGTACTATAGTGCAGGTTGGCAAGGGCGTGAGCGGCTTGGCTCCCGGAGACCAGGTTTTTGCGAAGGCACGGACGACCTATGCGGAACTCTGCGCGGTGGCGGCCCGAGACGTCGTCAAGATTCCCCAAGGCCTTAACCTGATAGAAGCCGCCGCACTGCCCACCGTCGGTTTGACGGCGTACCAACTGGTCGAACGGGACGCCATGGTTAAACGGGGCGAAACTATTTTTGTTACCGGCGCGCTGGGGAGTGTGGGGCGGGCCGTGGTGTTTTTTGCCCAGTCGAGGGGCGCGACGGTGATTGCGGGCGTGCGCAAAGCGCAGCTTAATGCAGCGAAGGAGTTGGGTGTTGACACCGTGGTCGCGGTTGACGATCCCGAGGCTTTGGCGAAGTTGCCCATGGTGGATAAGGCAGCGGATTTGGTCGGCGGCCCAACGGCGGAAGCTATGCTGGGCAAAGTGATGGCGGGGGGAATATTCGCCACCGTACTTCGGCCCCCGGCCAATGCGGCGCAATACCCGCTGGTGAAAGTCGCATCGGTGCAGGCCGTGTCGAATGCAGCCCAGCTTCTCGTAGTCGGGCAAGCGGTCGCGGCGGGAAAGCTGAAGCTACCGATTGCGGCGAGGTTCCCTCTGGCTCAAGCGGCCAAGGCCCATCAAGCCGTGGAAGACCACGTCGCCGGCAAAGTGCTACTGGTCGCTTAGTGACACAGGAACGCGCGCCCGGTGGATGCCTGAGTCTGCCCTCTTACCGCTGATTTACCATTGCCCTTTCGGGGTGCGTCTGGGTCTTACTTGCTGGCGGGAATATATTGGGAGACGTAGGACTTCTTGCCATTACCGCCGTTGAGGTCGGTGCGGTAAACGTAGAAGACGTTGATGTCGCCGGGGCGCAGGAGGGCGCGGAGATTGTCGTAGGAGGTGACGGGTTTGCCGTTGGCCTGGAGGATGACGCTGCCGGGCCCGAGGATGCCGTAGTAGGGCGAGTTGCGGGCAACGTCGGTGACGACGAGGCCGCCGGAAATGTCGGCAGGCAGGTCGAGCTGCTTCGACAAATCCGCGCTGAAGGGCATAAGCGAAACGCCGGGGAGCGGTTCGGTGGGGTTGGCCGCGGCGGGAGCGGGCGTGGGCGTAGCCGGGTTGGCGCCGCCGGCCCATTGCGTGACGGCGGCCATGCTGCCGTAAGTTTGATCGCGGTCGGCGAGGCGGACCCGGAAGACTTTGGTGGCGAAAGCATCCTTGGCGTCGTCCTTGCGCAGGACGGTGAGGTTCACAGTTGTGTCGGGATCGGCGAGCGCGACGAGGTAGCGGAGTTTGTCGGAAGAATCCACCTCCTCATCGTTGACCTTCACGATGACGTCGCCGGGGGCCAGGCCAAACTTGGCCGCCGGGCTGTCCGCCGGGGTGATTTCGGTGACGATGGCGCCGTGGGTGTTGGGCAGCTTCCAGGCCTGCGCGATGTTGTGCGTGACGTCCATGGAAGCGACCCCGAGGAGGCCACGGTGGACGTGGCCGTCTTTGCTCAGGTCGTCAGCGACCTTGTGCACGAGGGCGGAGGGAATGGCGAAGCCGATGCCGTTGCTGCCGCCGTCGGAAGAAACAATGGCGGCGTTGAGCCCGACGAGGCGACCTTGGACGTCCACCAGCGGGCCGCCGGAATTGCCGGGGTTGATGGGTGCATCGGTCTGGATGAAATCTTCGTAGGCGACGCTGGAATCGCCCAGGGCGCGGTCTATGTTGCTGCGGCCGGTGGCGGAGATGATGCCGTGGGTGACGGTGAGGCCGACGTCCATGGGATTGCCGACGGCGAAGACGACGTCGCCGACTTTGGATTTTTCGCTGTCGGCCAATTTGAGGACGGGCAGGTTCCTGGCGTTGATTTTAATCAAGGCGAGGTCGGTGAACGCGTCGGTGCCGACGAGCTTGCCTTCGAATTCGCGGCCGTCGGAGAGTTTGACGAGGAGGCTGTCGGCCGGACGGGAGACGGTGCCACCCCCGCCGGGCACGCGGACGTCTTCGACGACCACGTGATTGTTGGTGACGATGTAGCCGTCAGGAGAAACGATGCAGCCGGAACCGACGCCGAGGACGCGGTATTGGGTGCTGTCCTCACCGGTCCAAAAAATGTCGTTCTGACCGTCCTGCGGTTGCGGCGGTTGCTGGCGGCGGAAGCGGCCACCCACGGTGCCGGCGGTGGCGCTGACTTTGCGCGAGGGGTAAATGCCGACGACCGCGGGCGTGACCTTGGTCAGCATGTCCGCGTAGCTGGTGAGAATTTTGTCGTTGGAACGGTCGAGAGGGGTTTCGTCGTAGGCGAAATGGATGAGGCTGGAATTGCCACCGGTCGCGGCATTGGCGGCCGCCGCGGTGTCAACGGGAGTCGTGGAGGAAGCCTGCGCGCCGACGACCCCGACAAAAGAGGCAAGGAAAGCCAGCGCGACAGCCGCCCGGGAGAGAAAGCAGTCAGCGTGTTTCATAGATGGGTGGAACAGGTTTATAATCCATGAAACAGCGAAAGACGAGCGAAGTATCCGCAAAAAATTTGTCAGGTTTCGGCGGGCTCGGGGTCGGAGGCCGAAGCCGCGCGGCGGGGATGCAGGCCAAAGGCGATGATGTAAAATGCCGCCGCCCACAGCACAATGGCGGCGCTGGCCGGGGCGTTCCAGT
>DASZWY010000186.1:0-24158 GCA_035546135.1 Opitutales bacterium
GGGTCGGATGTCGTGGCGGACCTCACCAGCCAGATTCCGAACAATAGTTGCCCGGGAAGCACAGCCTACCATGGCAAGCTGCGCTACCATCTGCTGTGCTTTGCCGCGCTATGGACGGCGTTGCCCGGCAATTGGCTGGCGGTGGTTAACGATCCAAAGTGGAAAGGGCTCAAGTTTGAACTCGACCTCGATATTACCGGGGACGCCAGCCAAGTGTATGTGAACCGACCGACCGGCTGGAGCAAGATACAAGGGAGCGACCCCGCTTACCCTGCGCTGCACCTGACGCTGTGGACGCGTGTGCGGATTGGCGGCAACAACAGCGCGACCGTATTTGTCGATAATTATGCGACCGAGGGATCGGCCGCCGCCAACGTCAAGGATTCCCAAGGCAACGTTTCGGGATTCGCCGTCAATGCCGAAACGCCGCTTAGCAGCTTGTCGCTCGCAATCAATCGGCTGGCGAAGTAACCCCCGGGCGGCGGTCACGCGCACGGCCTTTGCGCTCACCCCGCGAAATGGCCGGGGTATTCGCCGGCGTCGTGGAGCGCTTTGAGCGTGGCTTGCACGGCGGCGCGGTCTTCCTGATACGTTACGCCGCACCAGCGCGCCTCGGTGGCCATGACTTTGACCCGGGCCTGGCCGATGGACACCATTTTGCCCACGACGGCGGGCAGATAGCATTCGCTTTTCATGTCGGTGCCGCGACCGTGCAGAAAGGAAACGAGCTGCGCTTCGAGCATCGGGAAAATCGCGGGGGTGAGCCCCCAGCAGTTCATCGAGACCACGGTGTCCGCCGGAAAATGCGCGACCGTGCCATCGCCGCGCTGGGTCCGCGCGCCCCCCGCCGGGTCGGGTTCAAGCGCCGTCTGCTCCTCGATGGCAACGAGGTAGCCTTGCCGGTCCACTTTACACACCCCGCGGGCGACGGTGCCATGCGTGGAAAGCGTTTGCCCGAGGCGGTAGCCGACGAGGCCGTAATCGTGTGCCCCGGCGTGGGTCGAATGCAAAAAGCCGGCTAGCTGGCGAAAGGCGTCCGCGCCGTAAAAATCATCCGCGTTAACCACGGCAAACGGGCGTGACACCTCGCGGCGCACGCTCCAGATGGCATGGGCGGTGCCCCAGGGCTTTTCGCGGCCCGGCGGGGGTTGGAAACCGGTGGGCAACTCGCGCAGTTCCTGCAGCACATAACGGGTGCGCACCCCGCCGTGCACCGTCGGATTGCGCTCCATCTTGGCGCGAAACAAATCGGCGAACTCGCGCCGGATGATGAACACGATTTCGTCAAAGCCCGCGCGATGCGCGTCGTAAATCGAATAGTCGAGAATGGTCTGCCCCTGCGGTCCGACGGGGTCTATTTGTTTGAGACCGCCGTAGCGGCTGCCCATCCCGGCGGCGAGAATCACAAGCGAAAGCGGCATAAGGGGAAGGATGAAGGAGGAAGGCGGAGGGATGAAGACTAAAACGTTGTTAAAAGCTGGAGCGGTCGAGGTTTTTCCCGCTTCCATTTTTCGTTTTCCATTCCTAATGTGCAGCCATGCGCGCGCAATTGGAAGCCGTGACCGAGGAACTCCGCCGTTTGCGGTCGGAGGGCGTCACGCGCGTGCCGGTGCGCGAGGAAACCCTGGCCCGGCTGCGGGTGGCGGCGCAGCCGGTGCGTCACGCTCCCATCGCCGAAGCTCCGCTTGTGGTCGAGGATGCCCCTCCCGCGCGTCGTCCAGTGCGCGCTTCCACAGTGGCGGCTGCAGCCGCATCACCCAATTTGCGCTGGGACGGCCAGCCCATCGCGCCATTGCCGGAACCGCCGGCCATCCAGCTGCCCGCTGGTTCGCGGGAACAGAAAATGGCGTGGCTGCGCGACCGCGTGCTGAATTGCGAGGTTTGCCAGGCGCATGTGCGCCCGGGGCGAAAATTGGTTTTTGGCGTCGGCACGCCGGAAGCGGAGATTTTCTTTTGCGGGGAAGGCCCGGGCGCGGATGAAGAGCGGCAGGGCGAGCCGTTCGTCGGCCCCGCCGGGCAGTTGCTCACCAAAATCATCCAGGCCATGGGGCTTTCGCGCGAAAAAGTTTACATCGGCAATGTGATGAAGTGGCGGCCGGAGATGCCGCAGGAGTGGGGCAACCGCGAGCCGACGCCCGAGGAGGTCGCCTTCTCGCTGCCGTTTCTGCGCGCCCAGCTTGAAATCGTGCAGCCCCAGGTGATTGTCGCCCTGGGCAAGACGGCGCTCAACGGCATCCTCGGCTTCGACCCGCGCCGCAAGATGACGCTCGTGCGCGGGAAGTGGCAGACGTTCGACGGCGTCCCGCTCATGCCCACCTTTCATCCTTCCTACCTGCTGCGCAACCAGGCTAATGCCATCAAGCGCCAGGTCTGGGAGGACATGCTGCTGGTGATGGAAAAGGTCGGAATGCCGATTTCCGAAAAACAACGCGGGTTCTTTTTAAACCGGTAAAGCGGCGCTTTGCCGCCGCGCGATTATTTACGGTAATTGCATTATTTTTTACTTCTACCTTCGGCCTTCTGCCTTCAACCTTCTGTTTCCATGCCGTTCGATTTTTCCACCGTCCCCGACCGCCGCCATACCGGCAGCCTGAAGTGGGACAAATACCAGGGCCGCGACATCCTCCCGTTGTGGGTCGCAGACATGGATTTCCGGTCGCCGCCCGCGGTGATTGAGGCTCTGCGCGCCCGCGCCGAGCACGGCATCTTCGGCTACACCGTGCCGACGGACGAAGCCCGGCAGGCCGTGGTGGAGTATGTGAAGAGGCAATACGGCTACGTCATCCAGCCCGAGTGGATTGTCTGGTCGCACGGCCTCGTGCCGGCGCTGAGCATCGCCTGCCGCGCTTTTGCCAAGCCCGGCGAAGGCGTCGTGGTTTGCACGCCGATTTATCCACCGATGCTCTCATGCCCGGTGAGCATGGAGCGCCGCCTCATCCCGGTGCCGCTGAAAATTTCCGGCGACCGCTGGGAGTTCAACTGGCCCGTGCTCGAAAGCGCGGTCACGCCCGACGCACGCATCTTTATCCTCTGCAGCCCGCATAATCCCATTGGCCGCGCCTGGTCGCGCGCCGAACTGGCGGAGGTCGCCCAATTTTGCGCGAAGCACAATTTGGTGCTCGTTTCGGACGAGATCCATTGCGACCTCATGCTGGATGTGGCCGCGCCGCACACGGTCACCGCCTCGCTGGGTGCGGAGGTCGAGGCTATCACCATTACGCAAATGGCCGCGAGCAAGACCTACAATCTGCCTGGCCTGGCTTGCGCTTTTTCCATCATCGCCGACCCCAAATTGCGCGCCGCCTTCACGCACGCGGCGGCGGGCTTGGTCACCGAAATCAACGCCTTCGGCTATGCGGGCACCATCGCGGCCTTTCGCCACGGCGAGCCCTGGCGGCGCGAACTCATCGCCTACCTGCGCGCCAACCGCGATTTTTTGTATGACTTCGCCGGCCAGCACCTGGCCCCGCTGAAGCTTTTGCCGATGCAGGCCACTTACCTGGCCTGGCTCGACGCGCGCGCGCTGGGCGTCGAGAATTTGCAAAAATTCTTTGAAGACGCCGGCGTCGGCCTTTCGCCCGGGCACATCTTCGGCGATGCCGGCCGTGGCTGGGTGCGCCTGAATTTCGGCTGCCCGCGGGCAACGCTGGAAGAGGCGTTGAAGCGCCTGGAAAAGACGCTGGTTGCGTGGAAATCGCCGTGAGCGTGACCCCGGTCAATTATTTTTCCCACGCCACGGCCGCGGAGCGCTACGCGAGGTTTCGCCCGTATTTTCATCCGCTCATCGCCGGGCGGCTGGTGCGCTTCACGGGTTGCGCACGGTTTAAAAATGTGCTCGATGTTGCCTGCGGCACGGGCAATTCAGCGCGCGCGCTGGCGGATATTGCCGACCAGGTCACCGGCCTGGACAGTTCCGCCGCAATGCTCGCGCAGGCACCCGTGCTGCCCAATGTCACCTATCAAGCCGGTTCCGCCGAGGCATTGCCATTTGCGGAGGCGTCCTTCGACCTGCTCACCGTGGTCATGGCCTTTCATTGGTTTGACCAGGGCCGATTTCTGAGCGAGGCCCGGCGGGTGTTGCAGCCGCGCGGCTGGCTGCTCCTTTACAACAATGTGCTCCTGGGCGGGATGAAGGAAAACCCGGCCTTCAAACATTGGGTTGGGCTGACGTTCCTGCCACGTTATCATACGCCGCCGCGCGCGCGAAAGAAAGTCACGGCGAGCTACGCCGGCGGATTCGGCTTCGAATTGGCCGGGCGAGAAAACACCTTCAATGAAATTGTCATGACTCCGGAGCAATTGACCGGCTATTTTTTGACCCAAAGCAACGTCATCGCCGCGGTGGAGCAGGGGAGTGAGAGCCTCGAGGAGGTAGCCGCATGGATTGCCGCCGGCGTGCGGCCCTTTTTTGCCCAGCCTACCGCCACAATGCAATTCGGCAGCGACATCTTCTACCTGCGTCGGCGCGAATAATGCGGCGATTTTTTCTAACGCCAATAAAAGAAGTTTTTTTCAAGCCGATTTTGGGTTATGTATTCTTCCGCTCATGCCCGAGTCATTACCCCCGGGTGTTCCGCCCGTTGCCCAGGTTCGCTCCGTTTGGATTACCGCCGGAGTGGCGGTATTGCTTGCGCTCTATGCGGCGGTATCGGTGGCCGCTTCGCTGCACAAGGGCCTTTCCTACGACGAAGGCGAGCAGCTCGCCGTTGGCTACAATGCCTGGGCGAATCGTGACTTTCGCATGGAAGGCGCCGATGGTGACTTAATCAAGCGCTGGGCGACCCTGCCATACCTGATCACGCGACCCCGCCTGCCGACGACAAAGAACGAATACTGGCGCCAGGGGCGAACCTACATTTTTGGCTTTGAATTCTTTTTCTACAAGGGCAACCAGCCCGAATGGCTCCTATTGCAGGGCCGGGCCATGGCGGTCTTGATCGGCGTGCTGACCGGTTGGCTGGTTTTCTGGTGTTCGCGGGAATTGTTTGGCGCCGCCGGCGGTTTGTGCTCGTTGATGCTCTTTGCCTTCAGTCCGCACATGCTGGCATTTGGGGCGCTGGTGTCCACGGACATGTCCGCTTGTTTCGTTTTGCTCGGCGCGACGTGGTCGGTGTGGCGCCTGTTGCACCGGGTCACCTGGGGGCGTTTGGCGATCAGCCTGTTTTTTGCCGGTTTGCTGATGCTGGCCAAGTTGTCCTCGCTGGCGATTTTCCCGATAACCCTGACCCTGGTTCTGATAAAATTGTTTTCCGGGCTGCCTTTGGAGTGGAACCTGGGCCGGCCGCGATTGTTCCAGGCGCCGGCAACGCAGGCCGCGGTGTTTGCCGGTTTATTTTTGCTGCACTGTTTCCTGGCTTGGGTCGCGCTGTGGGCGCATTACGACTTCCGCTTCGCCGCCAGCCCCGTGCCCAATGATCCGACGGTCACCCTTCCTCATTATGTCGCCAACGATCCCGTCGATCCCCGGGTGGCCTCGTTCTTGAACTGGCTGCACGACGAACACCTTCTGCCGGAAGGATTTCTTGAAGGCGTCCATATGCTGGTCACCAGCAATGATCAGCGTGAGGCCTTTATGGACGGCCAATGGTATTTTGGAGGCAAGTCGGCGTTTTTCTTCCACGCGCTGTGGGACAAAACCTCCCCCGGCATATTTTTGCTCGCGGCGCTCGGCGGGGCGGGCTGGTGGTGGTGGCGGTGGCAGGCAGGGAACCCGCCTGGGCCGGTGGCGGGAAAGTCCCGCTGGGCCGTCCTGCCTTCGTGTTACGATATCATGCCGTATCTTGTCTTGATCGTCATCTACCTGGTCATCGCGGTCATCCAGGATGTGAACATCGGCCACCGCCACATTCTGCCGATTTACCCGCCCTTCTACATATTGATTGGCGGCTCGTTTGCCTACGGGTGGCTGCAATGCCGCCGCGGGCTGCGTCTGGCGCTGGCCTTGTTGCCCGTTTATCTCGCGGCGGAATGTGGGATGCTTTATCCGGATTACCTGACTTATTTCAGTCCTTTCGTGGGCGGTCCCGCCCAGGGATATCAGCATCTCGTGGACAGCTCGCTGGACTGGGGCATGGACCTGCCCGCTGTCCAAGCCTGGCTCGATAAGAACAATCCTGACAACCGCTTGCCCGTTTTTCTGTCCTATTTTGGGGTGGATAACCCGGAATATTACGGCATCGAATCGCTCCGTTTACCCTCCACGCCAGACTGGCGCATCAAAGGGCTCTATGCCTTTACTGGAGGGATTTACATCATCAGCGCCACGCTCTATGAGTCCGATTTCATCCGCCCCTTTGGGCCGTGGAGCACCGACTTGGAAAACCATTACCAAGTCACGCTGCGCAATGTTAAAGCTTTTGAAGCCGCCCGCCGGGATCCGGCGCAATTGGCGGCCCTATACCAACACAAGCCGGTGTCGTTCTGGAGCCAGGAATACGACACGTTTGATCATCTGCGATTCAGCCGGCTATGTGCCTGGTTGCGGCTGCACCGTCCCGCCCCTGACGCTATCTGCGCGAACACGATGCTGGTCTGGCATCTGAGCAATCAAGACCTGACCGACGCCATATTGGGACCACCTCCCGGGATTGATGATTCCATCAATTTGTAGCGTTTGGCCGCAGGGAGATAGACGGAGGCCGGCACCGGTGATGCCACCTTGCCTGATACGGTCAGGAGGCCGGGCGAAGGCGAAATTCTTTTGGTTTGCGTTGAGAAGCACCAGCCTTGGGAAATTTTTTCCCTAACGCCGGTAAAAAAGGGTTTTAACCTGCGCAAATAAGGAGTATTTCTTTCCTTGCTCATGCCCGAGACCATACCCCCGGGCACTTCGCCCGTTGGTCAGGTTCGCTCCGCTTGGATTACCGTCGGAGTGGCGGGGCTGCTTGCGGTCTACGCGGCATTATCGCTGGCCGCGTCCCTGCACAAGGGGCCGTCTTATGACGAAAGCGAGCAACTGGCGGTCGGCTACAATGTCTGGATCAACCATGATTTTCGCATGGAGGGCGGCGATGGTGACTTAATCAAGCGCTGGGCGACGCTGCCTTACCTTTTCACGCAACCCCGTCTGCCCACGACCAAGAATGAATACTGGCGCACGGGCCGCACCTATATTTTCGGCTACGAATTCTTTTTCCACCAAGGCAACCTGCCCGATTGGCTTCTGTTGCAGGGACGGGCCATGGCCGCCGTGCTGGGGGTGTTGACCGGCTGGCTGATCTTTTGGTGTTCGCGGGAATTGTTTGGGGCCGCGGGCGGTTTAGGTTCATTGATGCTTTTTGTGTTCAGCCCGCACATGCTGGCATTTGGCGCGCTCGTGTCCACGGACATGTCCGCTTGTTTCGTCTTGCTCGGCGCAACGTGGTCGGTGTGGCGCGTGTTGCATCAGGTTACTTGGGGGCGTCTGATGATTAGTCTGTTTTTTGGCAGTTTGCTCATGCTGGCCAAATTGTCCTCGCTGGCGATTTTTCCCATTACCCTGGTCTTGGCCTTGATAAAATTATTTTCCGGGCTGCCTTTGGAGTGGAACTTGGGCCGACCGCGGCGGTTTAAATCGCCCGCGTCGCAAGCGGCGGTGTTTGCCGGTTTGTTTCTGCTGCATGGTTTGGTGGCCTGGGCCGCATTGTGGGCGCATTACGACTTCCGCTTCGCCGCCAGCCCCTTGCCCAATGATCCGACGGTCACCTTCACCCATTATGTCGCCAACGACCCGGTTGATCCCCGGGTGGCCGCGTTCATGGACTGGTTGCGCGACGAACACATCGTGCCCGAGGGATTTCTCGAAGGCGTCCATATGCTCGTCACCAGCAACGACCAGCGCGAGGCGTTTATGGACGGCCAATGGTATTTTGGCGGCAAATCGGAATTTTTCTTCCATGTCCTCTGGGACAAAACTTCGCCGGCCATGTTTTTGTTCGCGGGGCTGGGTCTGGCCGGTTGGTGGTGGGCGCGGCGACGCGCCGGCTATCCGACTGGACCGGTCACGGGGGGGCTTTCGAGGCGGGCATGGCCGTCATGCTATAGCGCGTTGCCGTATTTCGTATTGATTGCCGTCTACCTGCTTATCGCCGTGATTCAGGACGTGGATATCGGGCACCGCCATATTCTGCCCATTTACCCGCCGCTCTACATTCTGGTAGGTGGTTCCTTTGCATGCATTTGGTTGCAGTGCCGCTGCGGGCTGCGTCTCGTGCTCGGCTTGTTGCCGGTGTATCTCGTGGCGGAATGTGTGCAGCTTTACCCGGATTATCTGACGTACTTCAACCCCCTTGTGGGCGGGCCGGCCCAGGGTTATCGGCATCTTGTGGACAGCTCGCTGGACTGGGGCATGGACTTGCCCGCGGTTAGAGAATGGTTGGATGAAATGAACCCCGGCCATCATGTGCCCGTCTTCCTGGCTTATTATGGGGTGGATAGTCCGGAGTACGAAGGCATCAAATCATTGCGTTTGCCTTCGTCACCAGATTGGCGAATCAAAGGCCTCTACGCCTATGCTCCGGGCTTCTACGTCATCAGCGCCACGCTCTATGAGTCCGATTGCATGCTGCCTTTTGGCCCTTGGAATACCGACTCTGAAAACCATTACCAGGTGGCCTTGAAAAATGTCCGGATTTTTGAGGTGGCCCGCCGGAATCCGGCCAGATTGGCGGCGTTATACAAGAGCAAGCCCATTTCATTTTGGGATGAGCAATACAACTGGCTCGACCACCTGCGTTTCAGCCGGCTGTGCGCCTGGCTGCGCGTTCACCGCCCCATTCCCGACGCTCGCTGCGCCAACGCGATACTGGTCTGGCGCCTCAGCCAGCAGGAAGTGACTGACGCCGTATTGGGCCCGCCTCCCAGCATCGATGATTCCATCCTCTATTAGGACCCGTAAAAAAGGATTTTCACCGGTGCAAATTTGGGGTAATTCACTGCTTGCTCATGCCCGAGCCAATACCCCCGGGCGCATTGCCCGTTGCTCAGGTTCGCTCCGTCTGGATTACCGCCGGCGTGGCGCTGTTGCTTGCGGTCTATGCGGCGTTATCGGTGGCCGCGTCGCTGCACAAAGGCGTTTCCTACGATGAAGGCGAGCAACTGGCGGTAGGTTATAATATCTGGGCCAACCGCGATTTCCGGATGGAAGGCGCCGACGGCGATTTGATCAAGCGGTGGGCGACGCTGCCTTACCTCATTACCCAGCCGCGCCTGCCCACCAAAAACAACGAAGACTGGCGGCAGGCCCGGGCGTATGTTTACGGCTACGAATTCATGTTTTACAAGGGCAACGCGGCGGAATGGCTCCTGCTGCAGGGGCGCGCCATGGCGGTCTTGCTCGGCGTGCTGACCGGCTTGCTGGTCTTTTGGTGTTCGCGTGAATTGTTTGGGGTCGCCGGCGGTTTATGCTCGCTGCTGCTGTTTGTCTTCAGTTCGCATATGCTGGCATTTGGCGCGCTCGTGTCCACGGATATGTCCACCTGCCTGGTGCTGCTCGGCGCGACGTGGTCGGTCTGGCGCGTGTTGCATCAGGTTACTTGGGGGCGTTTGGCGGCCAGCCTGTTTTTTTGCAGTTTGCTGATGCTGGCCAAGCTGTCCTCGCTGGCGATTTTCCCCGTGACGCTTACCCTGGTTTTGGTTAAACTATTTTCCGGGCTGCCGCTGGAATGGAAGCTTGGGCATCCGCGGTGGTTTAAATCGCCGGGGTCACAGGCGGCGGTGTTCAGCGGTTTGTTTCTGCTGCATGCTTTGGTGGCCTGGGCCACCCTGTGGGCGCATTACGATTTCCGTTTCGCCTCCAGCCCCGACCCAACCAATCCCGCCATCAAACTGGCCGATTATGTCATATTTGACTCGGTGGACCCGCGCGTCGAATCATTGATGAACGGGTTATATGACCGCCATTTGCTGCCTGAAGGATTTCTCAAGGGGGTGGCCTCATTGCTGGCCACCAATGAAGAACGCCAATCCTTCATGGACGGCCAATGGTATTTTGGTGGCAGCACGGTTTTTTTCTTTCACACCATTTGGGACAAGACTTCCCCCACGCTGTTTATCCTGGCCGCAGTGGGGCTGGGGGGCTGGTGGTGGGTGCGGCGAAGCTCCGGCTGCCCGCCGGGGCCGGTGGCGGGGCCGGCCGCCTGGGCTTCATTGCCTCCGCTTTACAATGCCATGCCTTACTTCGTGCTGATCGCAATTTTCCTCGTCATTGCGATTATCCAGGATGTGGACATTGGCCATCGTCATATTATGCCAATTTATCCCCCGCTTTACGTTCTGGTTGGCGGCTCATTTGCCTTTATCTGGCTGCGCCTTCGCCGCTGGGGGCGCTTATTGCTCGTGCTGCTGCCGGCTTACCATGTCGCCGAATGCGTGACACTCTACCCTGATTATTTGACCTATTTCAGCCCCTTGGTCGGCGGGCCGGCCAAGGGTTATCAGCATCTGGTGGACAGTTCGCTCGATTGGGGCATGGATTTTCCGGCGGTCAAGCAATGGCTGGACGAAAACGACCCGGGCAATCGCACGCCGGTTTTTCTGGCTTATTTCGGGGTCGATGACCCGGAATATTACGGCATCAATGCCATCCGTCTGCCCGGCATGCCGGACTGGCGGTTGAAGCGCACTTACCCCCTGGCTCCCGGTATCTACATCATCAGCGCCACACTCTACGAGTCGGTTTACTCCATCGCGTTTGGCCCATGGAGCACCGAAAATGAGAACCAATACCAAGCCGCCAAAAACTATGTGAAGTTATACGCCGCCGCGGTCCGCAACCCGGCGCGTTTAAAAGCGCTGCTCAAGCAGCATCCACTTTTATTTTGGGACAAGCAGTATGGTGATTTTGACCGGTTGCGATTTGCCCGGTTATGTGCCTGGCTGCGCCGCCACCGTCCCATTCCGGACGCCAATTGCGCCAATACCATGCTCGTTTGGCATCTGCGTCAGAAGGATCTTGAGGATGCCCTCCTGGGTCCTCCGCCGGATAACGATGACACGGTCCATTTTTAATGCTTGGGTTAAGTTGTTTTTCAGCGTGCCAGGGGGGCGGTTTTCTGTTCTAATCCATCTTTTTCACCCGGTTGCACCCATGAATCCCGTCCTCAAACTCATGCTGGAAGGCGAAGCGCTCTCCACGGCCCAGATGGCCGAGGTGCTGCGCCTGACCCCGGCCGAAATGGAGCAGGAGCTCGCCACGCTCAAGGCCCAGGGCGTGCTGCTGGGCTGGCGCCCCGTGCTCAACCCGGATTATCTTTCCGAGAACCAGGTCTTCGCGGTCATCGAGGTCAAAATCAGCCCCGAGCGCGAGGGCGGCTTCGACCGCCTGGCCACGCGCATCGCCAAGTTCGAGCAGGTGCGTTCCTGCTACCTCATGTCCGGCGCCTATGACCTGCTCGTTATCGTCAGCGCGCACAACCTGCGCGAAATCGCCGCCTTTGTCTTTGAGCGCCTGGCCACGCTCCACGGCGTCGTCTCGACCGCCACGCATTTCATGCTGCGTGCCTACAAGGAGCAGGGCTACCTGCTCGCCCGCGAGCACGCCCCGGCCGACAAGCCCGCGGTCAGCGCGTGAAGAGTGGCGCTGATCCCCGAATCCACCCGAAACCCTTTTCGGGTTTATTTCTGGACGGCCTTTTCTTCCATTTTCCTTTTCCCTTTTTCTTCGTTTCCTGCCATGTCCGACACCTCCCAGCGCTTTGTCGCGAAGCACGTCACCGGCCTGCCGCGTTCCGGCATTCGGGATTTCTTTGCGGTCGTCGCGCAGATGCCCGATGCCATCTCGCTCGGCATCGGCGAGCCGGACTTTGTCACGCCCTGGCACATTCGGGAGGCGGCGATTTACGCGCTCGAGCAGGGCAAGACGCACTACACCGACAATCGCGGCCTGCTCGGCCTGCGCAAAGCCATCTCGGCCTACATCGAAAAGCATTTCAATCTCTCGTATCGGCCCGACGACGAAATCCTGACCACCGTCGGCGTCTCCGAGGCGCTCGACATCGCCCTGCGCGCACTGCTCAACCCTGGCGACAAGGTCATTTACCACGAGCCTTGTTACGTCTCCTATTCTCCCAGCGTCACGCTCGCGCACGCGGTGGCGATTCCGGTTGCCACCACCGCGGCCGACCAGTTCGCGCTCGACCCCGCGGCGCTCGCCGCCGCCTGGCAGCCGGGCACCAAGGCCCTGATTCTCAATTTCCCGACAAATCCCACCGGCGGCGTCGCCGACCGCGCCCGCCTGGAGCAGATCGCGCGCTTTGCGGTCGAGAAGGACCTGGTCGTCTTGAGTGACGAAATTTACGCCGAGCTGACTTTTGACGGCAGCCACGTCTCCATCGCCACGCTGCCCGGGATGCGTGAGCGCACGGTCTTCCTCCACGGCATGTCGAAGGCCTTTGCCATGACGGGCTTCCGCCTGGGGTTCGCCTGCGGCCCCGCCGCGCTCATTGAGGCGATGATGAAGGTGCACCAATACTGCATGATGTGCGCGCCCATTCTTTCGCAGATCGCAGCCATCGAGGCCCTGCGCCATGGCTGGGACGACGTGCTGCGCATGCGCGACAAGTACCAGCAGCGCCGCGACTACATCGTCGCCCGCTTCAACGAACTGGGGCTGCCCTGCCACACGCCCAAGGGGGCGTTTTACGCCTTCCCCAGCGTGGAAAATTTCGGCCTGTCCTCGATGGACTTTGCCAAGCGCCTGTTGCAGGAACAGAAGGTCGCCGTCGTTCCCGGCACGGCCTTTGGCCCCGGCGGCGCGGGCTTTGTGCGCGCCAGCTTCTCCACCGGTTACGACCAGATCATCGCCGCCTGCGACCGCATTGCGAAATTCGTCGAAACCGTCGAGGGCGAGAAAGCCCAGCACCGTTCGGAGGCGCAGCAGGCCCCCGCGAAAAAGCAGGTCAGCGCTGCTTAACCGCGAGACGAAGGCCGCCGGCCTTTGTCCAACAATCTCCTTTGCGCTCCCGGCGCCTTGGCGGTAGATTAATTTTATGTCCATTTCCCGCAGCGTCGCCCTCGTGGGCCGGCCTAATGTCGGCAAAAGCCGCCTGTTTAACCGGCTGGCGGGCCGCCGCATCTCCATCGTCCACGACCAACCCGGCGTCACGCGCGACCTTGTCACTGCCCAACTCCCGGCCGAGCGCGGCGGCTACCTGCTCATGGATACCGGCGGCATCGGCCTGATGGACGGCGCATCGCCCGCCGTCATCGTCACGGCCACCGAGGAGCAGGTGGATTTCGCCCTCGCCGCCGCGGGCGTCGTACTCTTTGTCACCGACGCCCGGGCGGGTTTGACGCATGCCGACGAACGCATTGCCGAACGCCTGCGGTCTTCGCGCAAGTCTTGTATCCTCGTCGTGAACAAGGCTGACGACGCCCGGCAGGAACACTCCGCGATCGCCGATTTTTCCAAACTTGGTTTTCGCGACACGATCCGCGTCTCCGCCGAGCACGGCCACGGCATCTCGGAACTGATGGAGAAAATCGCACAGCTCCTCGGCCCGCTGCCCGCGCCGGAGCCGGTGGCGCCCGGCGCGCTCGAGCGCGTGAAATTTGCCCTGGTGGGCCGGCCCAACGTCGGCAAGTCCTCCCTCGGCAACGCCCTGCTCAAGGACCGGCGCCTCATCGTCAGCGAAGTCCCCGGCACCACGCGCGACGCTGTGATGATTGATTTCGACTACACCGCGGAAAACGGCGAAGCGTGGCCGTTCACGATTCTCGACACCGCCGGCCTGCGCCACGGTTCGCGCGTGGATACCTCGGTCGAATATTTTTCGCAAAACCGCTCACGCGAAGCCATCGCCGAGAGCGACGTGGTGTTTCTCGTGCTCGACGCGCTTGACGGCGTGACCAAGCAGGACAAGACGCTCGCGGGCGAAATCCTCGAACAGGGCAAGGCGCTCGGCGTCGTCGTCAACAAGTGGGACATCGCGCAAAAGCGCTTCGAGAAAACGCCGATTGAGGGCTACCAAAATCTGCGCGAATTCAAGAACGCCTTTCTCAAGGCCGTGCAGTCGCAGCTGTTTTTCCTGCCGCAGTCGCCGATTATTTTCACCTCCGCCATCGAAGGCACGGCGGTGACAGACATCTTGGCCGAGGCCCGCGCCATCTTCAACTCGATGCGCAAGTCGCTGCCCACCGGGCCGCTCAACCGCCAGTTGCGCGGCTTCCTCGAGTCGAACCCGCCGAAATTCGTCGGCGCGCGGCGCTTCAAGTGCTACTACGCCGTGCAGGTCGCGCGCCATCCCTTCACGTTGCGGCTGTATTGCAACCGCGCGGAAAAACTCGACGACAGTTACGCGCGCCACCTGGCCGCCAGTTTGCAGACGGCGTTCAAGCTGCGCGGCTGCCCGATTAAATTCGAGCTCGTCGGTAAGCCCCCGCGCGAAGACCGGCCCCTCTTTCCAAAAAAGGGCAAGTTCGACAAAAAGCCCCAGCCTTGGCAGGGCAAGAAACGCCTGCCCCGCGCCGCGGAGGGTTGAGCGGAATGCTTACGGCTGCCAGCCGGAGCGGTAGGTGCCGCGGCGCTGGCGCTGGAAATAGCTGCGCTGGGCCGGGCGGGCGCGTTGGCCGTGGGGCGTTGGCGCGTGCGTGCCGGCGGGACGCGGGGCGTAATCCGACCGGGGGGCATGCTCCGTCCGCGGAGCGTGCTCGTGTCGGGCCGCCGATTCATACCGGGCCGTGGACTCATGCCGCGGACGAGGTTCATGGCGCGGACGCGATTCGTGATGCGGGCGATGCTCACGATACGGGGCCGGAGCATGGGCAGGAGAGTGAGCGGTTGCGCGCGGATGCGAATGGGCCGGAGGGTGGGCCGCGGCACGGGGAGCGGCGTGTGCGGGAGAGTGGGCCGGAACATGCGCCGGGGCATGGGGGGTGGCGGGACGCGGCGCGGCGGACTTTTCCAGCGGGGCCGCGGTGATTTTCAGCACGGGGATCGTTTTGCGAATCATGCGCTGGATGGCCTGCAGGTCACGGCGGTCGTCCGACTCGCAGAAGGAAATGGCGCGGCCTTCGGTGCCGGCGCGGGCCGTGCGGCCAATGCGGTGGACGTAGGCCTCGGGCTCCTCGGGCAGGTCGTAATTGACGACCAGCGAGATATTCTTCACGTCAATCCCGCGCGCGGCGACGTCTGTCGCGACGAGGATGGGGGTGTGGCCGGAGCGAAAACTTTCCAGTGCGCGCTGGCGGGCCGACTGCGATTTGTTGCCATGAATGGCCTCCGCGTGGAAGCCGTCGCGCTCGAGGTTGCGGGCGAGCTTGTTGGCGCCGTGTTTGGTGCGCATGAACACGAGGACGAGTTTTTTCGGATTCTCGCCGAGCAATTGGCGCAGGCACGGGTATTTCTGGCCGTGCTCGACATGGACCACGCTCTGCGCGATGCGGTCCACGGTCGGCGTCTCGGGCGTCATCGCGACGCGCACGGGCTTTTGCACCACGCGGGCGGCGAGGTCGAGGATGCTCGGGGGCATCGTGGCGGAAAAGAGCAGCGACTGGCGTTGCGCGGGCAGCTTGCCGATGATGCGCTTGATGTCCGGCGCGAAGCCCATGTCGAGCATGCGGTCGGCTTCGTCGAGCACGAGGATTTCGACGCGGTCAAAGCGGATGTGGCCCTGGCTGGCGAGGTCGAGCAGGCGGCCCGGCGTGGCGATGGCGATGTCGGCGACGTGCGCGGCGCGCACTTGCGGCATCTGGCCGACGCCGCCGTAGATCACGGCGTGGCGCAGTTGCAGATGCTTGCCGTAGGCGGTGAAGTTGTCGCCGATTTGCACGGCGAGTTCGCGCGTGGGCGTCAGGATGAGCGCGCGCGGCGAACGCGGCGTGCGCGGCAACGGGTTCTCGCTGAGGCGCTGCAAAATCGGCAGCGCGAACGCCGCGGTCTTGCCGGTGCCGGTCTGGGCGGAGCCCATCACGTCGCGGCCCGCGAGCAGATGGGGGATGGCCTCGGCCTGGATGGGCGAAGGATGCAGATAATTTTTTTCGGACAGGGCGCGCAGAAGCGGCGCGGACAGGCCCAATTGGGCAAAGGTCGTGGAGCTGGGTGACATAAGGAGGGCGTCCCGGGGGAATGCGCCGGCGCCCCGCAATCGGCGGAGGCTGGCAGCCCAGGGCGGGCTAACGAATAATTCCGAGGGAAGAAGGTGGACCGCTAAAGGCCACTTCTCGGAGAGATGCCCGCAGGGTTCCGAACGCCATGAAAACCGGTGAACCCAGTGAACCAACGCTCGACGAAGTTGATACAGTTTCACAAAAACGCCCGCGTGGCAAGAATTACTTTTGCGCGCCCTTGATTGGCTCCTGTTGGTTTGACTCTGCCAGTATTTCGCACACGCTGGTCGAGTACCCCCGATTGGAGTTTGCCCCCATGAAAAATCCCCGTTCGGCTTCCCTCGGAACGTGCGCGTGCTGCGGCCGCCGCCAATTTCTCGCCACCAGTTTTTCGGCCACGGCGGCGCTGCTGCTGACCCGGGCCCTGGGCCACGCCGCCGACGCCTTGCCGGCGCTGGGCCCGGCCGCGGCTGCGCCGGGCGTGCTGCATCCCATTGCGAATGTTGTACCGTTCGAGGCGACGCCGCTGCCGCTTTCCGCAGTGCGCCTCACGGGCGGGCCGCTCAAGCGCGCGCAGGATTTGGGCCGGCAAAATCTCCTGCGGCTCGATATGGACAAGCTGATGTACCGTTTTCGCGAACGCGCCGGGTTGCCGGCCAAGACGGATGACGGCTACCCCGGCTGGGAAGGCCCGGGCCGCCAGCTCACCGGCGCGATGGCGGGACATTATCTCTCCGGGGTCAGTTATATGTATGCCGCCACCGGCGACGCGGAATTCAAGCGTCGCGCGGATTACCTGGTCGGCGAATATCAAGCGGTGCAGGACGCCTACGGCGACGGCTATCTCGGCGCGCTGATGGGCAGCCTGCCGCGTGGGGCAATGCCGGAGAACGGCCAGGTTGAGATCAACGGCAAGCTCGTCAGCGTTTATATTCCCGACGGCTGGCAGCCCGGCCGGCGCAACGGCCCGCAGCCCGCGGTGGACGGCAAGGCGCTCTTTGAGGAAATCAAGGCGGGCGTCATCAACTCCGGCGCATTCGACCTCAACGGCATGTGGTCGCCGTGGTATGTGCAGCACAAGCTGCTGGCCGGCCTGCGCGATGCCTACCGCCAGACGGGCAACCGCGCGGCGCTTGACGTTGCGGTGAAGTTTGCCGCCTGGACGGAGGGCGTCGTCGGCGGCCTCAGCGACGCGCAGATGCAGCGCATGCTCGGCACGGAATTCGGCGGCATCAACGAATCCTTCGCCGACCTTTATGCCGACACGGGCGACGACCGCTGGCTCAAGCTTTCGCAAAAATTCCACCACGACGCCATCGTCAACCCGCTCGCCGACCACCGTGACATCCTCGCCGGCAAGCACGGCAACACTAACGTGCCGAAACTGCTCGGCGAACTCGTGCGCCAGATTTATGGCGGCAACGCTCCCGATGGCGAGGCCGCGAAATTCTTTTGGGAGGCGGTGGTCAACCACCACACTTTTGCCACCGGCGGCCATGGCTACGACGAGGCCTTTGGCCCGCCGGACCGTCTGAGTGACGAGGTGGACGGCACCGGCCAGCGCAGCGCCGATCTGCGCACCTGCGAATCATGCAATGTCTACAACATGGTGAAGCTGACGCGGCTGCTGTTTGCGCTCCAGCCCGACAACAAGTTCGCCGAATTCCATGAGCGCGCGTTGTTCAACCACGTCCTTGGCTCGATCAATTTCAACGACGGCCAGCTTTGCTACATGGTGCCGGTCAGTCCGGGTGAAACGCACGAATATCAGGGCCTGTATGGCATGACCTGCTGCTGCGGCACCGGCCTGGAGAACCACGCGTTGCACGGTTTTGGCGTCTATTATACGAGCGCCGGCAAGAGTTTGGATAAATTGTGGGTCAATTTCTACACGCCCTCGACCGCGGCCTGGGCCGGCCAGGGCGTGAATCTCGAAACGACCGTCGCACCCGGCGACACCGCTGTCGCCACGCTGAAAATCACCGCCAATTCCGCCAAGGAGCTCACGCTGGCGTTGCGCCGGCCGTTTTGGGCCGGCGAAGGCTTTGCGCTCAAGGTCAATGGCGAGCCGGTCAAGGACCTGCCCCCCGCCGGAACTTACGCGGAATTGAAACGCACCTGGAAAACCGGCGACACCGTTGAAGTTTCCCTCCCCAAGGCGCTTTACCCAGAGCCCCTGGCGGACAACCCCAATCGTGTCGCGCTCAAGTGGGGCCCCTACGTGCTGGGGGCGGACTACAGTCAGCCCAACGCGCAGACGGTTGCGCAGGCGGCCGAGGCGGCGGCCACCGCCGCGAACAGTGCGGGTGGCGGCGCCGTGGGCCAGGTTCAGGGCGGCGGCCGGGGACGCCGTGGTGGAGGAGGGCGCCAGGCAAAGTATCCCGTGTTTCTCGCCAAAGCCGGCGAGCCGGTCTCCAATTGGCTGAAGCGCGTGATGCCCACCGAAATGCCAAAACCCGACGCCACGACCGATTTGCCGGTGGTTTTTCACGCCACGGGCGTTGGCGGCGACAATAACGAAGTGACCTTCAAGCCATTCTACCAGCTTTCGGGCCGGCGCTATGGAATCTATCAGGATATTTATACGGCGGAGGAATGGCAGCAGCGCAATGCGCCCGCGTCCGCTCCGCCTGCGGCTTCCACTCCGGCGTGATTCAGCGCCGCCTGCGCCGCACGATGGCCCACGGTAGCCAGGCAATGGCGAAGCCCGCGGCCGCAATCAACACCATCCAGACGAGCCGCAGCGGGTAATCACCCAGTGCATCAAGCAGTGTCGGCGTCGCCGGCTTGAACGGGCCGACGTAGCCGTAGTTCCAGCCGGAGAGATTATCGACAATCAAAAGTGCCGCCGCATAGAAAAACGAAATCACATAGCTGCGCACGGCGTCCGTAAGATCGGGCCGGAACTTTCCGACGACGAGGTCGTATATTGCCGCGTTGGCAATCGAGGTGTGCGCCAGCCAGAAGAGCCAGAACTCCGGCCGCGCGGGGCCTTTTTGCAATACCGGGGTGATAAAGGCCTGGATGGTGAAGACCGTCAGCCAGAAATAGAGCAGCCCGCGCAACCACCGCGCGCGCCCGAGCATGGCACCGGCGGCCACCAGCATCCCCATGTCGCAAAATTCCAACGGCAGGCTTTCATCCCAGCGGAAATTTTGCGGCAGCCACAGCCAGATTTGGTAAAGGGCGTAAATGACGAGGCAGAGCCACCCCTGGGCGTTTCGCCAGCCCGGTTCAGCCGCGGCCTTTGGGCGGTGTTGGAGTTTTTTGCCGATGAAAACCGAGCCGCCGACGAAGGCGGCGCAGCCGAGCAGGGTCAGATAATGCAACGGCGTGAACGGGCGGAAACCGGGTTCGCTCGCGGCGAGCAGCCGCATCGAAATGAAAAATCCCGCGTCGGTCATAGGGTCGGTTGCCATCCAACGTCGAAGCGGCGCGGCACACAACGCTTAATCAAAGGGGCCGCTTGCTTTTGGGCGGAACGGGCTTATTTTCGAGGTTTTCGCATGAAGCCAAAAATCCCCCTGGTCCTCTTGCTGGTGTTCGCATTGCTGTGGGCGCCGCTGCAGGGCGCGGAGGTCATCGTGTCCGCTGCGGCGAGTCTCAAGGATGTGCTGGCCGAGCTGGCGCCGCTGTGCCAGAAGGAGACCGGCGTCGCGCTCAAGACGAACCTCGCGGCCTCGGGCGTGCTGGCGCAGCAAGTCAAGTCCGGCGCGCCCGTCGATATTTTTATTTCCGCGGACGATGAGACGATGGATGGCCTGGAAAAAGCCGGCTTGCTCCAGCCGGGCACGCGCGCCCGGCTCCTGGGCAATGCGCTTGTTTTCATTGTTCCGGCGGCCGATCTCCAAAAATACCGCCAGCCCGATTTTATCGCCGCGCCGGAAATCAAGCATCTCGCCATAGGCGACCCGCAGACGGTGCCGGCGGGCCGCTATGCCATGGCCTGCCTCGAAAAACTCAAATTGGCCGGCGCCGTGAAAGACAAGCTGGTGCCGCTCGACAATGTGCGCGCGGTGCTGGCCGCCGTCGCCGCCGGCAATGCCGAAGCCGGCATCGTTTACCGCACGGATGCCGCCATCGAGAAAAAAGTCCGCATCGCCTGGACCGTGCCGGAAGCCGGCGGCCCGGCGATTCATTATCCCGTGGCGATGCTCAAGGATGCGCCTTCCGCCGCGGCCGCGGCCAAAGTCCGCGAATTTCTCCTGGGTGATTCGGCCCGGGCCGTTTTTGCGCGCTACGGTTTTACGCTTCCGGATAAACCAGCCCCGGCCAAACCTGCACCCGCCGCCTCCTCCGGCACAGCCCAATGAGCGGCGAAGTGGTCCTGTTCACGCTGGCGATGGCGGCGCTTGCAACGGCGGGGTCGCTCCCGGTGGCGCTGTGGGTGGCATGGCTGCTGGCCCGCAAACGCTGGCCGGGAAAAATTTTCGTCGAGACGCTCGTGGCGATTCCGCTGGTGCTGCCGCCGGTGGCCACCGGCTTTGCGCTGCTGCTGCTCTTTGGCCGCCACGGCTGGCTTGGCGCCATTTTGCAAAATACCCTCGGGCTCGACATTGTCTTCACCTGGAGGGCGGTGGTGATGGCCATGGCCGTGATGTCGTTCCCGCTCGTGGTGCGCACCGCGCGCATCGGTTTTGAAAATGTGGACCCGCAACTCGAGGACGCCGCGCGCTCTTTGGGCGCGGGCCCAGGGAAAGTCTTTTGGCAAATCACCTTGCCCCTGGCGCGGCGGGCGGTGCTGGCGGGCGGCATCCTCGGCTTTGCGCGCGCGCTGGGCGAGTTTGGCGCGACCGTCGTCTTCGCCGGCAACATCGCCGAGCGCACGACCACCATCCCCCTGGCCATTTACGGCGACATCATCGTGGGCGACGATTCCGCCGCGCTGCAGTTCATCGCGGTGTCGCTCCTGCTCGCGCTCGGCGCGGTGGCCCTGGGCGAGCATCTGGCCCGGCCAGTGCCGGGCGCGCGCGTCGTTTAAGCGCCAAAGTTTGCCTTTCCGGTGGCGGGAATTTGTGATTGGCTTTTCTCGCTCACTAACGCTTGCCCCATGCGTTACTCCTTTCTGCTGGTTTGGTGCGTCCTCGCATTGACGACGGCGGCGTTGGCCGCGTCGAACGATGATTGTGACTGCCCTGCCGCTGCCCCGCCGGCCGCCGCCGCGGCTTCCGCGCCGGATTACTATTCCCGCCCGCTCGACACGTTTTATGTCTCGGGCCGACCCGCGTATATTTCGACCGCGCTGCGTTTCGAGGATTTGGCCGCGCCCGCCGCGCATTTGCTGCCGCTGGCCCCGCTTGCCGCCGCCGATTCGCCTGATTTCGGCCAGGTTCCCGTGGTCAAGGCGCCGGTCATTTATACCGATCCCAACCAGCCTTTTGCACCGCGCGTGGACGACCTCATTCGCCGGCTTTCCCTCAACGAGAAAATCAGCCAGCTCGGCAACGATGCCCCGGCCATCGCGCGGCTCAACATCCCCGCGTATAATTATTGGAACGAGGCGCTGCACGGCGTCGCGCGCGCCGGCACGGCGACCGTTTTCCCGCAGGCCATCGGCCTTTCCGCGATGTGGGACCCCGCAATGCTGCACAACATTGCGGACACCATCGCCACCGAGGCTCGCGGCAAATTCAACGACAGCGTCGCCACCGGCCCCTGGAGCGCGCAGGAGTGGCAATATTACGGGCTCACGTTCTGGTCGCCGAACATCAACCTCTTTCGCGATCCGCGCTGGGGCCGTGGCCAGGAAACTTATGGCGAGGACACCTACCTCACCGGTCGCATGGCGGTGGCGTTCATCACCGGCCTCCAGGGCAGCGACCCGCATTACATTAAGGCGCTGGCCACCGCCAAGCATTACGCCGTGCACAGCGGGCCGGAGTCCACCCGCCACACCGCCAACGTTTCGCCGTCGGAAAAGGATTTTTATAATAATTACCTGCCGCACTTCGAAGCCGCGGTGCGCGAAGGCCATGTGGGCACGGTGATGGGCGCCTACAATCGCGTTTACGGCGCCTCCGCCAGCGCCAGCCCGCTGCTGCTCACGCAAATTCTCCGCGACCGCTGGGGCTTTCAGGGCCACGTCGTTTCCGATTGCGATTCGGTCGAGGACATTTGGAAGAACCATAAAATCGTCGCCACGCGAGAAGCGGCCGTGGCCCTCGCGCTCAAAGCCGGGCTCGACCTCAATTGCGGTTTTGGCACGCGCAACCCGCCGCAATACCACTCCGGCCTCGCGGGCGCGCTCGCGCAGGGGCTGATTACCGAGCACGACATCGACCAGGCGCTGCACCGCGTGTTGCTGGCGCGGTTTCAACTCGGCCTCTTCGACCCGCCGGAGCGCGTGCCGTATGCCAAATACACGCTGGCCGACGTGGACACGCCCGCGCACGCCGCGCTGGCATTGCGCGCCGCGCGCGAATCCATCGTGTTGCTGAAAAATTCCGGCGTGCTGCCGCTCGACCACGCCCGGCTCAAGAAAATCGCGGTCATCGGCCCCAATGCCGACACGACGCAAATGCTTTTGGGCAACTACAACGGCACCCCTTCGCAGCCGGTTTCCATCCTCGCCGGGATCCGCGCCGCGGCGGCGGCCGGCAATATCGAGGTGGGTTATGCCCCCGGCTGCGCGCTGGTTCAGGGCTATCGCACGGCTGGAACACGGGGCGCCCGCGGTCGGGCCGCTCCGCCGCCCGCTCCCGCGAACGGCAAACTCAGCGCGAGCGAACAGGCCCAGTTCAATGACGCCGTGAAGCTTGCCCAAGGCTCGGACGTGGTGATTTACGTCGGCGGCATCAGCTCCCAGCTCGAAGGCGAGGAGATGAACACCAAGCTCGACGGTTTTTCCGGCGGCGACCGCACGCGCATCGAACTGCCCGTCATTCAGGACCAATTGCTCCAGGCGCTTTACGCCACGGGCCGGCCGGTGATTTTCGTCAATTGCAGCGGCAGCGCCATCGCGATGCCGTGGGAGGCCGCGCATCTGCCGGCAATTGTGCAGGCTTGGTATCCCGGCGAAGCGGGCGGCACCGCGGTGGCCGATGTGCTTTTCGGCGACTACAATCCCTCCGGCCGCCTGCCGGTAACCTTTTATAAATCCACCGCCGATTTGCCGGCGTTCGACGATTACAGCATGGCCAATCGCACCTACCGTTACTTCACCGGCCAGCCGCTTTTCGCCTTCGGCCACGGCCTCAGCTACACGTCCTTCAGCTACGACAAACTCTGGTCTGACGCTGCGCTGGTTGCCAACGATGGCACCATCCGCCTGTTTGTCGAAGTGGCCAACACTGGCGTACGGGACGGCGACGAGGTCATCCAAGTTTACGCGCATCCGCGGGGCAATCGTGACCCCGCCACGCCGCGCAAGCGCCTGGTGAATTTCCAACGCGTCGCCATTCCCAAGGGGCAAAAGCTCGTCGTCGAACTCGACATTCCCACCCAGAACCTGCGCCTCTGGGACACTCGCAAAAAAGACTACGTCGTTGCGCCGGGCCTGTATGACTTTCAAGTCGGCGCGGCCTCCGATGATATTCGGCTGCAGACTGGGGTCAAAATCGCCGCTCCACGATAGCCAGCGATGCTGCGGGCACGCAACCCCCAGGCTTCTGCTAGGGCCGTTAAAACCCCGAGTCTTCCTTGGGCTATTTCCCTTCTCGAATCAACCTGGGCGTTTATGCCGTCGTGATTCATAAGTCATTTCAAACAAACGAGATATTTTTTAAAAAAGGGCCATCCGGGGTGTTTCATTCACGGCGCATCCCCGAGGTTCTGCCATAATAATACGCATTCAACGCAGGGAGCGCTACAGGGTTCCCCCGATAGGCGTGGGGAGGCTCTTGAGTTAGCATGAGGAAACAAGCTCGGCCCATGCACTCACCACTCTTTGGCATTTACGTTCCCAAGCATGAGGGCAACTCCTCGGCGGTCGCCTTGGGGGCCAGTCTCGCCGCCCGCGAACTCGGCGCGCACCTCATCGTTTTCAATGATTTCAACCTGATTGAGAATCTCGCGCTCGATGGCTTGCTGGCTGACCGGCCCGATGACAAGCACGCCGTCGAGCACCTCGCGCATTGGTCCGAACGCGGCGTGCCGATTGTGGTTACCGGCCATGACTTGTGCCCGGAGTATGCCCA
>DASZWY010000187.1:0-2117 GCA_035546135.1 Opitutales bacterium
GCTCCTTGCCCAGCAGTTCTCTGCGCCACAATATTTCTGGCCGCGGCCCTCCGCCACCACGCCGGTCTTTTCGACTGTGCCCTCGGGCGCGAGCAACTTTGGTCCCACCAACAAGAACCTGCACGACAACGTCCTCAGCCATGCCAAGGCGTTGCGCGAAGCCAACCAGCTGCCGGCTGACGCTCCCGTGCCGGCCGATCTCGTCTTCACTTCCGCCAGCGGCGTGGACCCGCACATCAGCCCGGAAGCGGCGCGCTTCCAAATCAACCGCGTCGCCAGCGCCCGCGGCGTGAAGCAAGCGGATGTCAGCGCGCTCGTCGAACAATTTGTCGAGCCCCCGCAATGGGGCATCTTGGGCCAGGCGCGCGTCAATGTCCTGTTGCTGAATTTGGCCCTCGATGAGAAGTGGCCCGCGACTAAACCCGCGCTCCCGCCCCCGCCGACCGCGGCCGCCCCTGCGGCCGCCTCCACTTCCGTGTCTTAATGGGATGTGTCATGCACGCAAAAAGGATTCTCGTGCCTGTGACCCTTTCCGACGGCTCGCTTTCGTCGGTGATTTTGGGTGCGCGGCTGGCGCAGGAATTGTCGGCGACGATAGTGCTTTTTCACGTCCTGCCCTTAGGCGTGCCCTTCCGGCACGGGGAAGTTTTGCAACGCCTTCACCAACTTGCCGCCCAGGCTTCTTTGCCGGCATCAGTTGAATACTTGATCGGCGAAGGCAGCCCCGCCGAGGAAATCATCTGGCAGGCCAAGCTTCTGCCTGCCGATGCCATTGTCATGAGCACCCATGCTTGCCCCCGCTGCCTGGCTTGGCTCCATCGGCAGACTGCCCGTGAAGTGCTCCGGCGCCTTACCTGTCCGATCTGGCTGGTAGCGCCCCGCCGCCATGGGGAAGCCGTGGTCGTGACCATTCATGAAAAGGCGGAAGGAGTCCTGCCTAAAAGTGTCAAACATTCCATTTTTTCGCCGACTTTTTCCATCTACCGCCCCATCCCGCCTGTTTTTTAAGCAACGATGGACTTATTGCCCACGGCCTGGAAAACCACCGCAACGTAGGGCATCGCGTGCCCCGCCATCCCCATGAAAACGAAAATCTTCTCCGCCCGTACCCGTGACTTTTATCATGCGCAACTTGATACCCTGTTGCGAGTCGAGGAGGTGGACGGGCAAGTCGTCGTGCGCGCCACCAGCAACCGTTTTTCGCCTGGCCGCAAAACTGCCTTTGTGCGCTGGCTGGCGGCCGAAGGCTACATTTCCGAGGCCCACCAATGGTCGTCCATCGCCGGCGCCGACGCGTTGTTGGGCGTCCGCTGGGTCAAAGACCTGTCATGGGTCAAGCCGGACCCGGCGATCAAGGCCCGAACCGACCGATTTATGCTTTGCCTGTTCGCGGGAGCCGTTCTCGTCTGGACCATCATGATGGCCATTGTCCTCTCGTGATGAGCTGGCTGACCATCTTCGGCCTGTTCGCGGTCACTGCCATGCTTGTCTGCTATTGCCTTGGAGCCGCGAGGCGCATGGTTTGTGCTGGCATTTGCCGGTTCGTGCGTGCTGGCCTCAATCTACGGATTTTTGCCGGGCGCATGGCCTTTTGGCATGGTGGAGGGTATTTGGGCGATCGTGGCACTGCGACGCTGGCAGCTGGCGTGCGGACCCGTCCGCTCAAGTCGTGCTCCCGTTCGGCATGGACACCCCGGCAAAAATTGAATTAAACTGATCCTAGTGTTTCTTGCCTTCGCAAGATGGACGCTCCGCCACATCGCCCCGACCCGGACGCCCTCCTCGCCCGCTTGCGCGCCGAGGAATCACGCGCCAAGCGCGGGCATTTGAAGATTTTTTTGGGCATGTGCCCCGGGGTTGGCAAGACGTATTCCATGCTGCGCAGTGCGCGCAAGGAAAAGAGCGACGGCACGGATGTCCTCGTCGGCGTCGTCGAAACCCATGGCCGCGCCGAAACCGAGGCCCTGCTCGACCAGCTGCCCCTTCAGCCGCGCCGGGAAGTTCCCTACCGCGACGCCGTGCTCAAGGAGATGGACCTGGAGGGCATTCTCGCGCGGCGCCCGCAACTCGTGCTCGTGGACGAGCTGGCCCACACCAATGCGCCCGGTTCACGCCAT